>DATLUZ010000189.1:0-21913 GCA_035577785.1 Burkholderiales bacterium | reverse complement strand
CCTCAAGACGCTCTCGGTGACGGTCTCCATCGGCGTCGCCGAGCGCGGCGGCGAGCTGCGCACCCCGGCCGAGGTCCTGCGCGCGGCCGACGAGGCGCTCTACCGCGCGAAGGAAGGCGGCCGCAATCGCCTGAGCCTGTAAGCGAATTCGGGGTCAGAGCCCGATCTCGTTTTTACGTACGTGAAAACAAGATCGGGCTCTGACCCCGAATTCGTGGCACGACGCTTGCGGCAGACACCCCATGAAGAGACTCTTTTTCTCAGGCGCGCTCCTGCTTCTCCTTGCCGGCTGCGGGATGAACGAGCCGATCAACAACGCCAACGCCGATCCCAAGTCGCTCGATGCTGCCGCCATGGCCAGGCTGCGACTCGCAGGCGTTCCGGGCGGAACCGGCGCGAGCGTGCCGCCCCAAGCGAACGGTGGCGCGCACGTCGGAAATGGCGGCACGCATCGCCATTTCGGGCAGGGCTCGGACTAAGACCCTTCCCCGATAAGTGGTACGCGGCTTGCGAGTGGATGGGTTTCTTTTCAACCCAGCCAGGAGGAAGCAGATGCGGAAGCTACTTTGCGCCGTGGTCTTAGGATTTATGGCTGTTTCATGCGCGCAGCACCAGCGTGCGCAGCCGGCCACATCGACCGTGAGCCCGAATGACCCGGCGGCACCGGCGGGGGCGAGCGCCGGCTCGAGCAAGGAGACCGGCGACACGCAGGCGCGCCACGACCGAAATCCGGCGGACAGGGCCCCGGGCGCGTCGACATACTGAGCTTTGCCATGACTGGAGAGAGCGGCCAAGCGAGGTGCGAGAAGCAGGCCGCTTTCTTTTTGCCTACACTAGCGCGCGATGCTGGTGGTGCCGGAGAACGAGATCGAGATCGTCGCCGTCCGCGCGCAGGGCGCCGGCGGCCAGAACGTCAACAAGGTCTCGAACGCGGTGCACCTGCGCTTCGACGTTCGCGCCTCGTCGCTTCCCGAAGAAGTGAAGGAGCGGCTGCTGCGCTTCGGCGACCAGCGGATCACGCGCACCGGCGTAGTGGTGATCAAGTCGCAGCAGCACCGCAGCCTGGAGCAGAATCGCCTCGAGGCCATCGCGCGGCTGAACGCCCTCGTCGCCGCGGCGGCGCACGTGCCCAAGAAGCGCAGGGCGACGCGTCCCACGTTCGGTTCGAAGACGAAGCGCCTCGACCTCAAGCGCCGCCGCGGACGCATCAAGGCGCTGCGCGGGAAATCGGGGCCGGACTCCGATTTCTGACCTTCTAGTCCACCCTAGTCCACTCCGAGAAGCTCGACTTCGAACAGCAGCGTGGCATTCGGCGGAATCACGCCGCCGGCGCCGCGCGCGCCGTAGCCGAGCTCGGGCGGGATGGTGAGCTTGCGCTTGCCGCCCACCTTCATCCCGGCGACGCCCTGGTCCCAGCCCTTGATCACCTGGCCGCGGCCAAGCGCAAACGTGAACGGTTCGTTGCGATCGCGCGACGAATCGAATTTCGCACCCTGATTTCCGCTATTGTCCAGCCAGCCGGTGTAATGCACCGTGACGCGCTGTCCGCTGGAGGCGGTATCGCCCTGACCGACGACGAGATCTTCGATGCTCAGTGAGGCCATGGGAATCCTTATCGAGTTGACCCCGACATGTTAGACAAGGTCGTTGCCGCCGTTGAGGGGGAAGCCGAGCGCCTGGTGGAGGAATTCCACCGCCCGGGGGGACCGCGTGGCCACGACAGCCACTGCGACGTGGACCGCGAGATCGAGGAGCGGCTGCGGCAGAGCCTGCAGGCGATCCTGCCGGCGGCGTTCGCCGGCGAGGAGACCGGCACGAGCCCGGGAACGAAGCCGGGCTTCACCTGGCTCGTCGACCCGCACGACGGCACTTTCGAGTTCATGCAGGGGCGCCGCGGCTCGGCGGTCTCGGTGGCTCTGCTGCGCGGCGCGCAGCCCGTGCTCGGCGTGGTCTGCAGCCCGATGTCGCCCGACCGTGGTCACGACACCATCGCCTGGGCCGAGGGCGCGAGCTCGATCCTGCGCAACGGCCGGCCGGTGACGAACGATCTCTCGCGGCAGGCGATCTATCCCGATGCCTTCGTCTGGGCGACCGCTTCTTCCGCGCTCAAGCCGGTGGCCTGGTCGATCGCGGTCGCGCCGGCGCGCTACATCGCGATGCCGAGCATCGCCTATCGCATGGCGCGCATCGCGGCGGGCGACGGGGTCGCCACGGTATCGCTGCACGGCGTCAACGAGTACGACATCGCGGCCGGCATGGCGCTCATCGCCGCGGCGAACGGCGTGGTCCTCGACGCCGAGGGACGCGAGGTGGTGCTGCAGGGAAACTCGGTGGCGCGGGTGAGCGGGGTCTTCGCCGGCGCCGCGCACGCCGCGCGCCGGCTTTGCAGGTACGACTGGAACCGCGTCGAGCACGAGCCGCGCCGGGAGCCGCGCACGCCGCTCGGTTTCCGCCGCAACTCCCGGCGGCTCGAGCGGGCGCAGGGTGCGCTGCTCGGCCAGGTGATCGGCGACAGCCTGGGCTCGCAGGTGGAATACAAGAGCGCGGCCGAGATCGCGCGGCTCTTTCCGCGAGGCGTGCGCGAGCTCGCGAGCGGCGGCCCGTACCACACCATCGCCGGCCAGCCGACCGACGACAGCGAGATGGCGCTCACGCTCGCGCGCTCGATCCTGCGCCACCACGGCTTCGAGCGCGACAAGGTGCTCGACGGGTACCGCGACTGGGTGCAGACGCGTCCCATCGACATCAGCGAGACCACCGAGCGCGGGCTCCTCGGGCTGCACACCACCGAGAGCGAATCGAGCGGCTCGCTGATGCGCGTCTCGCCGATCGGCGTCTGGGCCGCGGGCGATCCCGCCCGCGCCGCCGCGGCGGCACGGCAGGATTCCGCGCTCACGCACCCCAACCCCGTGTGCGTCCAGGCCTGCGCCGGTTTTTGCGCCGCGATCGCCGCGGGTGTGGCCGGCGCGAGCCGCGAGGAGATGGTGCAGGCCGCCGCCGCGCACTGCACCGGGCCGGCGCAGGAGGCGATCCTGAGCAACGCTGCGCCCGACGACTTCTCGCGCGGACGTGCGCTGGTGGCGCTGCAGAACGCGTTCCATCGGCTCTCCAGCAGCGAGAGCCTGGAGGAATCGCTCGTCGCCACGGTCGGCTGCGGCGGCGACAGCGGCACCAACGCCGCCGTCGCCGGCGCGCTTCTCGGCGCGCGGGACGGGCGCAACGCCTTTCCTTCGCGCTGGGTTTACCGGATGCTGGCCTGCCGGCCGCTCGCCGAGGCCGCCGATCCGCGGCCGCGCCCGATGGCGTACTGGCCCGACGACGTGCTCGAGCTGGCGGAAGCCCTGCTTTTCTAGTCGTCGATGAAGAACTCGACCACTTCGACGCCCGGCCCGCGCGGCTGGCCGAAGGCGATCCAGCCGTGCTTGCGCAGCTGGAGCTCCGAGCGGCGCAGGACGATTTCGGCTTCGCCCTCGACGGTCACGTAGGTGCCGTTGGTGCTGTGATCGAGCAGCACGAAGAGCTCCTGCCGCCGCTCGATGGTGCAGTGCTGGCGCGAGGCCATTTCGTCGTGCACCACGAGGCCGTTGGCGTGCTCGCGCCCGATGTGGATCGAGTCCATATCGCGCCGCCGCGCCACCTCGGCGCCGCGGTAGCGCAGGCGCAGCGCGTTGCGGGCGATGCGGCCGCGGCTGCGCACGCCGGTGAACACCGTCGCTTCCGCGTCGTACCTCCAGACCAGCTCGGCGAGGCCGATCTCCTCGGCCTTGCCTTTGACGGTGATCGCGTGCAGCTCGCGCACCATCCTGCGCAAGGCCGGCCCGAGCTGCGCGGCGGTATCGGTCGAGAGAACGATCTCGCCCTTCTTCGCCTGCGCCACGAGCCGCGCCGCGAGGTTGACCGTGTCGCCGAAGATATCGTCGTCTCGCTGAAGCACCGGGCCGTGATGGAAGCCCACGCGCACGCCGAGCTTCTTGCCCGCGACCTCGGGCAGCTCGGCGATGCGAGTCTGGATGTCGGCGGCAGCGTTGGCCGCCGCATCGGGCCCGGGAAAGATCGCCATGACCTCGTCTCCGATGGTCTTCACCACGCGACCGCCCGCCGCCTCGGTGGCGAGCCGCGCCGCGGCGAGGCAGGCGGAAATCGCCTCGAGCGCCGCGTCGTCGCCGGCGGTCTCGTAGAGGCTGGTGCTGCCGCTCACGTCGGCGAAGAGCACGGTCCCGAGCCTATCGGACATAGAGCGAATTGTGCCCTTTATTGCTCAGGCGCGTTCCCGGACTGCACCACGTTTTGCAATCGATGCCGCCGCTTACGCCCGATCTGATCGAATCTTACGAGCGCGCCCTCTATGCACTGGAATCGGGGATGGTGCTGCGCGTCGGCGTGGGCGATTCAGGTCTCGAGCGCCTGCTCGAGCATTACGGCGCGGCGGCCGCGGCATTCGTCACGGCCGCCAATCCGCGCGGCGAAGTGCAGGAGCCGGCCCTGAACCAGGCCGCGATGGCGGCGCTGCGGAGCTCGCTCGCGCTGCCCTGGCTGCCGGGCGAAGGGCGCGATCCCGAAGGCCGCTGGCGCCCGGAGCCGAGCGTGCTCGTGCTCGGCATTACCCGCGTCGATGCCGCGGCGCTCGGCCGGCGCCTCGAGCAGAACGCCATCGTGTTCGTCGAGAAAGGGCGCGCACCCGAGCTCGTGCTCCTGCGCGCAATGCGCCTCATCCTCGATACGCAGGTGTGGCTCGACTGGCTGGTGTTCGACGAGCGCTCGCTCGCGGGCCTGCGCGCCGCCGTGGCGGAGGATCGCGCCGAGGTGCTGATCGACTCGGCCTGTCTCGCCGAGCTCGAGCGCGTGCTCGCCTATCCGCTGGGCCGAAACGTGGATATCGATGCCTGCCTGAGGCGATGCGAAGGAATCGTGAAAAAAATCACGCCGCCGACGATCGAGGTGGCTGGGCTACCCGCGTGCCGCGACCCGGACGACCAGAAATTTCTCACGCTCGCGGCCGCCGCGCGGGCCGACTGCCTCGTTACCCGTGATCGGGAGCTGCTTCGCCTTGCGCGCCGCTGTGCGGCGCGGTTTGCGATTCTTCCGCCTTCGGCGTTTCGCGTGAATTAGTTTGCTCCGAGGCGTGTCCGAGGGCGAGCAGGAGGATGAGCAGCAAGGCGGTGCCCGCGACCGCTTTGGAGAGTTCCATGCATCGAAGTGTCGTCGGACCGGGAAAAGCTGTCAGCGAACTGAGTCACGCCACGGCTAAACTTGCATCAAGGACAAGCCGTGAACAAGGGGATTCTGGTCGCAATCGGGGGGATCGTGTGCCTGTCGGCGGCGCACGCGGCGGAGCGCGTCAACGCCTACCACAGCGACATCCGCATCGGCGCGAGCGGGGAGCTCGCCGTCACCGAGACGATCGAGCTGCAGAGCGCGATGCGCGAGCCGCAGCGCGCCCTGGTACGCGAGCTCGCAGAGGAGTATCGCGACCGCCACGGCAATCACATCAAGGTTCCGATACTCGTGGACGAGGTGCTGCGCAACGGCCGCCCGGAACCTTACACGGTCGAGCGCATGGCGCACGGCACGCGCGTGCGCACCGGCGAGCCGGGCCGCGCCATCGAGCGCGGCAAGCAGGTCTACCAGATCGTCTACCGCACCGCCCGCGAGATCGCGTTCCTCGACGAGCGCGACGAGCTCTACTGGGAAGTCGGTCGCGGCCTGGACGCGGCGGTGGAGCGCCTGAGCGCCGAGGTGAGCTTCGAGCGGCCGGTTCCGGCGGCGGGCCTCAAGGTGGAGGCGCGTACCGGAAGGCCCGGCGACCAGGGGCAGGATTACCACGCGTTCGTGCGCGAAGGCTCGGCGGCGTTCCGTGCCACGCGGCCGCTCGCGCCGGGCGAGGGCATGGCGATCGTCGTCTCCTTTCCGAAGGGCGTGGTCGAGAGCCCATCGCACCTCGAACGCGGCGCCTGGTACCTCGACACCTATCGCGGCGTACCGCTCGGCCTGACGATCTTTGCCCTCATGCTCGGAGTCCTGGTCGCCTGCCGCGCGCGCTTCGCGCGCACCCCGGCGCCGGCGCCGCGCGCCACTCCACCGCTGGGCGTCGGCCCGGGCGGCGTGCGCTTCATCGAGCGCGGCGGATACGATGAGCGCTGCCTGAGCTCGGCGATCCTCGGCCTGCAGAGCCGCGGCTACCTGCGCGTGCACGAGCATGGCGAGCGCCTCAGGCTCGAGCGCGGCGGCAACGACGTCGAGTGGTTGCCCGGCGAGCAATCGCTCGCGCGGCGGCTGCTGCGCGACCGCGCGGTCGAGATCCGCCGGCACGGGCGCACCCTGGAGGAAGCGGGCCGCCGCCTGGCCGTGGAGCTGCGCGAAGCTTTCGGCGGGCGCCGCTGGGCGCGCCACGCGCCGTTCATCCTCGCCGCGGCGGGCATCGGCGTCGCCGGCGTTCTGGCGATGATCGCACTCGAGACGCCGCTCGCCGCGGTGGTGTGCGTCGGGGTGGCGATGGCGGTGGCTCTTCTTGTGTTCGCCCTCAAGCTGATGCCGATCCTGGCGCGGCGCGGCGGCGAGCACCGCGAGGCGATCGACGCACTGCGCCAGTACCTCGCGAGCGCCGAGCCCGCAAGCGAGGAAGACTTCTCCCGCCTGCTCCCCTACGCGGTGGCGCTCGAGCTCGAGGACGCCTGGGGCCGGCGCTTCGCCGAGCGCGTGCCGGCGAACCTCGTCGTCCTCACGCCGCGAGCCGCAGATAGAGCGCCCGAGCGGCCCACGCGTCCATTGCGGCATAAGCGATCTGCTGCCGCGTGAGGCGGGCGGCGCCCCAGTTGGAGGTCCGGCTGCCCTTGGGGATCCGGTAGCCGAGCACGATCCCCGCGAGGTTGCGCAAACCCGTCTGCTCGACGCCGTGGCGCCGGGCGATGGCGCCGACGTCGACCACGTTCGCTTCCTCGAACGCGAACAGCTTCTTCATCTGCCGCAGGTCATCGGCGACACCGATCCCTGCTTTTACAAACAAAGGGGATTGGAAAATCTCTCTCAAGGTGGTGGAGCAATCGACCCGCTGAAGGGGGAAGATCCAGACCACGGCCTCGCCGGCGAGCTGCACGAGGGAAGGCGGATAGCTCTCGCCCTTGCGAAAAGCCGGCCGCGTCTCGGTGTCGAAGCCGAGCACGCTTTCGCGCCGGATCGCCGCCGCTTCGTCGGCGAGCGCTTGCGCGGACTCGACCAGGCGAACTTCGCCTTCGTAGCGCCGGATCGGGAGGCCAGCCAGCTCTTCGCGCGAAATCGAGGTTTGCCAGGTCATGGGCGGCCGAGCTTAGAATAAAACGATGATTCACGTGATCGCTGTGCTGACCGCCAAGCCGGGCAAGCGCGAAGAGATCCTGGGCCACTTCCGGGCCAACGTGCCCGCGGTGCGCGCCGAGAAGGGCTGCATCGAATACGGGGCGGCCGTCGATGCCGAGAACGCGCTGAAGGTTCAGACGAAATGGGGCCCGGACACCTTTCTCGTCATCGAGAAGTGGGAGAGCATGGAGGCGCTCCAGGCGCACGCCGCAGCCCCGCACATGGCGGCTTACGCCGCCAAGACGAGAGAGCTGATGGCGAGCCGCGTGATCCACATTCTCTCGCCTGCCTCTTGACCTCGCACGCCAGAGTGCTAGATTGAACGCGAGCCCGCGAGGGCCGACAGCAGCAACGCAGCTCGGGATTCCCGGCGACCTGTCGGGATACCGGACCTCTTGTGCGGGCTTAACCGCGGTTTCGCGGATGCTAGATGCGCCCAGCTAGGCGCCGCCCGATCAGTCGGGCACCAGGGCCCCGCTTCGTGCGGGGCCCTTTCATTTCGGAATTCGGGCTCTGACCCCGAATTCCCAAATGCGCACCCAGGTGGCGATCATCGGCGCCGGGCCCGCTGGGCTGCTCCTCGGCCAGCTCCTGCACCGCGCGGGCGTGGACAACGTCATTCTCGAGAGCCGCTCGCAGGACTACGTGCTCGCGCGCGTGCGCGCCGGGGTTCTGGAAAGCGGGACGGTGGCGCTCCTCGAGCGCGCCGGCGTGGGAGCGCGCTGCAAGGCCGAAGGCTTGGTGCACGACGGCTTCGACCTCGCCTTCGATGGCGCACGTCATCGCATCGACCTCAAGCGCCTCACGGGCAAGAGCGTCACCGTTTACGGCCAGACCGAAATCACCAAGGACCTCGTGCAGGCGCGCGCCGCGGCGGGCGCGGAAACGGTCTACGAGGCTCTGGATGTCACGCTGGAAGGGTTTGACCTCGAATCATCATCCACAAGTGTCGATTACACGGTGGATAAGAAGCGTGTGCGCATCGAGTGCGACTTCATCGCGGGCTGCGACGGCTTCCACGGCGTGTCGCGCGCCTCGGTGCCGCCCGAGGCGATCCGGCTCTACGAGCGCGTCTATCCTTTCGGCTGGCTCGGCGTGCTGTCCGACACCGAGCCGGTTTCCGAAGAGCTGATCTACGTGTCGCACGAGCGCGGCTTCGCGCTCTGCAGCATGCGCAGCCGCACGCGCAGCCGTTATTACGTGCAGTGCCCGCTCTCGGAGCAGATCGACGAATGGCCCGACGAGCGCTTCTGGCGGGAGCTCATGCGGCGCCTGCCGCGCGAGGCGGCGGCGCAGCTGCAGACGGGCGCGGCGATCGAGAAGAGCATCGCGCCGCTGCGCAGCTTCGTCGCCGAGCCGCTGCGCTTCGGACGGCTCTTCCTCGCCGGCGACGCCGGACACATCGTGCCGCCCACGGGCGCGAAGGGCCTCAACCTGGCAGCGAGCGACGTGCACTACCTCGCCGAGGCCCTTATTTCTTATTATTTTGAGAAAAACAAGACGGGACTCGACGGCTATTCAGCGCGGGCGCTTGCCCGGGTCTGGAAGGCCGAGCGCTTCTCCTGGTGGATGACCAAGCTGCTCCACCGCTTCCAGGAAGAGGGCGATTTCGGCCGCCGGATGCAGCTCGCCGAGCTCGACTACCTTGTCGCGTCGCAGGCCGCGCAGACCGCCCTGGCCGAAAACTACGTCGGCCTGCCGCTCTAGACTTATCCAAGGTCGAAGAAACTGTCGCTACAAACAGACGTTTTGGGCCGGCGACACTGCGCCGAACCCGATTCTTATGCGCAAGTCCGCGCCGCGGCGAAGAAAAAAGCTGCCCAATTTTTAATCCGGACCGTCTTTCCCTGCTGAGTAAAGATTTGTTGCCCCGGCGTCCGAACGATACTCACATAGTTACCCACAGTTTTTGTGGATATCGCTGTTACAACTACATGCCTGTCGCGATGGAGCGCGCGAAAAGCGAACGAAAGCGAACCTTGCGTCTTCCTGTCGTCATCGTCCTGACGGGTTGGACGCTAACTTTCGCGGCGCGCGCGCTGGATCGCCTGCCAGACGCGCTGCGGCGAAGCGGGCATGTCGAACTGCGAGATGCCGACGCCGCGTAGCGCATCGAGCACCGCGTTCATCACCGAGGTCATCGCGCCGGCGCAGCCGGCCTCCCCGCAGCCCTTGGCGCCGAGCGGGTTCGTCGTCGCCGGGACCGGATGGCTTTGCCAGCCGATGCGCTCCGGCGTATCGCCGGCGCGCGGGAGCGCATAGTCCATGAACGAGCCGGTGAGGAGCTGCGCCTCGGAGTCGTACTGCGCGCTCTCCATGAGGCACTGGCCGATGCCCTGGACCACGCCGCCGTGGATCTGGCCTTCGACGAGGAGCGGGTTCAAGACCGTGCCGAAGTCGTTGACCGAGCTGTACCGGACCACCTCGACCGCGCCGGTGTCCGGGTCGATCTCGACTTCCGCGACGTGGCAGCCGTTCGGAAACGCCGAGGGAATGACCTCGGTGACGTGCTTCACATCCAGTTTTCCCGGAAACCTTTTAACTAGGTCTTCGAGCGAAACTGACCGGTCGGTCCCGGTCACGCCGAATTGGCCGTCGCGGAACTCGATGTCGCTCGCGGCGGTTTCCAGCACGTCGCCCGCGAGCTCCTTGCCTTTCCTGATCACCAGATCGGAGGCCTCCGCGAGCGCGCCGCCGCCCATCATGGCGGTGCGCGAGCCGCCGGTGCCGGCGCCGAACACGAGCTCGTCGGAATCGTTCTGCACCAGGCGGATCTTCTCGAACGGGATGCCGAGCCGCGAGCTCAGCACCTGCGCGAACGGCGCCGCGTGCCCCTGGCCGTAGTCGAGCGTGCCGCTGATCATGGTGACGGCACCCGCATCGCGTCCTTCCACTTCGAAGCGGATGCCACCCATCTCCTTGTTGGGCGGTGCGGTGACTTCGAGGTAACTCCCGAGGCCGAGGCCGCGCAGCTTGCCCCTCGTCTTGCTTTCCCGTTTTCGCTTTTCAAACCCGGGGATGTCGGCTGCGGCGACGGCCTTTTCGAATACCGCTCCGAAGTCGCCGCTGTCGTAGGTCATGGCCGAGGCGGCCTTGTAGGGAATCTGCTCGGGGCGCACGTGGTTGCGCCGGCGCAGCTCGAAGCGGTCGATGCCCATCTCGGCGGCGGCCTGGTCGATGAGCCGCTCCATGTAGTAGTTCGCTTCCGGGCGTCCGGCGCCGCGGTAGGCGCTCACCGGCGAGGTGTTGGTGACCATCGCCTTGGTGGACACCTCGAGGGCCGGCATGCGGTAGACGCTCGTGACGTTGCGCACCACGTTCATGGTCGGCGGCTGCGGCGCGACCGTGCCGACGTACGCGCCGACATTGCCATGTCCTTCGATTTTCAATCCTAAAAACCTGCCCTCGGCGTTCAAGGCGAGCGTCGCAGTCATCTCGTGATCGCGGCCGTGCTGGTCGGAAACGAAGCTCCCCGAGCGCTCGTCGGTCCACTTGACGGGCCGCCCCAGCGCGCGCGCGGCGTGCGCGAGGCACACGTACTCGGGGTAGATCGAGCCCTTCATGCCGAACGAGCCGCCGACATGCCAGGTGCGCATGCGCACCTTGTCCTGCGGCACGCCGAGGATGTCGGCGAGCTGGTTTCTCATGCCGAACACGCCCTGGCCCGGGGCAATCAAAGTCCATCGCCCCGTCGCCTTGTCGAAGCTGCAGAGGCCGGCACGCGGCTCCATCGCTGCGACCACGATCCGCGTATTTCTCAGGCTCAGCTTTGTAATATGGAAAGCATTGCGGAACGCGTCCGCGACCTTTTCGGGTTCTCCGAAAAGAAAATCGAGAATCACGTTGCCTGGGACATCGTCGTAGAGCTGCGGCGCGCCCGGCTTCGCCGCCTCGCTCGCCAGAGCCACCGCGGGAAGCGGCTCGATGTCGAGCTCCACCGCCTCGGCGGCGTCCTTCGCCTGCAGCGCGGTTTCGGCGATCACGCACGCCACCGGGTCGCCCACGAAGCGCACCTTGCCGGTCGCGAGCGACTTGCGCACCGGGCGCTTCATCGGCGAGCCGTCGCGGTTCTTGAAGTCGAGCGCGCACTTGTGCGGCCCGTAGGCCTTGAGGTCCTCTCCGGTGTACACCGCGAGCACCCCCGGCATGCTTCTCGCGGTTTCCACGTTGATGTTTTTCAAAAGCCCATGAGCGTGGGGACTGCGCACCAGCCAGGCATAGGCCTGGCCGGGCTCGTTCAGGTCGTCGGTGTAGCGGCCTTCGCCGCGGAGCAGGACGGGATCTTCGGTGCGTTGGACCGGCTGGCCGATGCCGTAGCGGCCAGACGCAGGTTCGTTCGGATTTCGCATCGACCGATTATTGCAGACTTAAAATCGGGGACAGACCCCTATTTCTCTGCTGGAGCCAGCCATGGCCACCCACCTCAAGCGCCGCATCGCCCGCGAGCTTACCGACGAGATCGACCGCAAGGTCCGCCAGACGGTCGAGGACATCCTCGCCGACGTGAAGAAGCGCGGCGACGCCGCGGTGCGCGAGTACTCCGAGAAGTTCGACAAATGGACGCCGAAAAAGCTTTCTCAATCAGACATCGACAAGATTCTGGCGAAAGTAAAACCTTCGACGCTCGACGACATCAAGTTCGCCCAGGCGCAGATCCGCAGCTTCGCCGAGCACCAGCGCGCGGCGATCCGCGACATCGAGGTGGAAACGCTGCCCGGCGTGAAGCTCGGCCACAAGAACATCCCGGTCGAATCGGTGGGCTGCTATGTGCCCGGCGGGCGCTACCCGATGGTGGCCTCGGCGCACATGAGCATCGTCACGGCACGCACCGCCGGGGTCTCGCGCATCGTCGCCTGCACCCCGCCGAACCAGGGCGAGCCGCACGCCGAGACCATCGCGGCGATGGTCCTCGGCGGCGCCGACGAGATCCACGTGGTGGGCGGCGTGCAGGCGATCGCGGCGATGGCGCTCGGCACGCAGACGATCGCGCCGGTCGACATGCTGTGCGGGCCCGGCAACGCCTACGTCGCCGAGGCGAAGCGCCAGCTCTTCGGCCGCGTCGGCATCGACCTCTTCGCCGGGCCGACCGAGATCCTGGTGGTCGCCGACCACACCGCGGACGTCGAGATGGTCGCCACCGACCTCCTCGGCCAGGCCGAGCACGGGCCGACGTCTCCAGCGATTTTGATTTCTACAAGTAAAAAACTCGCTGAAGCGTTACCCGCAGAGATCGAAAGGCAACTGAAAGTGCTTCCCACCGCGGACGTCGCAGGGGTCGCGTGGCGCGACTATGGCGAGATCATCCTGGTCGACTCGCTGGAGGAGGCGGTGAAGGAAGCCGATCGCGTCGCCGCCGAGCACGTGGAAGTCCTCTGCCAAAACCCGAGGTTCTTCCTGGAGAAGATGCGCAACTACGGCGCGCTCTTCCTCGGCCCGGAGACCAACGTTTCCTACGGCGACAAGGTCATCGGCACCAACCACACGCTCCCGACCTTGGGCGCCGCGCGCTACACCGGCGGCCTCTGGGTCGGCAAGTTCCTGAAGACCTGCACCTACCAGGAGGTCACGGCCGAGGCGAGCGTGAAAGTGGGCGAGTACTGCTCGCGCCTCTGCGCGATCGAGCGCTTCTGGGGGCACAAGGAACAGGCCGACCTGCGCCTGCGGCGCTACGGGGGCCAGAACGTCGGCCTGGGAGCGAAGTAGCTTTTCTTCTACAGCTTGCGATACGCCGCGCGGCAGGCTTCGAGCTCGGCCGGCTTGTACAGGGGCCTGTTGCAAAGGCGCGTGACGTCTTCCTTGCGGCGATGGTGCTCGGCGAGCGCGGCGCGCTGCATCGCCTCGCGCGCCACGAGCCGCTCCTGCACCGTCTGCCTGACCGCCGGCCCGTTCGGTCCGTCGCCGCGCGCGTAGCCGGTCGCGAGCATCGCTCCGAGGATGAGGGCCAAACAGGCGACGACTTTCGAAAGTTCCATGAGGGATGCCAGTGTGTCGAGCGTCGAGTGACACGACCAGCGCGCGGCAGGCGGGCGGACAGGTTCGGTTGGCGTCGGATCTCTCCCGACGCGCGCTAAGATAAGCGCAGGGAGACTTCATTGGACGTCGCTTCGCGCTTTCGCCTCGACGGCCGCACCGCGCTCGTGAGCGGCGCCGGACGCGGCATCGGCCGTGCGTGCGCGCTCGCACTCGCGGAGGCGGGCGCCGAAGTGCTGCTTCTTTCCCGCACCCCCAAAGAGATCGATGGGGTTGCCTCAGAAATTATCAGTAAAGGGGGGAAGGCAACAGCGATCGCTTGCGACGTCACCGACTCGCAGGCCGTGAAGAAAGTCTTCGCCGGGCTTGCGTCGCTCGACGTGCTGGTGAACAACGCCGGCAGCAACCTCCCCGAGGCTTTCGTCGAAGTCAGCGAAGAGCACCTCGACCGGCTGCTGGGGCTGAACGTGCGCGCGGCGTTCATCGTCGCCCAGGCGGCGGCGAGGACGATGCTCGCGTCACCGAATCGCTACGGGCGAGCGATCCTGAACATGTCGTCGCAGATGGGACACGTCGGCGCGGTCAATCGCTCGGTCTACTGCCTCACGAAGCACGCGCTCGAGGGGCTCACCAAGGCGATGGCGCTCGAGCTCGCGCCGCACGGCATCCGCGTGGTGTCGATCGCCCCGACCTTCGTCGAGACGCCGCTCACCAAGCCCTGGCTCGACACGCCGGACTTCGGCAAGTGGGTGCGCGATCGCATCCCGTCGGGCCAGGTCGGGCAGCTCGAGGACGTCGCCGCGGCGGTGGTGTTCGCCGCCTCGCCGGCGGCGGCGCTGGTGACCGGTTCAAGCCTTCTGGTCGACGGGGGCTGGACCGCGCAGTAAGAATTCGGGGTCAGAGCCCGAACTCGTTTTTACGTACGTGTAAACAAGTTCGGGCTCTGACCCCGAATTCTTACCCCGGCGGCCTCGTAGAAGCTCACGCTCGCATCATGGGCGGCCTTGGCGAGCGCCCCGCGCGCCTTGCGCATGAACGCCCTAATGACCATTGCACGCATGCGATTCGCCCTTCGTATGGCCCTTGCGCGCTCTTCTGCGTAGTCTTTCATGTCGGATCCCCCGAAAGTAGGGACCCATTCTGAGCGCCGCGCGTATCCTCCCAATTTTCATGCTGTTGCCGGTTTGTTTCTGAAACAATTAAGTCGGCGAATCCAAGGCCAACGCGATGAAGGGAACCGTGCGTAAGCTGATCCTGTTCTCGATAGAGAATAAATGGGGTCTGTCCCTGATTTTCGGGTTGGTCACGGCTTGCGCGACCCCGGCGTGGAAATGGGACGGCACGCCCACCAACGACCTGCCGAGCCCGTACCGCAGCGCCGCACCCTGGGGCAAGCTCCCGGAGGGGCACAAGTGGGGAGCGCTGAACGGGGTCGCGGTCGACAACGACGGCCGCTCCATCTGGGTGGTGGACCGTTGCGGCGCCAATCCCGACGTTCCGCCGGGCGCGTCGCCCTTTACGTACGACAGCTGCGCCGGCTCGAGCTGGGCGCCGGTGCACAAGCTCGATTCCGACGGCAACATCGTGAAGAGCTTCGGCGCGGGCCTCTTCGTGTTCCCGCACAAGATCTACCAGGACCGCGAGGGAAATATCTGGGTGGTCGACATGCGCGGCATGAATCCGAGGGAGAAGCAGAAGAACCCGAACGCGAAGCCGGCGGGCCACACGGTGGTCAAGTTCGACCAGGACGGGAAGATTCTCATGACGATCGGCAAGCCCGGCGTCGCCGGCCATCCGCAGGATGGCGCGCTTACCGAGCCCTGCAGCATCGTGGTCGCGCCGAACGGCGAGCTCTTCATCTCCGAGGGCCATTCGGGCCAGCAGCCCGACGCGCCGGCCGACACCGTGGCGCGGATCTCGCGCTTCACGAAGGACGGAAAGTACATCCGCTCGTTCGGAAAGCTCGGCTCCGGGCCGGCGGAGTTCAGGACGCCGCACGATCTCACCCTGGACCCGGAGGGGCGGCTGCTCGTCGCCGACCGCGGCAACCACCGCATCCAGGTGCTGGACCAGGACGGCAAGTTCATCGCCGAGTGGAAGCAGTACGGGCGGCCGAGCGGCATCGCGGTGCGGAACGGCTGGGTCTACGTCGCCGACTCGGAGTCGAACGGCGTCGCGCCCAACCCCGGGTGGAAGCGCGGCATCCGCGTCGGCGAGGCGGCGAGCGGCAAGGTGATCTACCGCATTCCCGATCCGCTCGAGATGAAGGGCACGAGCGCGGCCGAGGGGGTCGCGGTCGATGCGATGGGCAACGTCTACGGCGGCGAGGTCGGCCCGCGCCAGCTCGCCAAGCACTTCGTGGATTGCTCGACGTCGCAGACCTGCGACGAGGCGCCGCGCCCGAGCGCGCTCTGGCAGCACCGCCCCATGAAAACTAAATAGGGAAACTGAATCGGGACAGTCCCTATTCTTCCGCCATGACCCGCATCGGCTTCCTCGTGCCTCCCGGCAACCCGACCGTGGAGCCGGAGATGATCCGCCTCGCGCCCAAGGGCGTCACGGTGCACTTCACGCGCATGGTGGCGCACGGCGAGGCCGGATCGCACCGCGGCCAGGATGAGCGCAACCGAAGCCAGATCGCGCACCTCGACGAGAACGTGGCGCTCCTCGCCATGGTGAAGCCGGCTGTGATCGCGCTGGCGCACACCGCCATGAGCGCCACACTCGGGAAGGAAGGCGAGCGCGAGCTCGTCGAGCGCCTCGGGCGCTCGAGCGGAATTCCGTTCATCACCGCCTTCGGCAGCGTGCTGCTCGCGCTCGTGAGCTTCGGCGCGCGCCGTATTGCGCTCGCTACGCCGTACGGCGCCGACACCACTTTGCAGACGAAGGCGCACCTCGAGGCGCACGGCGTGAGCGTGGTCTCGTTCGGCAGCCTCGACAACGTGAAGAACATCTACGAGGAGACCCCCGAGCGCGCCTACGCGCTCGCCCGGCGCGTCGACGCGCCCGACGCGGAGGCCGTCTTTCTCAGCGGGCTCGGCATGCCGAGCATCGACGTGCTGGAGCGCCTCGAGCGCGAGCTCGGCAAGCCGGTGTTCTCGGCGGCGTCGGCGACGATGTGGAACGCGCTCCGGGTCGCGGGAGTCGGCACCCCGGTCGCGGGCTATGGGTCTCTACTTCTAGGGCGCGCGTCAGACCCTGACGGCCAGAGCAGCTAGCAGCAGCTCTTCCCAGAGGTTCGCCGGATCGCGGCGGAACACCGTATCGAGCGGCACTTCGAGCTTGAGCCAAAGGCCGCGCTTCACCTCTTCGGCGAGCTCGCCCGGACGCCAGAGCACGAGCCCGGCGTAGTAGCGCGCCGTGCCGGGAGTGCGCTCAACGGCGTGCTCGATCCCCGCGCCGCGGATTGAAAGGTGCAAGCCGCGCGCAAGCTCCATCGAGCCCGCGCCCGGACTCTTCTCGTCGCGGATGAGCGCGATCAGCTGCTGCGGCAGGAACGGCCCGCCCGAATACAGCGGATCGGCCGCCTTCTCGGCCGCCGGGACGTCGAGCACGTCCCCGAGCTCGTAGTCGCTCGGGCGGTTGATCATGACGCCGACTTCGTCGCTGCCGTCGCGCTGCAGCACGATGACGGAGCGCGCGTAAGTCGCGTCGTCGAAGCCCTTGTTGGCCACCAGCACCGTGACACGCTCGCCGTGGTCCGCCTGGGCGTCCGACGAAAGCCACAGCGCGGCGGCGCCGAGAAGGAAGACGGCGATGTCTCTGCTGTGCGCCCAATTGGTTGTCGCCATGGCTCCCTCCCTGGTCAGTTGATGGAGCTGACTCTAGACGTCAAGAAACAGGGCGGAAGTGCGCTTGCGCACCGGTTACACGTCGAAACACTTTCCTGTAACCGCCTTCATGCCGGTGCGCTAGATTGGACGCGTGGGCAAGAAGATTCTGGGTTGGGGAGCACTGGCGCTGCTCACGGCCTGCGCCACCGGGCCGCAGCGCGTCGAGCGCGAGCCGCTTCCGGCCCTCGCGTGGGCGGACGACTCGCACGCCATTCAGCTTCTCGTGCTGAACCGCGTGAGCTTCGGCCCGAACCCCGCCTCGCTGAAGGAAATCGAATCGCTCGGCACCGGCGCCTACCTTGCGCGCCAGCTTCGGCCCGCGGCCGAGCCGCGCCTCCCGGCCGAGGTCCAGGCGACCATAGATTCGATGACCATCTCGAAGCGCTCGGTGGTCGATCTCGCCTCCGAGCTGGCGCAGCGCCAGCAAGCGCTCCGGGGTCTGTCTTTTGAAGAAGCAAAAATCCAAAGGCAGGCGTACCAGCAGGAGCTCACCCGTCTCGCGCGCGAGTCGCAGGCCCGCATGCTCTTGCGCGCGCTCTATTCGCCCGACCAGCTCCAGGAGGAGATGACCTGGTTCTGGATGAACCACTTCAGCGTGTTCCAGAACAAGGCCAACGTGCGCGTGCTGGTCGGCGATTACGAGGAGCGCGCGATCCGGCCGCACGCGCTCGGGCGCTTCGGCGACCTGCTTACCGCGGTCGCGCACCATCCGGCGATGCTGGTCTACCTCGACAACGCGCGCAACTCGGCCGGCCGCCTCAACGAAAACTACGCGCGCGAGCTGATGGAGCTCCACACGCTCGGCGTGAAGGGCGGCTACAACCAGGCCGACGTGCAGGAGCTCGCGCGCGTGCTCACCGGCTTCAGCGTGCGCGAGGGCGAGTTCCAGTTCTATCCCCGGCGCCACGACTTCGGGCCGAAGGCGCTGCTCGGGCGGCCGATACGCTCGAGCGGCGAGCGCGAGCTCGCCGAGGCGCTCGATCTCCTCGCCTCGCATCCGTCGACCTCGCGCTTCGTGTCGCGCAAGCTCGCCATGCACTTCGTCTCCGACGATCCGCCCGAGGCGCTGGTCGAGCGCATGGCCCGCGCCTTTCGCGCGAGCGAGGGCGACATCGCGCTCACGCTGCGCGCGATGTTCGAATCGCCCGAGTTTCGCGCCTCGCTCGGCGGCAAGTTCAAGGACCCGCTGCACTACATGGTGTCGGCGGTGCGCTTCGCGGCCAATGGCGCGGTCATCCCGCGCGAAGACGTCGACCGGATGATCAACGCCCTCGCGGGAATGGGGCAGCCGCTTTACGGCCGGCCCACGCCCGACGGCTATCCGCTCACGCGCACCGAGTGGACGAGCCCCGGTCAGCTCGCGACCCGGTTCGAGGTCGCACGCGGCGTCGGCTACCGGCGCGTCGGGCGCCTGTCCGACGAGCTCCCCGTGCCGCTTTCCGACACCACGCGCCAGACGCTCTCCAAGGCTTCGGATCCGAAGGAGTGGAACCTGCTCCTGCTGTCCTCGCCGGAGTTCATGAGCCGATGAAGCAGAGGAACCGATGAAACGAAGAGCGTTTCTCCTTCTCCCCTTAGCCTTATCAACGGTGTCAACGGCAAGGCTATTTGCGGCGCCATCCACGTCATCCCGCTTTCTGCTCGTGTTCCTGCGCGGCGGCTACGACGCGGCGAACGTGCTGATCCCGCATTCGAGCGATTACTACTACCAGGTGCGGCCGAACATCGCCGTGCCGCGCGACGCGGTGCTGAAGCTCGATTCCGACTGGGCGCTGCACCCCGCGCTGCGCGAGAGCCTCTACGCCCTGTGGCTGCGCGGCGAGGCGGCATTCGTGCCCTTCGCCGGCAGCCACGACCTCTCGCGCAGCCACTTCGAGAGCCAGGACACGCTCGAGCTCGGCCAGCCGCTCGGCGGCGGACGCGGCTACGACTCGGGCTTCATGGGACGCCTCGCCGCGGCGCTCGGCGCCTCGCGCGCGATCGCGTTCACCAACAACATGCCGCTCGCCTTCCGCGGCCCGACGCCCGAAGGCGCGAAGCCGGTCGCCAACATCGCGCTCGGCGGCGCCGGCCTGAGGCCCGCGGCGGTCGATTCGCGCCAGAGCGCGCTCATCTCCGAGATGTACCGCGACAGCAAGCTCGGCTCGCCGGTGAGCGAAGGCTTCGCCATGCGCGAGAGCGTGATGCGCGACCTTGGCAGCGAGATGGAGGCCGCCGGTCGCAACGCGATCAACGCGCGCGGCTTCGAGCTGCAGGCGCGGCGCATCGCGAAGCTGATGCAGGGCGAGTACAACCTGGGGTTCGTCGACGTCGGCGGCTGGGACACGCACGTCGGCGAGGGCGGGCAGACCGGCCAGCTCGCCACTCGCCTCGAGGAGCTCGGCCGCGGCCTGAGCGCCCTCGCGCAGGGCATGGGCAGCGCCTGGCGCGACACCGTGGTGGTCGTCGTCAGCGAGTTCGGCCGCACCTTCCGTGAGAACGGCAACCGCGGCACCGATCACGGCCACGGCAGCGTGTACTGGGTGTTGGGCGGATCGCTGAAAGGACAGCGCGTCGTCGGCGAGCAGGTGCGCGTTTCCCAGGGAACGTTGTTCCAGGACCGCGACTACCCGGTATTGAACGAATACCGCGAGCTCCTCGCGGGGGTTTTTGCTCGGGTCTATGGCCTCGACGGCGCGCAGCTCGCGCGCGTGTTCCCTTCAGTGTCGCCGAAGGACGTCGCACTTCTCTGATAAGTGGGCGGGCGCACAGACCGGCCGGTCTGCACCCGCCAAGCTCCCCCCATGCCCACCGAAGCCGCAGGACGTGTCCGCATCGCTGCGGCCTACCTGCGGGCGCTCCGCAAAGCAGTCGAGATTTCCGGCGGCGAAGCCGCGCTGGCGAGCGCCTGGGGCGTTGCCCCTGAGCTGCTCGGAAGCTGGCTCGCCGGCGAGCACGTGCTTCCGGTGAAGTTCTACATAGCAGTGCTGGAGATGATCCACGCCAGGGGAGAGAAATGGAAGACGGCCGGCTCGCGCTGACTGCGGTCTATCTCAAGCTCGACGCGGAGTACTTCGGTTTCATCGAGGAGCTTCCCGGGATGAATTCGCGCGGCCGCACGCTGCATGACGCGCGCGAGGCCCTGCAGGAGCTCGCCGCCGAGGTGTTCGCCGAGGAGCGCTGCACCGTGGCCGAGGCCCATCCTGCGACCAGCATGGTGCGGGAGGCTTTCTTCCTCGAGGCCCCGCGGCCTGCCGCGCGCGGCGTCTAGGCCTTCGTGAACACCCTGCGGTAGATCACCAGCAGCGCAACGGCGCCGACGATCGCGGCGAGCATGCCGTAGCGATTGACCCCGGTGTCCGACGCGACGAAGTTCGTGGCGAGCCATCCCGCCGCCACGGCGCCGACGATCCCGATCATCGTGTCGACGAACAATCCCTTTCCGGTCTCGTTGACGAACCGGCTGGTGAGGAATCCGGAGACGAAACCGACGAAGATCCACAGGAGCACCAGCATGGTCTGCCCTTTCCGGCAAGCGAGCGGAACAACGTAGGGGCGGAACCACTCCGCGTCCGTGCGGCAGCGCACGAGCGCGCATTTCTACTTTTGCTTCGCCCGAGCGTCGTCGTTCGAGCGACCTCCAACATCGGCATCCGGCGGCATCGCGCGAGCGCGTGCGCCGGTATAACGAACTCGCTGTTCTGCAGCACAACACGGAAGGAACACGCTATGAACTGGGATCGCATCGAAGGCAACTGGAAGCAGGTGAAGGGAAAAGTGAAGGAGCAATGGGGCAAGCTCACCGACGACGACCTGGACCGCGTCGCCGGTAATCGCGACCAGCTGGTCGGCAAGATCCAGAACTCGTACGGCATCGGCAAGGATGAAGCCGAGAAGCAGCTGAAGGAGTGGGAGTCGAGCCAGTCCGACATGGACTGAGCCGTCACAGACCGCGGGGAGCGGGGCCACGCCCCATTTCCCGCCCGGGCGCTTTTTTCCGGCATGATGCGCCGGCATGGAGCGCCTCGAACGCTTCTACAAGATCCACCAGCTCCTGACCGACCGGAACGCCGTTCCTTTCAAGGTGTTGATGGAACGTCTCGGTGTCTCGCGCGCGAGCGTCAAGCGCGACCTCGAGTACATGCGCAGCCGCTTCAACGCCCCGATCGAGTACGACCGCGAGGCGAACGGCTACCGCTTCGGCGCGCCGAGGCCGGGACCGCGCTACGAGCTGCCGGGCCTGTGGTTCTCGGCCGACGAGGCCTATGCGCTTCTCACCATGCACAGCTTGCTTGCTGAACTGCAGCCCGGGCTCCTCGAGCCGCATATCAAGCCGCTGCAGGAGCGCGTGCGCTCGGTTCTCGGCGGCGAGCCGGCGTGGAAGGAGGTGGAGAAGCGCATCCGCGTTTTCCAGCCCGAACGACGAAGTTTTCCCCAAGGGGAAAACCCAGCGCATTTCGGTGTTGTTGCCACCGCGGTCTTGAAGCGCTCACGCCTCTGGATCCGCCACTTCAATCGCAAGCAGAACCGCGAGACCGAGCGCGAGATCTCGCCGCAGCGGCTGGTGCACTACCGCGACAACTGGTACGTCGACGCGTATTGCCACAAGACCGAGGGTCTGCGCACCTTTGCGGTCGACGCGATCCGCGCGGCGGAGCTGCGCGATGGTAGAGCGAAGGAGGTCCCGGCCGCCGAGCTCGACGAGCACCTCGGGAGCGGCTACGGGATCTTTGCGGGGAAGGAAGTGGAGTGGGCTCGGCTGCGCTTCAGCGCCGAGTCAGCGCGCTGGGTCTCGGCCC
>DATLUZ010000188.1:0-59942 GCA_035577785.1 Burkholderiales bacterium | reverse complement strand
AGGGTGGGCGCCGCCGCGAGAATTGTTGCGATAAGAAGAAGTTTTTTCATGAACATCAAGATAGTCCTGCGACGCCGGGTCCGATATTGGACGTTGGTCCTACTTGCGTCACTCCGGCGGCGTGTCGCGCCAGCTTGCGGGGTCGGCGCCCATCTTCTCGCCGAGGTCGGCGAGCGCGTTCATCACTTCCTTCTGGAACGTGCCCGGCGCCGAGGGCACGAACGAATCCGGCACCGCCATCACGCGGACCTCGACGTCCACCTTCTGCTTGAGGTGGATCAGCTCGGCGCGCGCGAAAAGATGCCGCATGGCGGCCACCGTCCCGGTCTGGGTCGCCATGATCGTCGCGCGCGACATGATGTCGGGCCACTTTTCCGGCGTGACCTGAGGCGGGAAGCGGAACTGGTTGTTGAAGATGACCCAGTAGCGCAGGCGCGGCAGCGGCGTGTTTGGATTGCGCTTGCGGAAGAGCACCGGAAGGCTGTCTTCATCGTCGATGCGCGCGCCGTAGAGGATGTTTCCGGTGATGGCGCCGTCGACGTAGAGAAAAGTGCCGATCTCGCGTGCCGGGAAGATCGCCGGGATACCCGCGCTCGCGAGCAGGATACGCTGCACCCGGCCGGGCTCGCCGCCGGCAAGCTCCGCGCGAGCCTCGGCGATGAGGTCCCAGGGACGGCTGTCGCCCAGGTCGATGTTCGTGGTATTGACGGCGAGCACGCGGCCGCTCGCGCCTTCAGCCGCGATGCGCTCGAGCATCGCCCGGTCGAGGGACTCGCGCATCTCGCGCTCGAGACCGGGCAACGCGAAGAACGACTGGTTGCTCGGCCAGAAGAACACCAGCCCGCGCGACTTGGTCCAGTCCGGCTTCGGGTTGCGATACAGCCGCACGATGCGCTCGATCGCTTCGTCGTCGCCGAGGAAAGCGAACGGCGCGATCATCGCCCCGGTGCTGACGCCGGTGACCGCGTCGAACTGCGGGCGCGCAAACTCGCCCTTCACGCGGCCCCAGCCCTTCAGCACGCCCGCGCCGAAGGCGCCCCAGTCGCCGCCGCCGGAGATGACCAGCATGTCGATCGTCGGCCGCGGGCCGCCCGGCTTGGCGGCCTTCGCCTTGCGCTCGGCGCGCTGCATCAGCTGCTCGCTCAGGTGCCGCGCGGAATTCGCGCGCGCGAGGTCGTCGGCCTGCCGCGCCGCCATGAGGTCCTCCATCGTGCGCGGCGCGCGATCGGGCTCGCTGGCGCAACCGGCAGCGAGCGCGACCGCGGCCACCGTCAGGAGGGAAATTTTCATCAACTAACAATACCCTTTTTCAGCTCACGGGAATGCTGAAGACGTTGTCGCCGCGCAGGACGTTGAGCTGCACGTTGCCGCGCGTCCGCAACGCCGCGGTGAGCTCCTTCACCGACGTGACGCGCCGGGCGTTGACGCCGACGATGAGGTCGCCGGCGCGCAGGCCGTGGCGGAACGCCGGCGACTCCGGCTTGACCGCGGTCACGAGCACCGCGCGGTTGCGCCCGGGCAGGCCGCTGCGGGAGACTTCCTGGAGCACGGCGCCGGCAAGCTCCTGCACCGATTCGCCGCCGCTGCCGCCGCTCTCGATCGGGCCGATCTGCGCCTTGAGGGTGCGCTTCTCGCCGCCGCGCTGCACCTGCAGCTCGACGGTGTCGCCCACCGGCACGACCCCGAGCCGTGCGCGCAGCTCCGCCGGGCCGCGCACCGGGCGGCCGTTGAATCCGGTGACCACGTCGCCCTTCCGCAGGCCGGCCTTTGAGGCCGGCGAGTCGGCCTGCACGTCGGCGATGGTCGCGCCGTCGCCGCCCCCGACTACGTCGGTCATGCTGATGCCCAGGCGGCCGCGCTTTACCTCGCCGAACCTGATGAGCTGGTCCATGACCGCGTACGCGATGACCACCGGGACCGCGAAGCCGATGCCGACGTTGCCGCCGGAGGGACCGATGATCGCCGTGTTGATGCCGACGAGCTCGCCCTTCAGGTTGATGAGCGCGCCGCCCGAGTTGCCGGGATTGATCGACGCGTCGGTCTGGATGAAGTGCTCATACCCCTCCTTCGACAGGCCGCTGCGGCCGAGCGCCGAGACGATGCCCGAGGTCGCGGTCTGGCCGATGCCGAACGGATTGCCGATCGCGATCACGAAGTCGCCGACCTGCAGCGCGTCGGAATCGCCGAACCTCACGTCGACCAGGCTCCTCGGCTCCACCCGCACCACGGCGATGTCGGTGCCGGGGTCGGCGCCGACGAGCTTGGCCGGGAGTCGCCGGTTGTCCTTCAGCGTGATCAGCACCTCGCGCGCGTCCTTGACCACGTGCGCGTTGGTCAGCACATAGCCGTTCTTCGCGTCGACGATCACGCCCGAGCCGGCCGCGATCTGCGGCTCCGATTGCCCCGGCATGCCGAAGAAACGGCGGAAGAACGGGTCGCGCAACATCGGGTTCTGCTCTTCGGGGCTCGCCTGGAGCACCGCGATGTTGACCACCGCCGGCGTCACCTTCTCGAGGATCGGCGCGAGCGTCGGCACCCCGTCGCGCAGCGGCGCGCCCGACGGGATCTGCGCCGCAGCAGCGCCCGCGATGCAGGCGATCGCGAGCGAGCAAAAAACCTTCTTTACCACCTGTGGGCCAGGCTGAGGAGCAGGCCGAAGCGCTGCGATTCGAGCTCCAGGAGCTGCAGGTCGAAGCCGGCCTGCGAGTGCTCGCCGTCGCGCGCGCGCAGCCACCAGTAGCGCAGCCCGGCGCCGACCTCCCAGTCGCGCTGCACCAGGTGGCGCAGCTCTAGATCGAGCTGAAACCCGTAGCCGTCCCCGTTGGAGTGGATGTTCGGAGCCGGACCGAGGTCGTTGCGCGCCTGGCGCAGCCAGTGGCTGTCTTCATCTCGTACGTGCGCGAAGGGCACGAACGCGGCGTCGAGCAGGATGCGGGTGGGGGCGCTCACGTCCCACTGCCCGGCGAACCCCACGCGCAGCGATTGCCACGTGACCTGGTTGCTGATGACGAGCAGCGAATCCGGTGCCGTTCGGCCGAGCGGCGGATCCCCAGCCGTCTTCACGATTCCATAGGCATCCACGTACTCTCTCCAGAAGTGGTACCCGGCGAAAAGGCCTGCCCTGCCTTTGCTGCCCCGCCACAGGTCGGTCCCCACATCCACGCTCACGTAGCTCAGGTTGTCGCCCTTGACGGTGGAAGTCGTATCGGAGATCGTGCTCTGGTCGCGTTTGAAATCCTCATCGCGAAGCGAACCGTCCGTTATGCTGCCGACGCCCGCGTAGCCTTTGACGTACCAGCCGCCGTACCTGCCGCCGCTGAAATTCTTGCGCCCGTGCAGCTCCACGGCGTGCGCGGTCAGGTCGGTCCAGGTGAGAACGGAGGTCGGATTGCCAACCCTGGGATCGGCGGACTGCGCGTTGTGACTGCGCGTGGTCCTGCCCTCGCTATACCAGTAGCGCGCGCCGAATTCGTCGCCCTGGGCCCACGCCGTCAGGCTCAGCCCGAACAACAGAATGAGGGATGCTAGCCGCATGCGGCGAGTCTAGCCCAGTTGGCGCAGCCCACGTTTTGCGGCCGGTTTTTCCACGCTACACTGGAGGCTGGCAACTTTGAAAGGAGGTGATCCCGTGAGAGACGACCAAGGCACAACCGGCCGGCAGGACTCTAACGGTGGATCGTCGACCCGTGCAGTTGGGGGGCAATCCTAGGAACAGGAGTCCGGCCAGCATCTAGGCCGGCTGCCTAGCAGACGCCCCGGGGCCAAAGCCCGGGGCGTTTGTTTTTTTGCCTCGGGGTGTTTGTTTTTCGGGGGCTAGAATAGCCCTCGCGCCCGAGGAGGACGCGCCCATGCCACGCCATCGCGACTACGTTCCGCAGGGAGTCATCCCCGCGGTGCTGCTGCCGTTCCACGACGACCTTTCGATCGACGAAGCCGCTTACCGAGCGCACCTGCGCGACGTGGCCTCGGTCGCAGGGCTCGGCGCCATCACCACGAACGCTCACGCCTCCGAGGTCGCCTCGTGCACCTTCGAGGAGCAGCGCCGGATTCTCGAGATCACGCAGGAAGAGCTCGGCAGCCGCCTGCCGATCGTGAACGGCATCTACGCCGAGGGCTCGCTCGAGGCGCAGCGCCTCGCGAGAATGGCGGCCGCGGGCGGCGCGTCCGCGCTGCTCGTCTTTCCTTCGGGCATCTACACATTCGGCCATCGCCCCGAGATGGCGCTCGAGCATTTCCGGCGCATCGCCGATGCGACCGACCTTCCGCTGATCGTGTTCCAGTACCCGCCCGCGGGCGGCCAGGGCTATGCCATGAGCACCCTCGAGCGCATCTGCGACGAAGTGCCCACCGTGCGCGCCATCAAGGACTGGTGCGCGAGCCCGCTGCTCCACGAGCGGCAGATCCGGGCGCTGCAGTCGCGCCCGCGACCGGTGAACGTCCTCACCACGCACAGCTCCTGGCTCTTCAGCTCGCTCGTGCTCGGCTGCAAGGGGCTGCTTTCCGGGAGCGGCTCGGTGATCGCCGATCTTCAGCTGCGACTTTTCCAGGCGGTTCAAGACCGGGATCTGGCAAAGGCAAGAGAGATCCACGAGCGGATCTACCCGACGGCCGAGGCGTTCTACGCCGATCCCTTCGTCGACATGCACAACCGCATGAAGGAGGCGCTCGTGCTCCTCGGACGCCTGCCGCGCGCCGTAGTGCGTCCGCCGCTCGTCAAGCTGCCGGCGGACGAGATCGAGCGCATCCGCCGCGCGCTCGTCGCAGCGGGTCTGCTGGACCTGCAGGGAAGACGGAAGGCCGCTTGAGGCCGAGCTTGGTCAAGAAGATTCTTTTCGTCCTTGTTGTCTTGTTCCTGGCCATACCGGTCGGGGCGGCGGAATTTCCGTCAAGGCCGGTGCGGCTGATCGTGCCCTTCCCGCCGGGCGGACCGCTCGACATCGTCGGCCGGGTGGTCGGGCGCAAGCTCTCCGAGCAGTGGGGCCAGCCGGTGGTGATCGACAACCGCGGCGGCGCGAGCGGCGCGATCGGCACCGATCTCCTCGCGAAGAGCCCGCCCGACGGCTACACGCTCGCGGTCAACTCGACACCGCTCGTGGCGACGCCCCACCTGCAGAAGCTGCCTTACGACACCCTGCGCGATCTCGTCGGCGTGTCGCAGATCGCGCTGATCGACTATGTGCTCGTGGCGAACGCGAAGTCCGGCATCGGCTCGGTCGAGGAGCTGATCGCGCTGGCGAAGAAGCAGCCGGGCAAGCTGAACTATGCGAGCGCCGGAACCGGCTCGGGGCAGCATCTCTTCTTCGAGTTGATGAAGGGAACCACCGGCGCGAACATCAACCACGTCCCATACAAAGGCGCCGCGGCGGCAGTGCAGGCGGTCCTCGCCGGCGAAGTGAACTTCATGTTCGAGGTCTCGGTCGGCGTGCTGCCGCACATCCGCTCCGGGACGCTGCGTCCGCTCCTCGTCACGGGCGCAAAGCCGATCGAGGCGCTGCCCGGCGTGCCGCCCTTCGACAGCGTGTTCCCGGGCGTAGGCATCGAAGCCTGGCATGGGCTCTTCGCGCCCGCGGCGACGCCGAAGCCGCTCCTCGAGCAGCTTTCCCTCGATATGCGCCAAGCGGTCCTTTCGCCGGACGTTTCAGCCAGGCTGCGCGAGCTCGGCTTCCAGCCGACCGGCCTGGCGTATCCGCGGTTCAACGAGGTCGTGGCGCGGGACCTCGAGCGCTGGGGTAAGGTGATTCGCGACAACAACATCAAGTCGGACTAAGGAGGATCGAGATGAGGTGGTGCATCAGCTTCGCGCTGGCGCTCGCGTGTTGCGGCGCCGTCGCGCAGACCTATCCGTCGCGGCCCGTCAAGATCGTGGTGCCCGCGACCACCGGCGGCGCGATCGACCTCATCGCACGCTCGCTTGCCGACAAGATGTCGGCGCCGCTCGGCCAGCCGGTGTTCGTGGAGAACAAGCCCGGCGCCGCGAACAATCTCGGCACCGATTTCGTCGCCAAGAGCCCGCCGGACGGCTACACGCTGGTGATCGTCGCCTCCAGCCACGCGACCAACAAGTGGCTCTACAAGAACCTGCCCTACGACCCGGTGAAGGACTTCGAGCCGGTCGCGTACACGCATGTCGTGCCGCTCCTTCTCGCGGTGCATCCCTCGGTGGGCGCGAAGAACGTGCAGGAGCTCGCGGCCTGGATCCGCGCCAACCCCGACAAGGCGGCCTACGCGTCGAGCGGCCCCGGCAGCTCGCTCCACATGGCGGCGGAGCTCTTCATGAGCATGACGAAGACGAAGATGCAGCACGTGCCGTACAAAGGCAGCTCGGCGGCGCATCCCGACCTTCTCGCGGGCCGCACCGCGATGATCTTCGATACGGTCACGGCGATCACGCCGCACGTGCGCTCGGGCGCGCTGCGAGGCATCGCCGTGACTACGCTGAAGCGCTCGAGCTCGTTCCCGGATCTGCCGACGATCGCGGAGTCGGGCCTGCCCGGCTACGACGCCAGCACCTGGGGCGGCATCCTCGCCCCGGCGCGCACGCCGAAGGACACGGTCAACCGGCTGAACGGAGTGATCAACGCCGCGCTCAAGCAGGACGACGTGCGCGCACGCCTCACCACCGCTGGAATCGAGATCCAGGGCGGCACGCCGGAGCAATTCGGCAGCGTGATCCAGGCCGAAGTCGACAAATGGGGCCGGATCGTGAAGGAAGCCGGCATCCAGCCCGAGTAGGGCAACCGGCTATTTCTCGTCGCGCTTGGAGCGCACGACCGTCGCCGTGCGGGCGGCGCTGACCGTGCTTCGCTCGATGAGGTCGACGAGCCGCAGGAACAGATTGATGGCGGGTTCCGCCCTTCCCTCCACCCAGGCGAGCACTTCCGAGGGGTTCACGCCAAGGTAGCCGGCGACCGCATCGTTGCTCCCTAGGATCTCGGCAGCCATCTCGACCGAGCGTTGGTAGACTGCTTTTGCCATGCCGATACCTTGCGCTTGCATCCGACGGCGGGGAAGGTAACTAGTTAACGGCCCCGGCGTGGGTTGGTTTACTTGGAAAGGTACACCGCCAGGAACGCGAGCACTACTGCAAAAGCGCATTCGATGAAGCGCCCTGCGGGGGTAAGCGGAGCAAGCTCGGGATCGTCGCGGTAAGGATTATCGTAGTTATTCATTGCGGCGCAGCGGGAGGATACCTGCCAATTCGTTGGCGCGCCGCGCACTGCGCCACGGAGTTGCCTAGTCCTTGCAAGCTCTTACGACGTTGACGCCGCAGCCCGACAGCGCCTGGTCGAAGCGAATTTGATTTTGCGAGGACCCGGGCGCAAGATGCCCGCGCCGGGGGTGAGTAGAACAAAAAGGGGTTGTGGCATGAATACCACGCTCGTGATCAATCGAAAGGGCGGCGCCGGCAAAACCACCGTCTCGATCAACCTGGCGAGCTATTTCGCCACGGCGAACGTCGCCACCACGATCATGGACTACGACCCGCAGGGGTCGAGCCTGTACTGGCTGAAGCTGCGCCACCTACGCTCGCAAAAATCCACGGCTCGAACGCCGCGCCCGAGAAATTCGGCCAGCTCCGCAGCTTCGGCATGTACGTGCCCGCGGAAACGAAGCAGCTCATCATCGACGTGCCCGGAGGCGTCTCGGGCGTGCTGCTGCAGGAGCTGCTGTGCAAGGCGAACAGCGTGCTCATTCCCGTCACGCCGTCCTCCATCGACATCCACGCCACCGCGCACTTCATCAAGGACGTGCTGCTGACCGGCCTCGTACGCACGCGCAGCATCCGCATCGGCGTGATTGCCAACCGCGTGCGCAGGTCGATGCCCGTGTACCAGCCGCTCGAGCGGTTCCTGAAGGCGCTCAACCTGAACCTGATCGGGCGCCTGCTCGACTCCGACGCCTTCGTGCGAGCCGCCGAAACGGGAGCCGGCATCTTCGAGATGGATCCAGGGCTGGCGGACGCGGAATGCCGGCAATTCGCGCCGATCATCGAATGGGTGACCGGCGAAAAGCTCGAACTGCCTGCCGCCAGCGTCTACCAGCTCAACCTGCGTCTCGGCGGAGGCTAGCCCGCGCGGACGAACGCGAACGCGATCGCCGAGCCCGCGAGCTCTGCGACCCCACCGAGCAGCAGGGCGGCCCGCAAACCCGGCAGGAAGCCTTCGATTTCCGCCGCCTGGCCTGCGAAGTGCGCGAAAACGGCGCCGAGGAGCGCGATGCCGAGCGTCGCGCCCACCATGCGCGCGGTGTTCAGTAGTCCCGACGCGGTCCCGGCGCGCTCACGCGGCACGTTCTGGACCGCGACGCTGTTGACCGGTGCGGTGTTGAGCCCCAACCCCACGCCGACGACCGTGAGGGCCGCAGCGATCAGCCAGTAACCGGAGTCTGTCGCAAACAGCCCGCACAGTAGCGCGCCGATGCCCATGGCCGCCATTCCCCACGCCATCGTCCCGCGCGGCCCGATCGCCCGCATGATCGGGCCGTTCCACTGCGACACTGCGACAAAGGCGACCGAGAGCGGCAGCATGCGCACGCCCGCCATCAGCGGAGTCGCATCGCGCAGCGTCTGGAAGTAGAGCGGCATCAGGAAGAGCAGCGCATACATCCCGAAGGTCATCAGGCCCGCAACCGCGAGCGCGGCGCTGAAGGGCCGGCTGCGGAAGAGCTCGAACGGCACCAGCCCGCTGTGCGCTTTTCTTTCGACCCGGACAAACGCAACCGCGCCAATGCCGGAAAGAGCCAATCCAAGGAGAACCGCGGGCGAGCTCCAGCCGAGGTGCGGACCTTCGATGGCGGCGAACGCGAAGCCGCCCAGTGCGGCGATGGCGGCGACTTGTCCAGGGATGTCCAGCCTGCGCCTTTTCGAGTCAGCGCTCTCGTCCACGGCGCTCCATGCGAGTAGCAACGCTCCAGCACAAAGCGGAAGAACGAGGTAGAAGATGCTGCGCCAGCCGGCAGTGTCGACCAGCAGGCCGCCGAGCGTGGGCCCGACGATGAAGGCGAGCCCGTTGCAGCTCGCCCAGATGCCGAGCGCATTCTGGCGAGATTTCTCCTCCGGATAGGCGGCGGTGAGCAGGACGAGGGACATTGGCAGCTCCAGCGCGGCCCCAAGGCCGCTGATCGCCCGTCCCAAGAGCAGCGCGCCGCTGCCAGGCGCGGCGGCGCACAAAATGCTGCCGATCGCGAACAGCGCGATGCCGCAGCCGAAAACGCGCCTTTGGCCGTACAGGTCGCCGAGCGCTCCGCCCGTGAGAAGCAGCGCCGCGTAAACCAGGTTGTACGAATCGATCATCCACTGCATTTCGCTCACGGTCGAGCCGAGGTCCGCGCCGATGCGCTTGACGGCGAGCGTCACGACCGAGGTATCGACCTGCGCGACGAGCACGCCGAGCGAGCACGCGACGAGCACGAGCGCCGGTCGAAGCGGAAATAAGCGTGCCGCGTGTTTCGCAGTATCCATGGCAGGGAGACTAGCGGGCGCAGTCTGCCGATGTTTCAGCTCGGGCTGAAGTAACTGAGGCGAGCAAGCCGCATTCCTGAACTGCGGTACGAGGCTTGCATCTAACGACGACACCTCTTTGTACGTTAGGGCATCGCATGGCCACGTTCACCGCGGGACACGCTCTACCTGCATCTCAATCCACCGACGCCCGCACGCAGCTGCGCCGCGCCGTCATCGCCAGCACCATCGGCACCACCATCGAGTGGTATGACTTCTTTCTCTACAGCATCGTCACGGGCCTGGTCTTCGCCAAGCTCTTTTTCCCGCAGTCGGATCCGCTGACGGGCACGCTACAGGCCTTCGCCATCTACGCGGTAGGCTTCATCGCGCGCCCTGTGGGCGCGGCGATCTTCGGCCATTACGGCGACCGTATCGGGCGCAAGTCCACGCTCATTGCGACGCTGATGGTCATGGGGATCGCGACATTCCTCGTGGCCTTCGTGCCGACGTACGAGAGCATCGGCATCTGGGGCGCCGTGATCCTGACGGCGCTGCGCTTCGTCCAGGGCGTGGGCGTTGGCGGCGAGTGGGGCGGCTCGGTGCTGATGTCGATGGAATGGACGCGCACCAACCAGCATCGCGGCTTTGCCGCGTCGTGGCCGCAGTTCGGCGTGCCGGCGGGACTCTTCATAGCCAACCTCGTGGTTCTCATCTGCAGCGAGCTTTCCGGCCCTGCGTTCCTGAGCTGGGGCTGGCGCATCCCCTTCGCGCTGAGCATCGTGCTGGTCGCGATCGGCCTCTACATCCGCCTGAGGATCATGGAAACCCCGGTGTTCACGCGCCTCCAGCAGCAGAAGCGCATCGAGCGGCGGCCGATGCTCGAGGTGCTCAAGCGCCAGCCGAAGGAAGTCATCCTCTCGGCCCTGGCGCGGATGGCCGAGCAAGCTCCGTTCTACATCTTCACCGCCTTCGTCTTCAGCTATGCGACCGGCCAGCTGGACGTCACGCGCGACTTCCTGCTTGCCGCGGTGATGTGCGCCTCGCTCGTCTCGTTCTTCACCATCCCGATCTTCGGCCACCTGTCCGACCGGATGGGACGGCGCCGGGTCTACCTCGTCGGCGCGATCGTCACCGGAATCTTCGGCTTCGCCTATTTCGGAATGCTGAGCAGCGGCAGCGCGGCGTGGATTTTCGTCGCGGTCATTCTGTCATTGGTGCCGCACGACATGATGTACGGCCCGCAGGCGGCGCTAATTGCCGAGTCGTTCACGCCGAGGCTGCGCTACAGCGGCTCGTCGATGGGCTATCAGCTCGCCTCGATCATCGCCGGCGGTCCGGCGCCGCTGATCGCCGCGGCGCTCTTCGCGCACTACAAAAGCGGGTACGCGATCGCGGTCTACATCCTCGCGTGCGCCGTCCTGAGCGTCATCGCGACGCTCCTGCTGCCCGACTACACCAACAAGGACGTCTCCGAGGAATACGCCTAGGCCTTGGCGTACTTCCCGGTGAGCTGGGGCGTGTAGCCCTTCAGGCCCTTCTGCTCGCGCTCGAGGCGCGTCTCGCGCGCCCAGGTGCGGCTCAGGTCGTCCTGGACCTTGACGACGAGCTTGCCGATATTGTCGATCTCGAGCTCGACGGTATCGCCGTTCTGCAGCGCCGACAGGCCGCGGTGGTTGGTGCCGGTGGCGAGGACATCGCCCGGCTCGAGCTCGTGGATGCCCGAGATCCACTCGATGCAGCGCGGGATCTTGTTCGCCATGTCGCTGGTGTTGTAGCTCTGCTTGACCGTGCCGTTCACCGAGAGCCGTACCTGGAGCTTGTGCGGATCCTGGATCTCGTCGGCAGTGACGATGTAGGGCCCGATCGGCGCGAAGGTATCGCGCGACTTCACCTGGTAGAACGAGTTGCCGAGCGTGGTGGCGTCGCGCGCCGAGCCGTCGATGAAGCAGGTGTAGCCGAACACGTGCTCCATCGCGCGCGACGCGGGCACGTTCTTCGCGTGCTTGCCCATCACCACCGCGAGCTCGGCCTCGCCCTCGAAGATCGAGAATGCGATATCGGGCAGCACCACGGTGTCGCCGTGGCCGACAACGCAGCCCGGCGACTTGAGGAAGGCGTTGATCGGCGCGGGCTCCTTGCGCGTGCCGTCCTCCATGTAGTTCACCGCCATGCAGTCGATGTTGACCGGCTTGGGAAGCGGCGAGCGGATCTTCACCTGCGCGACCGGCAGGCCCGTGCCGGTGCCTGCGCCCTTGTCGATCGGCCCGCGCAGCTCGGCCCAGCGCTCGATCACGCCGTTGATGAGGTTCCCGGGGCCGGTGTGCGGGACGTTCTGGACCACCGTGGTGACGTCGACCACCCGGTCGCCCTTCAGCACGCCGAGGCGATAGTCGTTGAAGTAGAGGAGTTTCATGGGGCTGGCCCTTCCCGTTGGCTTTTGTGCAGGGGTATGATCGGCCGCCATGTTATCCCCTCGGCGCAGACAAGTGATCATCGCCGGCCTTGGAACCGCAGTCGCGCCGGCCGCTTTCGCAGCACTCCCCGCGATCGAAGCACCGCAAAAGCTCCTGCTCTGCGGCCGGGTCCTCGGTTCGGACGGCAGGCCGCTTTCCGGAGCCGCGGTCGTCTCGGGGCAGGCGCGCGCCTTCACCGACGCGGACGGGCGCTTCATGCTCGTCACCAGCACACCGCGCTATCGGGTCAGCTACCGCGCGCGCGCGACAGAGGGAACAGTCTCGAATTCGCGTCCCGACGCCGACGGCATGGGGCGCGCGAGCATCGGCCTCACGCTCGTCTGAGCGGAGGCGTCCACTTTTCCGCCGGCGGTTCATAGGCGGCAAACGCATCGAGCAGCGCTTCGGGCGTAGAGGCCAGGGTCAGCATCGCGCGGTACGCCGGATGGATGAAGCCGGCCTCGACCTGCCGGTCGAGGAAGCTGACCAGCGGCACGAAAAATCCATTCACGTCGAGGAGGCCGCAAGGCTTGCGGTGCAATCCGAGCGTCGCCCAGCTCCAGACTTCGAACAGCTCCTCGAGCGTGCCCACGCCGCCGGGCAGCGCGATGAAACCGCCAGCCAGCTCGCCCATGAGCGCCTTGCGCGCGTGCATCGAATCGACCACGCGCAGCTCGGTCAGTCCGCGGTGGCCGAGCTCGCGCTCGAGCAGCGCCTGCGGAATCACGCCGATGACCTCGCCGCCGGCCGCGAGAGCGGCATCGGCGAGCACGCCCATCAGCCCGACCCGGCCGCCGCCGTAGACCAGCCCGGTGCCGCGCCCGGCGAGGACCCGCCCGAGGTGCGCCGCCGCGCTCGCATAAGCCGGATCGCGTCCAGAACTCGACCCGCAGAAGACGCAGAGCCTCTGCATGGATGCGCTATTCTAATGAGCGAGCGCCGATGCTGGCCGGAACGGAAACCCTCGCGACGATCGCGAATCACTGGTTCGCGCGGTTCGAGCATGCGCTATCTCAGCGAGACACCCAGTCGCTCGCGAACCTCTTCCATCGCGACGGCCATTGGCGCGACGTCCTCGCCTTCACGTGGCGTATCGGCACGGTGAGCGGAGCGCACGCCATCGCCGCCGCGCTGCAGGAGCACGCCCGCCGAGCGCGTCCAGGCGGCTTCCGCACCGATCCCGAGCGCACCGCGCCGCGCCATGTGACGCGCGCCGGAGCGAAATGCGTCGAGGTGATCTACAGGTTCGAGACCGCGCTCGGCCGCGGCAGTGGCGTCCTTCGCTTTTTCCCGGATGAAGAAGAGCCGCGCGCGTGGACCCTGCTTACGTCGCTCGACGAGCTCAAGAAATTCGAAGAGCACGTCGGCCGCAGGCGGCCCGACGGCTGGGGCTATTCGCGCGACTTCGCGGGACCGAACTGGCTCGACCTGCGCACTTCTTCAAGGAGTTATTCCGAGCGTGAACCCACCGTATTGGTTGTAGGCGGCGGGCAGGCAGGACTCACGACGGCGGCGCGCCTTGGGCAGCTCGGGGTCGACACGCTGATCGTCGACCGCTGGCCGCGAGTCGGCGACAACTGGCGCCGGCGCTACCATGCGCTCACGCTGCACAACCAGGTGCACGTGAACCACCTGCCGTACATGCCGTTCCCGCCGAACTGGCCGGTCTACATCCCGAAGGACAAGCTCGCGAACTGGTTCGAGTCTTACGCCGAGGCGATGGAGCTCAACTACTGGACCGGCGCGGAATTCGAGGGCGGAAGCTACGACGCACGGGACGAGCGCTGGTCGGTGACGGTGCGGCGCGAGGACGGCTCGAAGCGCGAGCTCCATCCGCGCCACGTCGTCCTCGCCACCGGCGTGAGCGGGATTCCCAACATTCCTGAGATTTCAGCGCTAAAAAATTTTGAAGGAAGAATCCTCCACTCGAGCCAGTACGAGGACGGCGAGGCCTGGAAAGGCAAGCGCGCGATCGTCATCGGCACCGGAAATAGCGGCCACGACATCGCGCAGGACCTCTACTCTGCCGGCGCGAAGGTCACGATCGTCCAGCGCAGCCCCACCCTGATCACCAACTGCGACCCGAGCGCGCAGCTCGTCTACTCGCTCTACAGCGAAGGCCCGCCGCTCGAGGACTGCGACCTCATCACCGCTTCCATCCCATTAAAGATTTCAAGAGAGAGTCACAAGCTGGCGACGCAGCACGCGAAGAATCTCGACAAGGCCCTCCTCGATCGGCTCGAGCAGAAGGGCTTCCGGCTCTGCGACGGCGAGGACGGGACCGGCTGGCAGTTCTTGTACCTCACCCGCGGCGGCGGCTACTACTTCAACGTCGGCTGCTCGGATCTCATCGCCGACGGCAGGATCGGCCTCGCCCAGTTCGACGAGCTCGAGGAGCTGCTCAAGGAGGCCGACCTCGTGGTACTCGCCACGGGGTGGAAAGGCCAGGAGCACCTCGTCGCGAGGCTCTTCGGCGCCGGCATGGCCGCCCGCGTCGGCCCGATCTGGGGCTTCGGCGAAGGCCAGGAGCTGCGCAACATGTTCCAGCGCACGCCGCAGCCGGGGCTTTGGTTCATCGCCGGCAGCTTCGCGCAGTGCCGGATCTACTCCAAGTACCTCGCGCTCCAGATCAAGGCGACCGAAGCCGGCGTCATCGATCGCTAGCGAGGCGCTCGTCCGGAGGCGCGATCTCGGTGACGAGGTCCTTGATCAGCGCCTTGTTCGGCAGCGGCTCCAGCGTCATCTCGTTCTCGGTAAGCCGAGTAGTGCAGGCGTAGACGGTTTCGCCGTCGACGCTGATCATGCACTCCTTGCACGCGTTGGCGTTGATGCACGAGAAGCGGATCGCGAGGCTCGGATCGCGGTGGACGCGGAGCCAGCGCAGCGCGTCGAGCACGGTCTGGCCCGGCTCGAAGGGGACCTCGTGTCGCTCGAAGCGCCCGGCCACGCCGGGTGTGCCGCGCCGGATCCTCAGCCTAGCCTTCAAGCCGCACTCCGTCGGAGGCGAGTCGGAGCGTCTGGTGCTTCTCCCAGCGCTCGCTCGTCTCGGGAAAATCCTCGCGCTGGTGCGCCCCGCGGCTCTCCTCGCGGGCGAGCGCCCCCCGCGCGATGCATTCGGCGACAAGGCGCATGTTTCTCAGGTCGTGCAGGTCGATCCACTCGGGATCGAGACCGGCTCTGGGCGCCGGCAGATCCGTGCAGTGCACCTCGAGCTCGTGGATATGCGCGAGCGCACGCTCGAGGCCGGCACGCCTGCGCAACGGCCCGACGTCCTCGTTCATCACCCGCTGGAGGCGTGCGATTTCCATGGCGGCATTGACCTCGAGCCTCGAAAAATCGGATCGCTTGGTTTCTACTTTTTCTCGAATCGACGGCATTGTGGTCTGCGCGGCAAGTGCAGCAGCGCGCAAGCCCGCGCGACGGCCGAAAGTGAATGCCTCGGTAATTGCGTTACCCGAGAGACGGTTGGCGCCGTTCGCACCGCCGACCGCTTCGCCGGCCGCGAAGAGATGCGGCACGCTCGTCCGCATGTCGGTGTCCGTGCGGATGCCGCCCATGTGGTAGTGCGCCATGGGCGCGACCTCGATGGCCTGGCGCGTCAGGTCGATGCCGTTCGCGGCGAGGCGGTCGATCACGGGACCGAACGCCGAGCGCAGCTCCGTTTCGCTGCAATGTCGGAACGAGAGCCATGCGCCGCCGTGCGGCGTGCCGCGGCCCGCCGCGACCTCGGCGAGGATGGCATGCGTCGCATGGTCGCGCACGTAGACGTAGCGCCCGTCCTCCTTCAGGAATTCCTGCATCTCGGCGTTGAGCAGCTTCCCGCCGAGCTTGTAGCGGAACGGATCCCACATGATCGGGTCCATGCCGACGAGCCGCGGCGCGAGGTGACCGATGGGAAAGAATTGCACGAACTCCATGTCGGCCAGCTCGGCGCCGGCGCGCAGCGCGAGCGCGTAGCCGTCGCCGCCCATGTTGATGGAGGCGCTGTTGCGCGCGTAGAGGCGCGTCAGGCCGCCGGTGGCGATAATCGTCGCTTTTGCGGTCAACGTCAGACGTTCACCGGAGATGATGTGAACGGCATCAGCGCCTACGCAAGCACCGTCGTGGATCGCGAGGTCGGTCACCAGAAGATCGCCGATGCGACGGATTTCGGGGATGCGATTCAACTGCGCGCGCAGGGTCTTCGACACCGCCGGGCCGGTGTTGACGAAGTCGACGTAGACGCAGCGCGGGCGATCGTGTCCCGGGGCCTGGACTTGCTTGATGTGCTTGTCGGTGCGCGCCCAGCCGACGCCCCAGGCGTCCATCTCGCGGATGCGCTCGGGCGCGTCCTCGCAAAGGAGCTGCGAGAGCGCCGGCTCGCACAGCCCTCGCCCGGCCTTCAGCGTGTCGGCGAGATGATGCTCCCAATGGTCGGGCGTTTCCTCGCCAAGCGCGACGGAGACGGTCATCTGCGCCATCACGGTGGCGCCGCCGCGGCCGATCAGGCTCCGGTCGGCGAGCACTACGCTGCACCCCGCGCGCGCGGCGCTGATGGCGGCGTACATCCCGGCCGCGCCCGAGCCGATGACAAGCACGTCGGCCTGCATTACTGCCCCGCGGCGATGGAGCCGCGATCGATGGCGATGACCCGGTCGACCAGCCGCTCGGAGTGCTGCAGGTCCGATTCCGACAGCATCACGGACAGGCCCGCGCGCTTGAGGCCGGCGACAACTTCGGCGAGGCGCTGCGCCAGCGCGGGGGCGACGCCTTCGAAGGGTTCATCGAGCAGCAGCAGGCGCGTGCCGCACATCAGCGCCCGGGCGAGCGCGACGAGCTTCTGCTGGCCGCCGGAGAGCTGCAATCCCTTGCGCGACGCGAACTGCTTCACTTCGGGAATATATTCGTAGACCTTTTGCAGCCGGGCGTGCGCGTCCGGGAATCCGGCCGCCCAGGCGGGGACGAGCACGTTCTCCTCGACCGTGAGCTCGGGGATCAGGCGCCGGTCCTCGGGCATGTAGCCGATGCCGAGGCGCGCCCGCTCGTGGGTCGCGACGCGGAGCAGGTCCCGGTTGTCGAAGCGCACCGAGCCGCGGCCCGCCTTGAGGAGGCCCATCACAGTCTTCATCACGGTAGTCTTGCCGGCGCCGTTGCGGCCGATGAGCCCGGTCATGGAGCCGGTCGGCACTTCAAGCGAGACATCGCGCAGGATCTGCATCGACGCGATCGAGACGCTGAGCCGGTCGATCTCAAGCACGGCTGCCGACCACGTAGCGTTTGACCTCGGGATGCGCGAGCGCGTCCCGGGGCGGCGCGTCCGCGATGATGCGCCCGTCGTAGAACGCGAGCACGCGCTGCGCGAAGCGGCTCACCACCTCCATGTCGTGCTCGACGAAGAGCACGGTCGCGCCCTCGGCACGCACCGCCTCGAGCACCATCTGCATGATGCCGAACTTCTCCTGCGCCGATACCCCGCTCGTGGGCTCATCCAGGAGCAGGATCCGCGGCCGCGCCACCATCGCGAGCGCGATGTCGAGGAGCTTGCGCGCGCCGCCGGGCAGGACCTGCGCGTTGCGGCCGCGGTACTCGAGCAGGCCGAAGCGGCCGAGGATGCGCTCGGCGACCGCCTCGGCCGGCTCGCCGTAGCCCGGCACGAGTGCCGCGCCGCGCGAGAAGTACCCCGCAAGGCCGGCGTTCCGCAAAACGATGCCGATGCCGACGAGCATGTTGTCGAACACCGAGAGCGAGCCGTAGAGCTGCGGGATCTGGAACGAGCGGCAGATGCCAAGCCGGGTGATGTCGCGCGGCGGCAGGCGCGTGATGTCGCGGCCCTCGTAGGCGATGCTGCCGCGGTCGGGCTTGAGGTAGCCGGTGACGATGTTGATGAAGGTAGTCTTGCCGGCGCCGTTGGTGCCGATCAGCCCCACCACCGAGTCCTTGTCGATGGCCGCGCTCACCTCGTTCGCCGCCGTCACGGCGCCGAAGGTCTTCGTCAGGCTCCGCGCGTCAAGAATGACGGACATAACGGTTGAAAAACGACCAGAGCCCCTCCGGCAGAAACACGATCAGCACGAGCAGCGCTGCGCCGAGGCTCATCTGCCAGGTGTTGGGCGACAGATCGTAGGCGAGCGTATGGATCGCGCCGTAGATCAGCGCGCCGACGAACGGGGCGATCACGTTGCCGGTGCCGGCGAGGATCGCGATGAAAATGAATTCGCCCGAGGTGGTCCAGTACGCCATTTCTGGATCGATGTGGCCGACCGCCGTCGCGGCGAGCGCTCCGCCGACGCCGGCGAGCGCCCCCGCGATCACGTACTTTACGTGCACCGCGCGGCGCGCGGAGGCGCCCATGTACTCGACCCGGATCTCGTTGTCCTTGATCGCCGGCGCCAGCCGGCCGAGCGGCGTGCGCAGGTAGCGAAACACGAGAAGCGCGGCGACGAGCGACACCGCGGCGGCGGAGACGAGCACGGCGTAGCGCACCCACTCCGGTCCCGGCCGGATGCCGAACAGGGTCGAGGCCAGGATGTTGAAGCCGTCGGTCGAGCCGAGCGCCTCGCTCTTCACGAGCAGGCCGTACAGGATCATCGAGAGCGCGAGGCTGAGCAGCCCGAAGTAGATGCCCCGGTAGCGCGCGAGCAGGAAGCCGAGCACGAACGCCGTCGCCGCCGCCACGGCGCCGCCGACCAGCATCTCGACGAAGATGTCCGAGACGCCGAAGAAGCGGCCGAGGGCTCCGGCCGAATACGCCCCGAGGCAGTAGAAGAGCGCCTGGCCAAACGATACAAGCCCTGCCCTCAGCAGCAATAGCAGGCCCAGCACGACCAAGCCGCGCGCAAAGGCAATCGTCATGATGAACATCGCCCACTGCGGCAACCACGGTCCTGCCAGCGCAAGTACCACAAATGCCGTGAAGAGAATCGCGATGGTTCGGTCGCGTCTGACCCCTGGGTGATTCATATCTTTCTCGGCTCGGCCAGGCTGAAGAGGCCGCGCGGGCGCACCGCCAGCACGAGCGCCATCACGAAGTAGATGACGAAGAGCTCCACCTGCGGCATGTAGTGGACCGAGAGCGAGCGCACCAGCCCGACCATCACCGCGCCGATCGCGGCTCCCGGGAGGCTGCCAAGGCCGCCGATTACCACCACCGCGAACGAAAGCACGATCACGTCGACGCCGAGCCCCGGGACGACCGAGACCGTCGGCGCGGTAAACGCGCCGGCGAGCGCGGCGAGCAACGACCCGAGGGCGAAGGTGGCGAGGTAATAGCGGCCGACGTTCACGCCCATTGCGCGGCTCACCTCGGGATCGTGGATCACCGCGAGGAGGAGCTTCCCGGCGCGCGTGCTATGGAGCAGCCACCAGAGCCCGCCGCCGAAGAAAAGCGCCGCGGCGACCAGGACCAGGTTGTAAGTGGGGTAAGCCATTCCCGCGACCTGGAAGCTGCCGAGCAGCGCGTAGGGCTCGGCGATGAAATACGGATTCACTCCCCAGATGAGTTTCACCACGTCCTCGAGGATGAGGAAAAGCGCATAGGTGACGAGCAGGATCACCACCTCGTCCCTCGCATACAGCGGGCGCAGGATCGCGCGCTCGATGAACAAGGCGAAGGGCGCCGCGATGACCACCGCGGCGAGCACCAGCACCGCGTAGGACAGCATCGGCGGATAGCCGCGCGCGAGCCAGGCCGCGGTCATGGAGGCGGCGGCGTAGGCGCCGATCGCGTAGAAGCTGCCGTGGGTGACGTTCACGATCTTCATCACCCCGTAGATCAGCGTGAGGCCCAGCGCGGCGATGAACAGCCACGCCGAGTAGATGACGCCGTCGACCCCGACTGAGAGAAGCTGGTTCAGACCCTGTTTGGTATCAGTTCGCTCTGAAGCCGCCCTTGATCCAGTCGGCCGCCTTCGCGCCCTCGGGCGGGTTGACCTTCTCCGCCGGATAGCGCTTCACGTCGACGAGCGTGAGCTTGCCGTTCACGAGCTTGGTCGTGCCGTAGGCCGTCTCCATGATCGCCTGGTGCCCCTTGCCGATCGCCATGCGCACCGTGCCGCCCGGACCCTCGAAGGTCATGTTCTCGAGCGCCTCGCCGACCTGCTCGTTGGTCGGGCGCTTGCCGCCCGCCTTTTCCTGCGCCTTCTCCCATGCCAGCTTCACGCCGAGGATGGCCTGCGCCATCTGGTAGGAGGCGTAGTTGGGCGGCGCCTTGAAGCGCGCCTCGAAGCCCTTCGAGAACCACTGGTTGAAGGCGTTGTTCGGCGCGTAGGGACCGAACGGGCCGCGTGCGCCGAGCACCGTGCCGTCGGGAATCTGGGCCCCGAGCTTGTGCATCGCCGTCTCGCCGGTGGTGAGGATGGTGAGGCTCGACTTCATGAGCCCGCGCGGCCCGCCCTGCAGGATAAGCGCCTCGAGGTCGCCGTCCCAGAAGCTCGAGTGGATGACGTCGGCCTTGGCGCCGAGCAGGGCCGAGATCTCGGCGTTGTACTGGCCGGCGAAGAGCTTGGGCATCTGCGAGGTCTTCACCTCGAGGCTGGGCACCAGCACCTTCATCGCCAGCTCGAAATCGCCCCACGAGTCCTGGCCCCAGGCGTAGTTCTGGTTGAGGCCGGCGATGGACTTGAGGTTCGGTTTCGCATCCTTCACGTAGAGCGCCGCGCCGACGCTGTCCATGGTCGCCGTGGGCGAGGTGCGGAAGACGTACTTGTACGAGGCGTCCTCGAAGATGCGCGGCGTGCCGCAGTCGAAGAAGTTGGTGAACTTCTTCAGCTCCTCGGCCACCGGCGCGATCGCCAGGCAGTTGCCGCTCGAGATGTAGCCGATCACGAGGTCGACGTTGTGCCGCTGCACCAGGTTGCGGAACTCGGTGACTTGCGTCGTGGTGCTGCCGGCCTCGTCGACGACCACCGTCTCGATCGTCGCGCCGCCGAAGCCCTTCTTGTTGTAAGGCGCCGGGCCCTTCCCCGCGTTCAGCTCGTCGAACACGAAGTCGGCGGCGTTCTTTGCCGGCACGCCGAACGGCGCCGCCGCCGGACCCGAGATGAACGCCACGATGCCGATCTTGACGTTCTGCGCCGCCGCGCCCGTCGCTGCCACTGCCGTCGCCGCCGCGGTCAACGCGACCGCCAGCCTGTTCACGAAGCTCATGATGTCTCTCTCCTCCTTCGGATCGAATATATTAACCGAAGCGCTTTTGCGGAGAGACCCATGACGCCGGCCGATTCCGTCGTGTTGCTTACCGATGCTGAGATCTTCGATGGCACGGGCCGGCCGCCGTTTCGCGGCGAGGTCCTCGTCAAGGGGAACCGCATCGCGGCCGTCGGCGAGGCGAACCGCCTCGAACGCCCGCGCGCCGAGGTCATCGATTGCGGCGGCGCAACCTTGATGCCAGGGCTCGTCGAAGCGCACGCGCACCTGTCGTGGCCCTCGTCGGTCGGCCGCATCATCAACGCCATGGTGCTGCCGCCCGAGGAGCATCTCCTCGTCACTGCCAGGAACGCGAGAGTCACGCTCGACGCGGGCTTCACCAGCGCCTATTCGGCCGGCTCGCTCGGGCCGCGCTTCGAGATCGCGCTGCGCGAGGAGATCAACGGCGGCTGGATTCCCGGGCCGAGGCTGCGCGCCTCGTCGCTCGAGCGGCTGCCCGACGGCGCGCTCGGACTGAAGGCGGACGAAGGCGCCGCGCATGTGCGCGGCCCGGAGGCGATGCGCGCCTACGTGCGCGAGATGGCGAAAGCGGGCGTCGACTCGATCAAGTTCCTGCTCTCGAGCGACGAGGCGTTCACGCCGGGCGGCTCGCAACAGCTCACCTACACCGAGGAAGAGGTCGCCGCCATCGGCGCGCAGGCGCGCGAATCCGGACTTTTCCTCGCATGCCACGCGCAGGCGGCGCAGGCGGTGAAGCTCGGGGCGAAGCACGGCTTTCGCATCCTCTACCACTGCAGCCACGCCGACGAAGAAGCGCTCGACCTGCTGGAGGCGAAAAAGGACCAGCTCTTCGTCGCGCCGGCGATCGGGCTCATGTACGCCCGGACCTACGAGGCGGAGTCTTTCGGCATCACCCGCGAGGCGGCCGAGAAGCTCGGCGCGCCCTTCACGCTCGAGCGCATGCAGAAGCTCTACCCGAAGATGCGCAAGCGCGGCATCCGCGTGCTGCCGGGCGGCGACTACGGCTTCCCGTATAACCCGATCGGGCGCAACGCGCGCGACCTGCAGTGGTTCGTCGAGCTCCTCGGCTATACGCCCACCGAAGCGCTGGTCGCCGCGACCAGGCTCGGCGGCGAGCTGATGGGACGCGGCGAGCTCCTCGGGCAGGTGAAGCCGGGCTATCTCGCCGACCTTCTCCTCGTGGACGGAGACCCGACGCGCGACGTGCGCGTGCTGCAGGACCAGGACCGACTGGCGATGATCATGAAGGACGGCAAGTTCCACAAGCGCTCGCCTCGCGTGCGCAGTACCGCTTCACAGCCGGAAGGCTTGGCGCTTACGATTTCCTGAATGGATAACCCGAGAGACGTGCGCCGCGCGATTCGCTCCGGCAACCACCGCAGGAACACCGCCGGGGTTGCGCGCGGTTACGTGCAGGGGAATGTCTGCATCCTGCCGCGGGAATATGCCGAGGACTTTCGCGCCTTCTGCGAAGCGAACCCGAAGCCCTGCCCGCTCCTCGCCATGTCAGCGCCCGGCGATCCGCGCCTGCCGGAGCTCGGCGAAGATCTGGACATCCGCACCGATGTACCCAGATACCGGATTTTCACGAACGGAAAGCAGGAAGGCGATGTGACCGACCTGCGCGATTTGTGGCGCGAGGATCTCGTCACCTTCGTGCTCGGATGCTCGTTCTCCTTCGAGGAGGCGCTGATGGCGGCGGGGCTGCGGCTGCGCTATGTCGACCAGGGGACGAACGTGCCGATGTACCGCACCAGCGTCGACACCGTGCCGGCCGGTCCGTTCCGCGGCAAGCTCGTGGTTTCCATGCGTCCGTTCAAGCCGGCGGATGCGATCCGCGCGATCGAGATCACGTCGCGCTATCCGCGCGTGCACGGCTCGCCCATCCACGTGGGATTTCCGGAAATGATCGGGATAGAAAATCTGGATCAGCCCTGGGCCGGAGATGCGACCGAGGTGCGCGCGGACGAGCTGCCGCTCTTCTGGGCCTGCGGCATCACGCCGCAGTCGGTGGTGCTCGAGGCGAAGCCCTCGCTCTGCATCACCCATTCGCCGGGTCACATGCTGGTGACGGACCTGACGAACGCCAGCCTCGCGGCTTAATCAGGCCACAGCCGCCGCGAAGCGATCCGCGCGCCGTCGCCGAGCGCCTTGAGCTTCGCCCAGGCGACGGCTTCCGGGATCTCGGTGTTGCCCGCCGTCGAGGCGAAGCCGCAGTCGTTGCCGAACATCACGTTCTCGCGCCCCGCCGCCCTGGCCCAGCGCTCGATGCGGTCGGCGACGACCTCGGGGTGCTCGATCGTCACGTTGGAATGGGTGACTGCGCCCGGAATCAGCATCTTGCCTTCCGGGAGCTTGAGCCTCTGGGCGACGCGCCATTCGTGGTCGTGGCGCGGGTTGGCGGCCTCGAAGGAGCAGGCGCCGGCCCGGATCGTGAGGATGAGGTCGAGCACCTGCCCGAGCTGAAGGTCCGAAAGGCGCGGACCGAAGTTGACGCCGTAGCAGGTGTGATAGCGGATGCGCTCCTCGGGCAGGCCGCGCAGCGCGTGGTTCAGGAATTCGATGCGCTTCTGCATCCACGCGCGGTATTGCGCGAGGTCCATGTCCTTGCGCGAATCCCACGAGCTCACCATCCTCGGATCGTCGATCTGCAGGTCAAGGCCAGCGTCCAGGATCGCCCTGTACTCCTCGCGCATCGCTTCGCCATGCGCCTGGAAGTACTCGGCTTCCGATTTGTAGTACTCGTTCGCGTCGCCGGGGATGGGGCTCGCCGAAGGCATGAAGCCTCCCTCGGCGCCGGCTTCCGCCATCGCCGCTCTCAGGTTGGCGAGATCGCGCTGCAGGAACTTGTGGCCGACGTACCGGATCGGCGCCACGCACGCGCGCGGCGCGACGCGCACCGTGTTCGCGAACGGGCTGTGCGCCAGCATGTTCCGGTAGTACTCGGGAAACAGGGTCGCGTCGCGGCCGTTCGGGTCGACCGGCCCCGGCGCGGGCATGCCGCCTTTCGGGACGCGCGGCTCGAAGCCGCCGATGCGCTCGGCGCGGTAGGCCATGAAGCTCGGCTTGCCGCACTCGCCGTCGCTCACGATATCGATGCCCGCCTCGACCTGCTTGCGCACGATCTCGCGCACGTTTCTCGCGAGCGCCTTCTCGTACGCCGCCTCGTCGACGCTTCCGCCCTCGAAGCGCGCGTGCAGCGCCGCCAGCATGTCGGCGGGCCGGGGAAGGCTGCCGGTGTGGGTGGTGCGAATGCGATCGATGCTAGGCTTCATGGATGAAGTTTATTCCAGCCCTCGCGCTCGCGGTCCTTGCGACGGGGGTGCATGGGCAAACCGGCTATCCGGACAAGCCCGTAAGGCTGGTGGTCGGGTTCAGCGCCGGCGGGCCGACCGACCTGCCGGCGCGGTTCATCGCCGATCGTCTCGGGACCGCCCTCGGCCAGCGCGTGATCGTGGAGAACCGTCCGGGCGCCGGCGGACAGATCGCCACGCAGGACGTCCTGTCCAAGCCGAGGGACGGATACAGCCTGCTCCTCTGCACGCACTTCGAGTCGATCAACGCGGCGGTCTACAAGAACGTCGCCTACAAGCTTTCCGACCTCGCGCCGATCAGCCAGATCTCGCGCTACTACTACGCCGTCGCGCTCTCCAACGAGGTCCCGGCGCAGGATCTCGAAGGGTTCATCGCCTACGCGCGCGCCAACCCCGGCAAGCTCAACTACGGCACGATCGGCCGCGGCTCGGCCCAGGAAGTGCTCGCGCTCGAGCTCGCGAAAGCCGCCGGAATCCGCCTGACCGGCATTCCGTACAAGGGCGGCGCCGACGCGGTGAACGACCTCATCGCGGGCCGGGTGCATCTCTACGTTTCGCCGACGCTCAACGTCCTGCCGCAATACAAGGCCGGACGGCTGCGCGTCCTCGCCGTCACGAGCCCCGAGCGCCTCGCCGCCGCGCCGCAAATACCGACATTGACCGAGAAGGGGCTCGCCTTCGTGCGCTTCGGCTGGCTCGGCCTCTGCGGCGGCGCCGGCACGCCGCAGCCGGTGATTGCGCTCCTCAACCGGCAGGTTGGGGCCATCGTCAAATCGCCCGAATACCGCGACCTCATCGAGAAGGCGGGCTCGGTCGCCGTCTCCTCCTCGCCCGAGCAGCTCGCTCAGATCCTGCACGAAACCTACGAGCAGACCGCCGGCATCGCCCGCGAGTTCGGGCTGCAGATGGACTAGGGCTCCGTAAGCCAGCCCGCGGCGGCGGCGACGCTTTCGAAGATCCGCACGTTCACGCCGCGGTTGATCGCGACGGTCTCCGCGAAAGAAGCCATCGATGGATCGCCGCCTTTGTATGGAACGTAGGCGATCTTGCGCAGCTTGCTGCCGTCGGCCGCGCGCTGCGCGATGACGTCGTAGATGCTGGTGGTTGGCAGGTTGGGACCGTGGAGCTGCATGTCCAGCAGGACCGAGGTGCGGCCGTGCTTCATGCACGCCGCATGGGCGTCTTCCAGGAACCTGAGCGCGTTCGCCGGCGTGAGGTCGCCGTCCGCGCGGGCGTACACGTACGTTGGCCGTTCCTCGATGGTGAGCTGGTATGACACGCGCAGTCCCTCTGCCTCCTTACCGATTCCTAGCCTACTCCAGGCCGGGCCGGAAACGGTTCTAGCTCGGCGCGACATGGAACTCTCGCTCCAACGCGCGGCGAAGACGCTCGGCCGTGGATGTGCTGCAAGAGCGCAATGTCTAGCCGGGAATTTCCGGGTCGACGAGCCGCGCCAGTGCGTCGAGCGACTCCTGCCAGCCGAGGTAGCAGGCTTCCGCGGGAATGACCTCGGGGACGCCTTCCTGCACGACGCTGAGCTCGGTCCCGCAGGAGACGGCCTTGAGTGTCACCGTCACCGTCATTTCTCCCGGCAGGTTCGGATCGTCAAACCGGTCTGTGTAGCGAAGCCGTTCGTTCGGCTTGAGCTCGAGGTAGCGGCCGCCGAAGGAGTGGCTCGCCCCGGTGCTGAAGTTCGTGAACGACATCCTGTGCGTACCGCCGACCCGGGCGTCGATCTCGTGGACCTTGCCGGTAAAGCCGTTCGGCGGAAGCCACTTCGCCATGGCGTCGGGGTCGAGGAAGGCGCGGTAGACGCGTTCGGGGGTCCCGCGGAGCACGCGGTGAAGACGGATGGTGTTTCCGGACATGGTGCTTCTCCTTTGAGGTGACCTACCCTATAGTCGAGCGGCGCCGGTCCGGATCGACATACAGGAGGCCTACGGCCATGAAAGCATATTTCGCGCTTCTCGCCGCATCCCTTTCCTGCGGCGCGTCGGCCGGAACCCTGGGCGGCCCGCTGACGCTGGAAGACGAGGGCAGCTTCTTCGTCAACGGCAAGGTCGTCATGTCGCAGCATCCTGGCGCGTCCCTCGTCACCGGTCCGGCGGCGCCAGGACGCATCACGGTGAACCAGATGTACGTGCATTACCGCATCCCGGCAGCGGCAAAGGGACCTGCGCTGGTGCTGGTGCACGGCTCGAATCACTCAGGCGTGACCTACGAGACCACGCCCGACGGGCGCGAAGGCTGGGCGACCTACTTTCTGCGCAAGGGCTTTCCGGTCTACGTCGTCGATCACTCCGGGCGCGGGCGCTCCGGATTCGATCCTACGCCGGTCAACGTGGTGCGCGAGCAGCCCGGCGCCAATCCGGCGTCGCTGCCCACGCTCTTCCTCGCCACGCAAGAGCGCGCGTGGCTCAACTTCCGCCTCGGACCGTCCTACGGCGTACCGTTCCCGGGCCTGCAGTTCCCGGTGGAGGCGATGGAGCAATATACGGCGCAGCTCGTGCCGAATGCCGAGACCACGCTCGCCGGCGTCGGCGCGAATACGGTCGACGCATTGGTGGCGCTGCTCGACAAGATCGGTCCGGCGGTGGTGATGGTGCACTCGCAGTCCGGCGTCTATGGGCTCGACGTGGTGCGCAAGCGTGCGAACCGGGTGCGCGCCCTCGTCACTGTCGAAGGCGGCTGCGATACCTTTCAGTCCGCCGATGCCGCGCGGTTCAAGTCCGTGCCGATGCTCTCGCTGTGGGGCGACAACAGCGTCGGCGCCAAGGAAACCGTGAATGGCGACAAGCGGCGCGACGGCTGCCTCGCCGCGGTCAACTCGATCAAGGCGGCCGGCGGCCGCGCTTCGCTTCTTCTCCTGCCCGACGCCGGCATCAAGGGCAACAGCCACATGATGATGATGGACAAGAACAACCTTCAGGTCGCCGACCAGGTGCTCAAGTGGCTCGGCGACAACATGGCAGCCCCGTAGGAATCAGCGAAACGCGAACTCCAAGATCATCTTCAGCACCCAGCGATCCGACGCGTCGGTGAACCCGCGGCCGATTCCCAGGTTGAACTCCGACTTCCCGATCTTGCCGTCCCAGGCGACGTAGAGAACGCGGCTCTGCTCGGCGCCGAAATACTCCAGGCCGAACGAATTCCAGCCGAAGGCCTGGTACGCGATCTTCGCCGCGGGCTGAAAAGTCGCGGCGCGCGAGCTCCCTGAAAGCTGCTTGTCCGCGCCGGGATTCGCGACGAAGTGCCAGCGGCCCCCGCGATATCCCAGGATCGGGATGAGCTCTGCGCTCCAGAACGACGCTTCCCCCGGCGGGTCGTTCCGCGCCAGCTCGACGTTGAAGCCCCAGTAGAAGCCGTCGTCCTCGTCGTGAGGCGCCACGTACTGGAGCTCGCTTCGGTATCCGACGAAGTCACTCGAGCCGGCGTCGATGGTGAAAGGAAGCTGAAAGCTGAGCTCCCAGTTGCGCCGGAGGCCGTAGGAGTACTCCGGCATGATTTGCAGCGGCGTAGCCTGATTCTCGGCAGTCGGCCCCGCGCTGCTCGCCTTGTTGACGTGAAACTCGAGCGTGTGCTCGCGATAGCGCGCCAGCTCGTCGGTGAACACCTTGATCTCGTTCGGCGCAGCGGCGGCGATGACGGGCGCCGCGCCGAGGGCTAATATTCCGCTCCAGAACGAGGGGGACATATGGGAAGAGTACTTCTAGCCGTTGCGCTGGCCTGCGGCATCTCGCTTGCGCGAGCGCAGACGGCCGACATCCTGATCGAGATCGACACGGGACGCGCGGAGGGAGTTTTCAAGAAATCCGCCGTGTTCCAGCGGGCAATCCTGGCCAAGCCAGCCAAGCCCAGCGACACGGCGCTGCTCTATTTTCGCGGTTACCCGGGAATCGCGAGGATTCAAGCCGTGGCCGACAAGGATCGCAACCTGCAGCCTTTCATGAGAAAGAACCAGCAGCTTTTCGCGGACGAAGGCATCGCGCTGGTGGTCATGGACTGCCCCACCGATCAATGGGGTTCGGCCGGAGGGCCACGGGTGACCGGCTGCCGCGACGACTACCGCTCGTCGAAGCAGCACGCCGACGACGTGAGAAGCGTCATCGCAAAGCTCAGGAACGAGTACGGCTACTCGAGGATCTTCGTGATGGGTCACAGCATGGGAACGATCAGCTCGAGGTGGCTGGCGAAAAACCTCGGCAATGAAATTACCGGGAGCATTCACTCCTCGTCGATGAACGGGTTCAACAAGTTTGGGTACGCGAACTCGCTCTCCGATTTTCCCTACGGCAGCATCGCCGCGCCGGTCCTCCACGTTCACAACGAAAAGGATGCTTGCGAGCACACGCCCTATTCGATTGTGAAGGGTTATGCCGGCGAGAACCTGGTGACGGTGCACGGCGGCGTGGCCGAGGGCGATCCCTGCGGCGGCGGTCACCTGCACTCGCACCAGGGGAACGAGGAGGCCGTCGTCCGGGCGATCATCACCTGGATCAAGACGGGAAAGGTGGACCGGGAGATCGGAACCGTGAGCGGGACCTGAGCGCCGACGCCGGGCGTTAAACGAATCGCAAACCTTCGTCAGAATTCGCGGCACGGCTCGACACTGCGGCTCCCAAGTCTTACGTTGAGGACTCGCGTGAGGCTTGGGGGCGCGTGGGCAGTAAGCGGGGACGCGCGCGTGCGCAGGGGAGCGCGCGCGTCCCTGATTTTCCTCGTTTTTCGGTCCTGAATCCAAAGGGTCCGCATTGATACCGAGCGTCGATGACGTGACAGGGGCGATCCAGCTCGCGCTTGCCGCGTTCCGGCCGCGGCTTCCGAAGAATCGTCGCTCGACTAGAAGGGCAAAACCTGGAGCGACGCCTCGGTCTCACCTATTTCCTGCGCGAGGTGCATCTCGCGATGCCGACGGTCCGCATCGCGCTTCACGAGGGCAAAAGCAGCTCGAAATCGGTGTCTTGACATATTCATCCTTTTGGGTGAATATGCGCGCGTGGAGCTCGACGACACCCTGATCGCCCTGGCGGACGAAACCCGCCGCTCGATCCTCAAGCACCTCGCTTCCGGCGAGGCGCGCGTGACCGAGGTTGCCGCGCCGTTCGACATCTCGCTCAACTCGGTCTCGAAGCACATCCGGCTGCTCGAGCGCGCGGGGCTCGTGCGGCGGCGCGTCTCCGGACGCGACCACTTTCTCTCGCTCGACCCGAAGCCGTTCGACGAGCTCACGCAATGGATGCAGCGCACCCGCGAGTTCTGGAATTCCCGCCTCGACGACCTGGAGGCCGCCCTGCGCGCCGAGGCTGCGATCGAGGCGGCTTCGAAATCCTCCAAGCGAACCGTGAAAAGGAAACGCAAATGAACCAAGCCGTCACCGTGATCGAACCCGGCACCGTCAAGCTCCAGCGCCTTCTTCCCGGCCCGATCGAGCGCGTCTGGGCCTACATCACCGAGTCGGACAAGCGCGCCAAGTGGCTCGCCCGGGGCGAGTTCGACCTGCGGGTCGGCGGGAAGATCCGCCTCGAGTTCGACAACTCGAAGCTGTCGTCGGACTGCGTGACGCCGGAGAAGTACAAGGACCGCGGTCTCGGCAAGTTCGACGGCGTCATCACGCGCCTCGAACCCATGCGCCTCCTCTCGCACACCTGGATGTGGAACGGCGGCGACACCGAGGTGACCTACGAGCTGACGCCGCGCGGCAAGGAGGTGCTCCTCGTCATCGTCCACCGCCGCCTGGAAGGCCGCGACCTGCAGGCGAGCGTCATGGGCGGCTGGGACGTCCACAGCGGCATCCTCGAAGACGTGCTGAAGGGCGTCGATCCGCGCCCGTTCTGGGCCACGCACGAGCGGCTGGAAAAAGAGTACGCGGCTGCCCTCTAGGATTTCAGGCGGAGACTAGGCCGAAACGAGCCTGACGAGGGTGATCTCGGGGCTGGTCCCGAAGCGCACGGGCGGCCCCCAGCTCCCGGTGCCCGCGCTCACGTAGACCCACATGCTTGCCTCGCGCGAGATCCCCGCGACGTGAGGCGCGTGGACCAGTCGCACCGCGAGCGTCCAGGGAAAGAACTGCCCGGCGTGCGTATGGCCTGAGAGCTGCAGGTCGAAGCCCGCGCGTGCGCCGAGCGGCGCCAGCTTCGGGTTGTGCGCGAGCAGCAGCCGGAAATCTGCCCTCGGCGCCTCCTCGAGCGAGATCTCCGGGCGCCGCGCGCGGTAGGCCGGATCGACGACTCCGCCGACGAGAAGCGTCGCCGCGCCTCGGCGAAGCACGGCGTGCTCGTTCAGCAGAACGCGCACGCCCATTTCCCGCCAGTGCGCGATCCACGCGTCTGCCCCGGAATAACAGTCGTGATTGCCAAGCACGAAGAAGGCACGCCCGCCTTCCGCGAGCCCCGCGAGCGGCGCGACGTGCGGCCCGAGCCGCTCGACCGGCCCGTCGACCATGTCCCCGGTGAGCGCCACGAGGTCGGGTGCGAGGCTCCTCGCGCGCTCGACCGTGCGCTCGACGTAGCCGCGACGGATGCTGCGTCCGACGTGCAGGTCGGAAATCTGCACGATGCGAAAGCCGTGGAGCTCCGGATGGAGTCCCGGCACGCGGATCTCGACCTCCTCGACGCCCGGCCCGCGCAGCGCAACGATGGCCCCGAGCGCCACGGCGGCGAGCGAGAGAATGGACACTGCCGGAACTCCCGCCTCCGTGATCACGCCGTGCGCCCTCTCGAGCGGCAGCGCCGCCGTGGCGAAAAGCAGCAGGTCGCGAATCAGCGTCAGGACCAGAATGAAGCTTACCCACGCCATCGAGAGATAGCTCGCCTGATGGGCCGCCTGGTCGAGCCATGACTCCTCGCCGTCGCGCTCGGCGGTCCAGTAGAGCGCCGGCACGATCCAGATGAGGAAGAAAGGAATCGCAAGCGCCACGCGCTCCCAGGGCCCGGTCGCAAGGCGTGCTGCTGGATACGCATAGGCGGCAGCGAGGAGCGCGGTGACTACGAGGACGAAAGGCTGCAGGAGGCGCTTCATTGCCTGCTCAGACTCAGCTTATCGCAGCACGAGCAATGGTCCCTGTGACCTACGGTTCCTTTCGTTTGCCGTGTCAACTCACACCCTTATAACGAGGCTATGGCATCAGCACTTCGGATTACAGCACTTTCGATCATGGCGGCCATGCTCGCCGCCTGCGGGACCGGCGGCGGAGGCGGCGGAGGAAGCGGAACGCCAACCCAAATTCCTCCGGCGCCAGCGCCAAACCAAACTCCCGCACCAGAGCAGACCACTCAACGCCAGACCACTCCACCTGGCAATATCCAACGAGCTGACGTCGCCTTCACCTCGTTTTCCGCGGTTCAGCCCAACCAGAACGTCATCATGGGCGGTTCTGCGACCACGATCCGCGGAACGCAGACAAGCAACGGTCCTGTCACGTCGGTCAGCCCGGAAACAAACGGTGCTTCGAATCTTAGCCTCGGCTTTGACAGCCAACGCCAGCTGACTTCCCTCGCAATTAATGCACCGGATAGCAACGTGTCCTTCGACCGGTCTGCGGGCCACAGCATTTCCTGTAGCGGCGGCGGAGTCTGCAAGGCTTCGAGTCCAACTGCATCGGCAGTCATCGGCGACGCGCTTGGAAGCGGCTGGAATTACCAGACTTACGGCGTTTGGGCGGTTCAATCGGGTCCGACGAGCTTTGCGCTCGGCGGCGTGTCCGCCGGCAATGCCACACCGGGCAACGCGGTTCCGACCACGGGAGCCGCTACCTTCTTTGGCAATTCCTCAGGCTACTTCATCGATGCGGCCGGAATACGTTCCACGACCTCCGCAGCGATGATCGCCAACGTCGACTTTCAAAACCGCGCTATCGGGTTTACTACGATCGACACGACCCTCGTGAACTCCACGACCGGCGCTGCTAGCAGCAAGCAGGAACTCGATCTCTCCGGGTCGTTGAGCTGGGCGGCGGGCGTCAACAATTTTTCGGGGCAGGTGCAAACACGGGACGTCAATCTCAACGGCAGCGCGTCCGGAAGATTCTACGGCCCGACTGCCCAGGAGATCGGAGGGACCTACCAGCTCGGGGGTGCGGGGGTCAGCCGCATGGTTGGAGGATTCGGCGGCAAGCAGCGGTGAATGGAGGCCTGGCGGCGGAAGCTCCTCGTCGCTGCGCTTAGCATCGCTTTCGTCGCCCCGCTTCGAGCCCAGCAGCCCGATCCCGAGATCCAGCGCGCATTCATCGAGGGCGCGCAGCGGCTGGAGGCAGGCGACTTCGAATCCGCGGCACGCATCTTCCGCGAGCTGACGCAGAAGACCGACAGCCCGCGGGTCAAGCTCGAGCTCGCGCGTGCGCTCTTCTACCTCAAGCAGTACCGGGAGTCGCGCCGCCTTTTCAAAGCGGTCCTGCTCGAGCCGGAGCTGCCCTGGCGCGTGCACGACAACATCGAGGCGTTCCTGCGCTCCATCGACGAGGTCGACGGCTATGCGCGGTTCGCGCTTTCCGTGGTGTCGGATTCCAATCCGCGCAACATCACCCAGGAGCGCCAGTTCACGATCGGCGGCGTGCGGCTGACCTTCGACCCGCCGCACGACAACGAGCGCGTTACGGGGCTGCGCTATTCCTTCCAGGCCATGGAGCCGATCCTGCGCGAAAGCCGCGTTTCGGTGTACTTCAACGCCTCGTATCTGGACTATCCGTCGCAATCGCTCGATCGCCTGACCGCCGATGGCGGGCTTTCCAAGCGCCTGGGTGCCTCCTATGCAGAGTTGCGCGCGGGAATGGAGGGTGGAACCTTCGGCGGGCAGTACCTCTACCGGTTTCCGTACCTCGAGTTGAGCAACCGCCTTTCCGAGTCGACCGTTCATCGGCTCGACGGCGCGGTACGAGTCGGCCGAGTCACCTTTCCGTACTACACCTACCTCGACGCCAACTATGGAAGCGTCACGCTTTCGCTGGCGAGGAGCATGACGCAGGCGCTCGCCGGATTGTTGAAGGCGACGGTGGAGCTCTCCAACGCCAGGGAACGGCCCTACTCCTACTACGGCGTGACGCTCGAGCCCGGTATCAACCTGTTCGTCGAGCGGCCCGCCCCGCTTCTTCTCCGCGCCGGCGTGGCGTTCGGGCACCGGCAATACGCCGCCGACGATCCGCTCTTCGGCGTCACCCGAAGGGACAGCCGGATCGCGCTCGAGGCGTCGCTGCGGAACAAGGAGTGGCGCTGGATGAACTTCACGCCCGCGCTGGCAATGACGCTCGAAAGAAATGACTCGACCATCGACTTCTACAGCTACCGCAAGGCGAACGTCTACCTGGTATTGGAATGAGCAGAAAAGACAAGGGCCCCGGCGAATGCCAGGGCCCCATGTCGAAACGACTACGATTACTTGGCTGCGGCGGGGAAGGCGGGCAGCTTGCTGATGTCGCGGGGGTCGTGCTGGATGATCACCGTCGCCTTCAGGTTCTTGGCGATGCCCTTGATGCGCTCGAGCGAGGCGATCGTCTCGGCGCGGTCGTAGTTGAAGCCGGGCACGCCGTCGCTCTCGTAGTTCTCGTGGAAGTGCGCGGCGTCGCCGATCAGGATGACCGGCCCCTTCTCCTTCAGCCGCACGAGCAGCGACTGGTGTCCAGGCGTGTGCCCGGGCGTGCGCAGGATCATCACCGTGCCGTCGCCGAAGACGTCCTTGTCCACGGGCTGCGGCTCGACCTTGCCGCCGCCGCTGATCCAGTGCTTGAAGCCGGCGACATTCGCGCCCTGCATCGGCTTCGGCGCGGTGATCGCGTCCCACTCCTTCTGTCCGATCAGCAGCGTCGCGTTGGGCACGGTGTCGAGCTGGCCGGTGTGGTCGGCGTGGAAATGGCTGATGCCGACGTATTTCACCTGCTCGGGCTTGACCTTCATCTGCGCGAGCAGCTCGCCCAAGGGTTTGTTGGTCGCGTTCGGCGTCGAGCCTGGGGCATAGCCCGTGTCCCAGACCATGTAGTCCTCACCATGCTTGATGACGTAGCAGCTGAACGTGAACGGTATTTTGGGATCGTTGTAGGCGAACGTGTCGCTGAACCGGCGTGCGTCGTTGAAACCGCTGCCGCACTCCAGGCGCGTCAGCGTGACTTCCGCCGTCTGGGCAAGGGCTCCGGCAGCCGAAAAGGCGCCGGCCGCGGCGCCGAGCAGGCATAGTTTCCTGAGCATCATTCCTCTCTCCTAAGTCTCCAAAAAGTGGAACGCGGATGTTGCCCGCACGGCTTCGTGCCGGTCAATCCGCGCGAAAAAGAAAAACGGCCCGGTGGAATACCCGGACCGTTTGTCCTGTGCTTGCCCGGGCGCCCGCTCAGTCGAGCGGCTCGACCTTGACGATCTTGTGGTCGTGGTTGCTGCCGACCCAGAAGGTCGTCGGCGTGGTCGAGCTGTCGACGAACACCGTGCGCATGTTGGTGTCGGAGGGCATCAGGTACTGCACGGCCGTTCCGGTCTTGGGATCGAGCCGCACGACCCGGTCGGTGTGCATCGTCGAGGCCCAGATCTCGCCGTTCTTGTCGAAATTGGCCCGGTACGGATACGTGCGGGGCGGCAGGTCGTATTCCGCGAATTTCTCCGCCCGGGTGTCGAACGTCGCGACCTTGTTGCCGCGGTATTCAGTGACGATGATGCGGTCCTGGTCGTCGATGTTCATGCGCCGCCCGCGGGCGTTCTCCGTCGGGAACGGCCACCACGTCACCTTGGTCGTCTTGGCGTCGATCTTGCCGATATGGCCGCGGCTGAATTCGGCCATCCACAGGTTGTTCTGCGAGTCCGCGATGACCTGGTAGATGCTCGCGCCCTTGACCTTGTCGGGCGGCAGGAAGTCGGTCGGGTGGAACCGCTCCCATTTGCCGGTGTTGATGTCGACCCGGAAGATGTGCTGCGTGCCCACGGTCTTGGTCCACACCTTGCCGTCGACGTCGTGGCGCAGCCCCGTGAAATTGAGCTGCACGGTGTCGTCGTTCCATTCCTTCGCCACCGGAAAATAGTCGATCTTGCCGGTCTTGGGATCGAGCCGGCCGAGCGAGCCCTGGTACATGGTGTCGAACCAGATCTGGCCGTTCTTATCGAACTCGATCGAGAGCAGACCCTCCGGCGCCTTCTCCTTGAACTTCTTGATCGGATACTCCACGACCTTGAGCGTCTTCGGGTCGAACTTGCCGATGAACATCTCGCCGAAGTCCGAGTACCAGACCTTGCCTTCCTTATCGACCAGCACGTCGTGCGGCTCGGTCGTCGGCCGCACCATGTCGTACTGGGTGACGATGGCGCGGGTGTCGCGGCCCTTGGGGCGCGGCAGCGTCTTCAACTCGTACGCCCAGTGGTCGCTCGCGCTCAGGTTGATGGTCGCGAGGTACTCGGCGAATTTGCGGAACTCCTCCGGCCTTCCGGCGCGGTTCGCGTCCAGCATGCGCTGCGGCTTGATCGGCTGGCTCACGGCGCCGTAGCCCCGCATGCGGGGGATCACGTGCGTCCACTCGTCGGCGTTGTGCGTCGAGCGCGCGATGCGCTCGAGCGTGTGGCAGCCGACGCAGTTGAGCAGCTCCGCCTTCTGGTCTTCGCTCCCGGGAAAGCTCATCATCCACTCGGCGTTGCTCAGCTGACCGGCGAGGTTCTTGGTCTTTTTCAGCTTGATGTCGGCGCTCGCCGGCTCGATGTCCGACACGGTCGCCTTCGCGGGGGCGGCGATGTCGTAGCCGACCGCGCGTGTGCTGAGCGTGTATTGGCCTGGCTTCACATGAGTGCGCGGGAAGCTGTAGCGGCCGTCCGCGTCGGTGGTCACGCTCACCTCGACGATCGATTTCGCCTGGCGCGCAGTGACGACGACGCCCTCCATCTTGCCCTCGGCCTCCGAGCTGACGATGCCAGTAAGCGCTGGATCCCCGTTTGGGCCGGCGCCGGCAATGCAAGGAAGAAGCATCGCGGTGGCGGAAAGGGTCAGCATCAGACTGGCTCGCATAGGGCTCTCCTGATTTGGGCTGGACTCACCTATCATACCCGGCACACGGGGAGGGCAATACCATCATGACCAGAACCTTCGCTTCCGCGATCTTTGGAATCGGCATCTGCCTTGCCATCGCGCCGGCTCACGCCGCCGACGACATGGACGCCAAGGCTCAGGTTTGTGCGGCGTGTCATGGGGCCAAGGGCATTCCGACCGACCCCAAGACCATTCCAGTCATTTGGGGTCAGCAAGAGAGCTATCTCATGAAGCAGCTTCGGGATTTTCGAAACGGCGAGCGCCCGAGCGCCATCATGGCGCCGCTCGCCAAGGGCCTGGCCGAGGCGGACCTGCGCCAACTCGCCGCCTATTTCGCGGCCAAGCCTTGGCCGTCCAAGAAGTCCCCGGCAAAGCCGCCCGCCCCGCCAAAGGGCATCGCCCAGTGCCAAGCCTGTCATCAGCCGAACTTCGAGGGCGGCATGCCGGCGCCGCGGCTGGCCGGGCTCAGCTACGAATACCTGGTCCAGGAAATGCGCGAGTTCGCCAGGGCCGAGCGGACCAACAACCTCGACATGCCCGGATTCATGCGAGCCCTGACCGAGCCCGAGCGCAACGCCATCGCGCGCTACCTCTCCTCGCTTTAACTACTCGGGTCGATAACCACCGGCGCGCAGCAGCTGCGCGATGGCCTTGCCGTCGGCGCGGCTGGTGGCGAGAAAGCGCGCAAATTCGTTCGGCCCGTCTCCGGAGACTTCGTACGAATCCGCCGGCATGAAGCGCTCGCGCCAGCGCGCATCCCCGAGCAGCGCCGCGATCGCTTCGTGCAGACGCCGGATGGTGCCCGGCGGCACACCCGCCGGCACCACGATGCCGAACCACGTGGTCCGAACGAGCGGCAGCGATTCGTCCCGGTAGGTCGGCACCTCCGGCAGTGCGGGTAGACGCGCTCGCGCAAGCACGAGAATCGGCTTCAGCCTGCCGGCCTTGATGTGCGGCAGGACGACGGGAAGGATGCTGAGCGCGAGGTCCACTTCGCCCGCCAGGGCGGCCTGGACCGCGGGTCCGGTCCCCTTGTAAGGCACGTTGGTGATCCTGGTCTTCGTGTCGTGCTGGATGGCTTCGAGGAGCTGATGCGAGCTGCCGCCCTCGCCGAATGTTCCGAAGTTCACCTTGGCCGGGTTCGCGCGCGCGTAAGCGACCAGGCCCGCAAAGCTGTCGAAAGGCGACCGGGCAGCCGCGACCAATACCGGCTGGGCAAAACCGAGCAGCGTGACCGGCTCGAAATCCTTTTCGGCGTCGAAAGGCAGCGCGCCCCCGAGCGCTGGGATCACGGTCATCCCGTCGCTCGTCACAAAGCAGAAGGTGTATCCGTCGGGGGCGGACTTCGCGCAGACATTCATCCCGATCGTGCCGGTCGCCCCAGGCCGGTTCTCGACGATCACCGGCTGCCCCAGGCGCTCGGTCATGCCGTTGGCGAGCGCCCGGACGAGCGGATCGACCGCGCCACCGGGAGGGAACGGTACGATGACGCGCAGCGGCTTCGACGGGAATGGCGATTGAGCGAGCGTGTGTGCAGAGGCCGCCAACGCGAGCAATACCGCCAGAATCCGGGCCTTCATCTTACTTACTATAAGGTGAACATCATGCGGGCACGCAACGTCTTCATCGCGACGCTCCTGGCGCTCACTTGCTCCAGCGCATGCGCGCAGGCCTATCCGGTCAAGCCGATCCGGATGGTGGTGCCATTTGCCGCTGGCGGTGTAGTGGACGCGACTGCACGCCTCCTCACGCCGAAGATGAGCGAAGTGCTGACGCAGCCGGTCATCATCGATAATCGCCCCGGCGCTGGCGGCAACATCGCCGCGGACTTCGTAGCCAAGTCTGCGCCCGACGGCTACACGATTCTCATCACCACGCACGGGCATGCGATCAGCCCTGGCCTCTACAAGAAGCTGCCCTTCGATGCCGCGCACGACTTTGCGCCGATCACCCAGATCGCCTCTTCGTTCCTCGTGCTCGTGAGCACGCCGGGGCTATCCGTGGGCTCGGTGAAGGAGCTGGTGTCGCTGGCGCGAGCGAAGCCGGGCCGGCTGAACTTCGGCTCTACAGGGCTGGGCGCGCCCCCGCACCTGGTGGGCGAGCTCTTCAAGCAGAGCACCGGCATCGATGTGGTCCACGTGCCCTACAAAGGCGATGCGCCGATGTATCAGGCGCTTCTCGCCGGCGAGGTCGATTTCGCGTTCGGGCCGCTCGGCAACGCGATAGGTCACATCCGCTCGGCGAAGCTGCGCGCGCTCGGGATGACCGGCTCACGCCGCTCGTCGGTCATCCCCGAGGTGCCGACCATGGTCGAGGCCGGCGTGCCCGAGCTCGAGCTCACCGGCTGGCTGGGGCTGTTTGCGCCGGCGGGAACGCCGCGCCCGGTGATCGAGCGGCTTCACGCGGCGATGGTCAACACGATCTCGACGCCGGAAGTCCGGGAGCGCTTTCCGGCCCTGGGCTACGAGCCGGTCGGCAGCGCGCCCGAGGAATTCAGCGTGCGCTTCAAGCGGGACCTCACGGTCTATGCGCGCGTGATCCAGGAGGCGCGCATTCCGCTGCAGGACTGAGCGCCCGGTTTCTAAGGCCTCTTTTCGCGCCGTTTCGCAGTCGCGGCTTGATCGACTTCCAGCGTCCGGGGATCGAGAACCACCCCGTAGCTTTCGGCCGCGGCGGTCAACGAGACGTACCCCTGGCGCACGTCGTTTGCGACACGCTCCGGCTCGCGCTCGTGCGGCGGCCCGAAGCCACCGCCGCCGCCCGCGCGCACTGTGATCGCATCACCCGGATTCAGGCGCTTCATGAGCACCTTCGCATTAGGCAGGTCGGCGATTTCCTTGCCGCCGAGGCGCAGCGTGACCTGATTGCCCGCGCCGCTTGCGCCTCCCGCGAGTCCCCAGGGCGCGCAATGCACGCGGTCCACTTGCACGTTGATGTTGATCGGCGAGCGCGCCTGGACGGCCTGCTCCGTGCCGAGGCCGCCGCGGTAGCGCCCCGCGCCGCCGGAATCCGGGCGCAACGCATGGCGCTCGAAGAGCAGCGGATATTTCGCTTCCATCTGCTCCACCGGGTGGTTGTGCGTGTCGCCGTCGTTCATGCAAACGGTCGCGCTATTGCCGTCTTCCGTGAGCTTGGCGCCGAATCCTCCGCCCATCGGGCCGATTCCGGCGAGAAAGAACCGGCCATCCTTCGGCGAGATGCCGTTGATGAGCGCAACGCAGAGGTCTGCGTGATGCGCGGCAATCGTCCGATCGGGAATGGCCTTCTCCATTGCCTTGAACAACGTGTCGACCACCGTCATCGGGAAGGTCATCCACCAGCGCATCGCCGCCGGCTTCACCGCGCTCACCACCGTGCCGGGCGCGAGCACGACCTTGAGCGAGCGGAAGCTGCCTTCGTTGATCGGGTAGTCGGTCGGCGAAGTGAGGCACTTGTAGGCGACCTGCGCGCAGGAGTAGCCGGTGGTCGTCCCCGAGTTGTAGAAGCCGCGCACCTGCTTCGCCACCTGGGAGAGGTCGATGGTCATCTCCTCGCCCTGCTTGACCACCCTCACCTTGATCGGCACCGGCTTTCCAATCTCCACGCCGTCGTCGTCCATGAACGATTCGGCCTCGTAGACGCCGTCCGGAATGGTCCTGGTGCGCGCGCGCGCCGCGACCTCCGACTGGTCCATGATGTTGCGGATCGCCGCGAGCACTTCGTCGCGGCCGTAGCGGTCGAGGAGCTCGAGAAAGCGCCGCTCGCCGGTCTTGACCGCCGTGATCTGCGCGCGCAGGTCGCCCATGGCGCGCTCCGGGATGCGCACGTTCATGCGGATGATGTCGACGAGGTCCTGGTTCACCACGCCGGCACGCGCGTACTTGATGATCGGGACCTGCAGCCCTTCGGAATAGATGTCCGTCGTGACGCCGCCGAGCACCCCGCCGACGTCGGTCCAGTGCGCCATGCAGCAGGCGAAGCCCGAGAGCTTGCCGCGATGGAAGATCGGCAGGCTGAAGGTGAAGTGGTAGAGGTGGCTGCCGGTGGTATAGGCATCGTTGGTGACGAGGATGTCCCCCGGCTCGAGGCCCTTTTCGCCGAAGTGCCTGAGCTTCGCCTTGACCGTCTCGGCCATGCCGCGGATGAAGCTCGGCAGCCCCAGGCCGATCGAGATCGTCTCGCCTTCCGGCGTGTAAAGGCCGACGGTGAAGTCGAGCGCCTCGTAGATGATCATGTTGTAGGCGGTGCGCATGAGGTTGGTCTTCATCTCCTCGGTCACCGCGATCACGCCGTTTCTCACGATCTCCGTGAGCACCGCATCGGCCTGCCTTTGCTTCTTACTTTTCATGCGCTTCATGCCGCCCGCCTCCCCACCTCGATCGCGAGATTGCCGAACTCGTCGACGCGCATCCGGTCGCCCGGCAGAAGCACGGTCGTCGAGGCGTGCTCCTCGATGACCGCCGGCCCGGCGATGGCATTGCGCGAGCGCAGCGCCTCGCGCGCGAAAGTCGGCGTCGCGACTGCTTTTCCCAGCTCGGCGAAGTAGACCTTGCGCGTGCCGCGCCGCGCCGAGGCAACGGGCTCCCGGGCGCCGCGTGCGACCCGCTCGAGAGGCGGCTTCTTCAGCACGCCGGCCACCGTTGCGCGCAGGCTCACGATCTCGGCCGGCTCGCCGCGCGCGTTGGTGCCATAGCGGCGCAGATGCTCCTCGTCGAACTGGTGCTTGAGCGCTTCGGCGTCGCGGCGGCGGAAGACGTCCGCCGGCAAGTGCACCGTCACCGGATGCTCCTGACCGACATAGCGCATGTCGGCGGCGCGCTGGATCGTGACGCGCTGCGGCCGGATGCCGCTCGCGGCGAGCGCTTTTCGTCCTTGCCCTATCAATTCTTCGTAAAGGGCGTGAATGGCATCGAACGAGACGTCCGCGAGCCGCGTGAACCAGGTGCGCACCAGGTCGTAGCGCAGGTCCGAGAACAGCATGCCGAAAGCGCAGAAGTGCCCCGGCACTCGCGGCACGATCACGCGCTCCATGCCGATTTCTCGCGCGATGCTCGAAGCATGCAGCGGACCGGCGCCGCCATAAGCGATGAGCGCGAACGCGGCGGCGTCGAGGCCGCGCTCGGTCGATACGGCCTTTACGGCATACGCCATCGCGGTGGTCGCGATGCGCAAGATGCCGTCTGCGGCGTGGACCAGGTCGACACCAAGCGGTCCGGCGATTTTGTCGCGGATGGCGCCCTCGGCCGCAGCCATGTCGAGCGTCATCTCGCCGCCGAGAAAGCGGCGCGCGCCCAGCCGGCCCAGCACCAGGTTCGCATCGGTCACGGTCGGAAGCTCGCCGCCGCGGCCGTAGCACGCAGGCCCCGGCTCGGCGCCCGCGCTCTGCGGGCCCACTCGCAGCGCACCGCTCGCGTTGACGGCGGCGAGGCTGCCCCCGCCGGTGCCGACCTCGAAGATATCCATCATCGGGATCTGCACCGGCAGCGCCTGCGCGTAGCCGCCGATCAGCGCGACGCCGCTGGTCAGCGCCTCGCCCCGGTAGATGACGCCGGCTTTCGCCGTAGTGCCGCCCATGTCGAAGGCGACCGCATCCGCAAGCCCGAGCTGCCGGCACAGCGCCTGGGCACCGATCACCCCGGCCGCCGGACCCGACTCCAGCATGCGCACGCATTGACTTTGCGCCTGGTGAGACTCGTAGAGTCCGCCGGTCGACTGCACGAGCAAAAACGAGCCCCCGAAGCCCGAGTGCTTCAGGTGCTCGTCCATGGCGCGCACGTACTCGCTGACCCCAGGGCCGATGTAAGCGTTGGCGGCGACCGTGGAGCAGCGCTCGAACTCGCGATACTCCTGGGACAGCTCGTGCGAGGCGCTGACGAACGCCCGGGGCAGCTCCCGCTGCACGATCGCCTTCACCCGGGCCTCGTGAACCGGATTGACGTAGCAGTGCAGGAGCATGATGGCGACCGCGTCGACGCCTTCGGCCTTGAGCCGCTCGCACACCGCGAGCACGCTCGCCTCGTCGAGCGGTATGTGCACCGCCCCTTCGGCGGTCATGCGCTCGCGCACTTCGAAGCACAGCGCCCGCGGCACCAGCGGGACATGCTTCCTGAAGTAGAGGTTGTAGGAATCCGGGCGGTTGATGCGGCCGATCTCGTAGACGTCGCGGAATCCCTCGGTGGTGACGAGGGCGGTCTTTGCGCCGCTGCGCTCGAGCAGAGTGTTGATGGCGATCGTCGAGCCGTGCAGGAAAGCCGAGGCGTCCGCGTAGCGCACCGCGGCCTTCTCCACGCCATTGGTCACGCCGTCCACCAGCCGCGCCGGCGTGGAAAGCGACTTGCCGAGCAGCAGCCGGCCCGAGCCCTCGTCGAAGGCAGCGACATCGGTGAACGTGCCACCTATGTCCGCTGCAAGGCGCGTTTTGTGATTTATCCTTTTCTCCGGAAAGGCCACAGGTGCCCAAGGTTAACAAACGCAAGCGCGCCCGCGACGCCAGGATCGAGGCGCTGCAGTTGCTGGGGAAATGGACGAGCCTCGCGCAAGGGCACGTCCTCGTCGGCGGGAACTGCTCCTGCGGCTTCGGCGGCGGCAGCCTGCAGATCGCGGACTTCGAGCAGCAGATCCTCGATTATCTGGTAGCCCGCGCGCGCACGCAGGAAGTACGCGATGGCGTTATCTCCGGTGGAAGCATTGGGCTGCTGCTGCGCGCCATCGCCTCGCAGCCGGCAGATACCGGCTCGGGTGCATGGCTTTCGCTTCTCGACGACCTGGAGCGGACGCTCGAATCCTTTGACGAACAGCATAGGGCTGGGTAGACCGCATGCCGAAAAAGATCCTCATCGCGGGCGCCGGCATCGGCGGTCTGACGGCCGCCGCCTGCCTGATCAAGGCCGGACACGAGGTCCGGATCTTCGAGCAGGCGCCCGAGCTCATCGAGGTCGGCGCCGGCATCCAGATGAGCGCCAACGCGATGCACGTGCTCATCGACCTCGGGCTGGCCGACGCCCTGTCCGCGATTGCGGTCCGACCCGAGGCCTATGTCTTTCGCCTGCACGACACGGGTGAAGTCATCAGCCAGTTCGCCCTCGCGGACGAGCATCTGCGCCTGCATCGTGCGCCGTACAACCAGCTGCATCGCGCCGATTTCCAGCAGATCCTTGTCGACAAGGTCCGGGGCCTCAGGAAGGACGCCATAAAGCTCAATTCGCGCGTAACCGGGTTCGAAGAGACCGCTTCCGCGGTGCGCGTGCGCCTGGCGAGCGGCGAGACCGTCGGCGCGGACCTGCTCATCGGCGCCGACGGTGTGAAGTCCGCGGTGCGTGCCCAGATCGCCGGTGAGGCGCACCCGGTCTATACCGGCGACGCGGCATGGCGGCTCACCGTTCCAACGCAGAGCCTGCCGCGCGACTTCATGGGGCCGGTGATGTCGGTCTGGATGGGGCCCGGAGCCCACGTCGTGTGCTATTACCTGCGCGCCGGAGCGCTGCTGAACTTCGTCGGCCTGGTGGAAACCGAAGAGGTGTCGGAGGAGTCGTGGACTGCACGCTTTCCCTGGGAGAAGCTGAAGGCGGATTTTGCCGGCTGGCATCCCGACATCCAGACCCTCGTCGAGCTCGCCGACCGCAATGCGTGCTACCGATGGTCGCTCTTCTACCGCCCGCCGATCTCGAACTGGAGCACCCGGCGCGCGACCCTGCTCGGCGATTCCGTCCACGCCACGCTGCCCTACCTCGCGCAGGGCGCGGCCATGGCGATCGAGGATGCCGCGGTGCTGACGCGCGCCCTCGACATGGCCGACGTGCCCGATGCGCTGCAGACCTATCAGCGTAATCGCATCGAGCGGACCACCCGGATCGTCGAGGGCTCCAGCGGCAACCGCACGCTCTTCCACACGCGCGACCAGCAGGCACTGCGTCGTGCCTTCGCGAAGCGCGACGAGGGCGCCGCGCGCAATGCCTGGCTGTACTCCTACAATCCGCTCACCGTGCCGCTCGTCTGAGCTGCCTGATGGGATAGGGGTCCCGGATTAGCTTGACCGCACGCGTCTCCAAGCCTAATAATGCTAGGTATGGAAGGCGAGATGCTGAAGGGGCACCTCGACATGATCGTGCTCGCCGCGCTCGCGTCCGGCCCCGCGCACGGCTACGCGGTCATCGAGGAGATCCGGCGCCGGAGCGGCGACGCGTTCAATCTGCCCGAAGGCACCGTCTATCCCGCCCTCCACCGCCTCGAGGAGGCCGGCCTGCTCTCCAGCCGCTGGACTACCGCCGAGAGCGGCCGCAAGCGGCGAGTCTATGCGCTCACCAAGCGGGGCACCGGCGCTCTCGCCGAGCAACGCGCCGTTTGGAAGCAGTTCTCGGCGGCCATTGCCGGCCTGCTCGCCGGCAGGACGCCCGCGTGATCCCCGAATACGCGGAGTCGCTCGCCCGGCAGCTGAGCTTCGACCCGGCGCTGTCGCGCTCGGTCCGCCAGGAAGTCGAGGATCACCTCTGGGAGGCCGCCGGGGACGGGAGCCCGGAGTTGCAGCGCCGCGCCATCGCCGCGTTCGGTGACCCGCAGCTGATCGCCCGGCAGCTTGCGGCGGCCGCGGTGTCCGGACGCGCCAGGCGAACCGGCGTCGCGCTCGTGCTCGCGCTGGCCGGGGTCTTCCTCGCGATGAACGCGCGGCTCGGCTGGTACGAACTCACCCAGTGGGGTGTGTGCGAGCAGACGCGCACCCTCGGCGATGCGGTGGCACTCGTCGACCGCTTGGCTTTCTGGTGCGCGGCCCTCGGCGCCGCCGCGGCGGCCTGGGCGTACTGGAGACACCTTGTCGCCTTCTTCGTCCTCTGCGCGGTCACGACGGGCGCGATACTCACGTCGGTCGCCTGCGATGCAGCCCTCACCGCACTGCGCCTCGCGGGCTGGGAGTGGTCGACCTACTTCGCGATCCCTCTCGCGACGATGGCGGCTGAGATCGCCTGCGCCGCGGTCCTCGTCGCCGAACTGCGGGCCACCCCGCTCGCCTACTTGCGCGAGAACACCTGACCGTTCACGCCGAAGCCCCCTTCGGCGGTCTCGATGATGGTCATGAAGAGACGCCGCGAGGCTTCGGGAGTGCGTCCCAGCGCCTTCAGCACCACGTCGGTGAAGCCTTTGATCACGGCCACCTTCTGTTCCGCGGTGAGGACGCCCGGCGGCACGTACAACTCGATGACCGGCGCGCCGAAATTGCCGCCTGCCGCGGCCCGTCCGGGAACGGGTGCGATGCCGGCGGCGGCCGTCGCGGCCGCCACGAGGACCGCCCTGCGCCCCTTGTCTGTGGCGTCCATGATCACTCCCCGTAGACCTGGCCGGTGAAGCCCCAATCGCGGGCAGGCACTTCGCTGATGAGGATGTAGGTCGGCGAGTCGAGCGGCCGCTTCTCGACCGTCAGCAGCACTTCGTGGAGGCCCTTGACGATGTCACGGCGCTGCTCCGGGGTGAGCACGTTCTCGGGAACATACACTTTCGCGATTGGCATTTCCGGCTCCGCTTGCTTGAATACATAGCAACGCTATACCTAGCTTCACTAAGTGTCAAGCTGGCATGTTCGCTACGCCGGACGCAATGCGGCGCGCGCCAGCCAGCGTAGGATGTCGGCATAACGGCTGCTTGGTTTGACGAAGGGAGAACGACATGAACAGGAACGTCGTCGGCATCGCCTTGCTCGTAGCCGGCATCGCCTTGCTGATCTGGGGCTACAACATGTCGGGGGCGTTCGACTCCAGGGTGAGCCGCGTATTCACGGGCTCCCCGACCGACAAGGCAATGTGGACCATGATCGGCGGCGCGGTGCTCGCGGCCGCCGGGGCGGTTCAGCTGTTCTTCAGAAGGTAATTGCCGGTCTGGTCCTACCGGGGGCCCGGCTGCGTGTCGTTTCCGGTGGGCCTCGGTGTTTTACGGCGGTCGTTGCGCTCAAGCAGGTCCACGACGCGGAGGAATATCTCCGTCGGGACCGACTCTTTTCCATTGATCCACTGCTCGAGTTGCAGCTCGCTCACTCCGAGAGTCGACGCTAAGGAAGCCGGACCTCCGATGACTTGTGCTGCGGCGCGGAGGGCGTTGGAACGGGCGGTTGGCATCGTGGTGTAGTGCAGGTAGTGACAGGCGGTTCGGGCAGAGGATGATGGCACAGTCCGGGAAATCCCGACACCTCGCCGCGTTCGTTTTTTACCCTGCCGCGGTGCGGCTCTTGTATGCCCTTGATTTGACTATCTAGACGAGCTCAAGCCGCATCCTCGCTATAGCTGGCCCGCTCAGCCCTGCCCGCCGCTGCAGTCGATCACGTGCCCCGTGATGAACGAAGCGTCGTCGGAGGCGAGGAAGGCGATCGCGGCGGCGTGATCCTCGGGCAAGCCGCGCCGCTCCAGCGCCTTCTGGCTTTGGATGTGTGCCTTCATTTCGCGCTCGTAGCGCGAGGCTTCTTCGGGATTCTCGTCTGCCAGCACGCCCGGTCGCAGGACCTGCCGCGCAGTGATGCGGTCGCTGATGTCGGTACCGCCCGGTGATACGGCGTTCACGCGGATGCCGTGACCGCCGTATTCCATGCTCAGGACTTTCGTCATCGCGAGAACGCCGCCCTTTGACGCTGCGTAAGGCAGCCGGTGAATGCCGCGCGGAGACTGCGAACCGATGTTGACGATCGATCCCGCTTTCTGCTGCATCATGATCGGCAACACCGCGAGGCAGCACCAGAGCGTGGGCAGGAGAGAGCGCTCGAGCTCCTGATGCACCTCCTCCTCGGTGTAGAGGTGAAACGGCTTGATCCAGATGGTGCCGCCGACGTTGTTGACCAGCACGTCGATGCGGGCGAAGCGCGCGACTGCAAGGGCCATCAGATGCTGCGCGCCCGCGAGCGTGCCGACGTCGACGATGGCGGGGGCAGCGTCGACACCGCGCTGCTGCAGCTCCTCGACGACCCGCGCGGCGGCCGGTTCCACGCGGTCGGCGACCACGATCTTGCCGCCTTCCTGCCCGAGACGCCTGGCGGCGGCGCGGCCGATTCCCTGTCCCGCGCCCGTGATGATGCAGACCTTGTCGTTCAGCCGCGCTTGAATACGGTCTCCGGCATCTTGAACTGCGCGCCCGTGGCGGAGAGTCTCTCCTTGAAGATCTCGCGGATGCGCGGGTCTTCGTCCGGATAGTCGATGTCGACGCGCCCGGGATCCGAGACCAGGGTCGTGGTGAAGGGATAGAGGTCGTTGTTCCAGCCGCCCAGCTTCACGAAGCGCGCCGGGACCTTGCCGTTGTTGAAGTGCTGGTGGAACCACTGCAGCGGCGGAATGACGAGCGTGCCCTCCTTCCATTCGGTGAGCCGTACCTGGCTCTGTTTTCCGTTCTTGAAGGGCATGGTGCCGTGCTCGTTCGGCCACATCAGGCTGAAGCCGCTGCCGTCGAGCAGGATGATGGTCGAGCCGGGGCCGTGGCGGTGGGCGCGCTCGTAGGTGCCGGTCGGAAACTGCTCGACGTGGCAGGCCATGGTGTTGCGCGCCATGGCGAGGTGGTTGTCGTCGTCCTCGACGCCCTGGCCCGCGGGATAGAGCTTCCATTTCCAGATGTTCGGAACGAAGTTGACGAGCGAGTGCGAATGGTGGCCGCGTTGCTTGGTCTTTCCGCTGCGGTCGCGCGGCACGGTGGGGAAGAACTTCTGCGGCGTTGCGCTGAAGTAATCCTTGCGGCCGTCGAAGCGCTCCGTGAACACGTAATCGTTGTCGAAGACGAAATCGGTGTGCCGGAACATGTCGATCAGCAGGGGCGCGTTGGTGATCGCCACCAGGCGCACGGGATCCTTGCCGGTATTGATGTGGCGGTGCCACGCATTGAGCGGCGATGGGAAGACGGCGCCTTTCTCCCACTCGAAGGTGAGCATGTCCTTCGGGTCACGCTGCCAGACCTGCGTGCGTCCCTTTCCGGCGAGGACGAGGGTCTGCTCCTCGAAGATGTGCCGCTCCGGATTGGTCTGGCCGCCCGGCGGAATCTCGGCGACCCAGGCGTCGACGGTTCCCGCGGTGCCCTCGAGGAAGATGTAGGCGCCGAGTGCTCCGACGCGCTTCCAGGGCTTCAGCTCGACCTTGTTGACGTCGATGGCGCCGCCCTCGTAGACCGGAATGCCTTCCTTCTGCAGGAAACGCCGGTAAGCGCTCGGCCCGTTGAAGACGACCGGGTCGTCGTAGGAATCGGTCCTCGGCTTCGACGCTATCGGCGCCTGCGCCGCCGCGCCGGGGCTGCGCACCACCGCCGCGGCGGCGACGCCGGACAGGCACATGCGCAGGAACTGCGAGCGCGTGAAGGAGATCTTTTCGATGGCGTTCCCGGTGGGTTCGCCGTGAGAATGAGGGGGAAGGCCGTCGTGCGAGTGCTCGTGATCGTGGCGGGAATGACCGTCATGCTCATGGTCATGACTGGGCTTGGCCATCGCGTTCTTCTCCTCGGAAAAGCTCTCTCTAACTATACTAGCCGTCACCGCATGGGCAAATCGCTGGACCACGAACAACGATACCGCGACGAAGTCGGCGAGCTGATCGCCGATTATGTGGTCAACGTCTCCGACAAGCTCGACCCGCGCGCCGAGCGTGGCGCCAAAGCCGCGCTCATCGATTCGATCGCCGTCGCCATTGCGGCGCTGCGGCACCCGGCGGCGCAGAATGCGCGCAAGCACGCCTACCGCTTTGCCACTCCCAAAGGCTGCGTCATTTGGGGGACGCCGAAGCGCGCCTCCCCTGAGCTCGCCGCGCTGACGAACGGAGTGCTGCTGAGGTGCCACGACTACAACGATTTCTTCGTCGGGCGGCGTAACAGCGGCCATTCGAGCGACATCCTTTCCGGCGTGATTGCCGCCGCCGAATGGACCAACGCGCCCGGGAAAAAGCTGCTGTCGGCGCTGGCCGTCGGGTACGAAATGGTGGGAGCGGCATTCGACGCGTTCTCGACCGCGAACGGCGGCTGGGACTATACGAACCTGATGGCCTTCGGCGCGACCGCCGCGATCGCCCGCTTGCTGGGCTTGGATGCCGGCCAGACGCGCGAAGCCATGGGCATGACCGTCACGCCGCACTTCGCGAGCGACGAGATTGAATCGGGCGAGCTCAACCGGCGTGGCGACCTCTCCATGTGGAAGCGCTTCAATGGCGCCGACGCCGTCCGCAATTCGCTGCAGGCCTGCCTCCTTGCGCAGGCGGGCGTCGAAGCGGCGGTGAGGCCCTTCGTCGGGAAATGCGGCTTCATCCAGAAGATGAACATGAAGGACGACCCGCTGCCCGTGCTGCGCGAGCGGCTGAATCCTGGCGAGCCTCTTACACGAGTGAGCGAGGCTTTCATGAAGCGCTGGCCGGTCGGCTCGGTGGCGCAGAGCGCCATCCAGGCGGCCATCCAAGCTCGCTCGCAGGTAAAGGACCTCTCCAAAATAAAAGAAGTGCGTGTGTTCGCGGAGGAAGGCGCCTACGATCACCTGGTCAGGATCCGCCAGGACCCGTGGAATCCGATCTCGCGCGAGACCGCCGATCATTCGCTGCCCTATATCGTGGCGGCCGCGGTCCTGGACGGCGCGATCGGAGTGACAAGCTTTGCGCCGAGGGCGGTTCTCAGGCCCGAGCGCCAGGCGTTCATCAAGAAGATCACCTGCACGCCTGCGCCGGAGCTCGGCTCGCACGCCATGGGCAAGCACAAGCGCGTGGAGATGGGCTATCTGTCGCGCGTCGAGATCCGGCTCGAAGACGGCACGGTCGTGCACGGCGACGCGCGGCCGTTCCCCGGGCACCACAAAAATCCCTTCACCGACGCGGACCTCAATGAAAAGCTGCGCGAGAACGTCGTGCCGATCGCTGGTGCAAAGCGCGCAGCGAAACTTACCGAGCTCCTGTGGAACATGGACAAGGTAAAGAGCGCGCGCGAGCTGACCAAGCTGCTCGCGTTCAGCAGCAAGATCGATATCGACAGCGCGCGAGTCCGGGAAAAATGAAAACGCCATGCTGACGCAAGAGCAGAACGAGTTCCTGACGCGCACCGGCCCCGGCACGCCCATGGGCGAGCTGTTCCGGCGCTACTGGATCCCGGCGCTGCTCGACTCGGAGCTGCCGGAGCGCGACGGTCCACCGGTCCGTGTCAAGCTTTTGGGAGAGAAGCTGGTCGCGTTCCGCGACACCGAAGGGCGCATCGGCGTCATCGACGAGTTCTGCGCGCATCGGGGCGTGTCGCTCTGGTTCGGCCGCAACGAGGAAAAAGGCCTGCGCTGTCCCTATCACGGCTGGAAATACGACTACACCGGGCAGTGCGTCGAGATTCCGTCCGAGCCGGACAATCACCGCCTCTGCCAGCGCACGAAATTGAAAAGCTACCCGAGCGTCGAGCGGGGCGGCGTCATCTGGATCTACATGGGGCCACCGCCCGAGAAGCCGCCGCTGCCGAACTTCGAATGGGTGCATCTGCCCGCGTCGCATCGGGTCACCACCAAGCGCTGGCAGGAGTCGAACTACCTGCAGGCGCTCGAAGGCGGCATCGATTCCAGCCATGTTTCGTTCCTGCACCGCGGGGATCTCGCCAGCGACCCCTTCCATCGCAACACGGCGGGAGCCAAATTCGCGAAATCGACCCGCACGACTTTCGACATCGTCGACGCGGAGGGCGGCCTGCTGATCGGCGCGCGGCGCGATGCGGATCCGGGCAACCATTACTGGCGCATCACCCAGTGGATCATGCCGTGGTACACGCTCATTCCGCCTTACGCCGGCAACGCGCTCAACGGCCACGCCTGGGTGCCGATGGACGACGAGAACTGCGTAGCGTGGTCGATGACCTTCCATCCCACGCAGCCGATTCCCGATGAGCATGTGGCGCTCATCAAGAACGGCAACGGCGTGCACGCCGAGCTGATACCGGGAACCTTCCGCCCCGTGGCCAACCGCACCAACGATTACCTGATCGATCGCGCCAAGCAGAAGAGCGGCCGCCACTACAGCGGCGTCAGGGGTCTCGCCATGCAGGATGCCTCCATCCAGGAAAGCCAGGGAACCGTCGCGGACCGAAGCAGGGAGCATCTCGTGACCACCGACCGTGCCATCGTCGCTGCGCGGCAGCGGCTGATCAAGGCCGGGCAGGAAGTGGCGGCGGGCGGCAAGGCGCCGGGCCTCTCGCCGGAGGCCCAGCTCGTGCGCTCGGCTTCTTTCGTCATCCCCGCGGAAGCCGAGTTCGAAACACATGCCCTGGATGCGGTGAAGTACCGAAAGGGCGAGCCGCACGTCGCCGTCTGAGGCCGTGGCCAAGTTGATCAAGTTCATTACCTGGGTCGCTCTGCTCTGCGCCGCCGCGTCGGGCTGGGCGCAGGACTATCCGTCGCGGACCATAGTGCTCGTCGTGCCATTCACTCCGGGCACTACCGCGGATTCGCTGGCGCGGCTGATGCAGCCGCACCTGTCGCAGCGCTGGGGCGTGCCGGTCGTCGTGGAAAACAAGCCCGGCGCGGCCGGCATGATCGGCATCGACGCGGTCGCAAAAGCCAATCCCGACGGCTACACCTTCCTCTTCACCTCGACCGCGTTCGGCACCATCGCGGCGATGAACCCGAAGCTCCCCTACGACCCCGACAAGAGCTTCGCCCCGGTCATGCTCCTGGGAACGAGCCCCTTGAGCCTCGTGGTGCCGAACAGCTTTCCCGCGCAGACCGTAAAAGAGTTCATCGAGCAGGCGAAGAAGCGGCCCGGCGAGCTCAACTATGCCTCGGCGGGCACCGGCAGCGTGTTTCATCTCTCGATGGAGCTGCTCCAGCGCGAAGCCGGCACCCGGATGGTTCACGTGCCGTACAAAGGCACGCAGGGCGTGATCAACGACCTCATCTCGGGTCATGTGCAGGCCAGCATGATGGTGTTTCAGACCGCGCTTCCGCTCGTGCAAAGCGGAAGGGTACGCATGCTTGCCGTGATGAGCGCGCAACGAGCACAGACGTTGGCGGATGTACCGACCATCGTCGAAGCGGGTTTTCCGAACCTGGTCGTCGAAGCATGGACCGGCGTGATGGCGCCCGCCAAGACGCCGCCGGCGGTGATCGGCAAATTCAATGCCGAGCTCAACAAGCTGCTCGCCCTCGAGGACGTGAAGGCCGCCGCGGCCAGAATCGACGTCGCGCTCGCCGGCGGCGCACCCGAGATCCTCGATGCCCTGGTGAAGAAGGAAATCAGGCAGTGGACGCGGGTGGTACGCGAGGCGAATATCAAGCCGGAGTGAAAATGACGACATCCATCGACTCGAATCCCGAGCTTGATCGGGCCGCCGACCAGGCCGATTTCGTGCACACCGGGCCGGGCACGCTGGCCGGGCGCTACCTGCGCCGCTCCTGGCAGCCCGTTTACCTGTCAGAGAAGCTCGCGAAGGGCAAGATCGTTCCGATTCGCATCCTTGGCGAGAATCTGGCGCTCTACCGCGGTGAAAGCGGAAGGGCCCGCGTCATCGCCAACGAGTGCGCGCATCGATTGACTATGCTGTCGACGGGCTGGGTCGAAGGCGAAACCATTCGCTGTCGGTATCACGGCTGGCGTTACGACGAGTCCGGACAGTGCGTCGAGCAACCGGCGGAGCCGCAACCTTTCTGCGCCAGCGTGCGCAGGCTCGCCTCCTATCCCACGCACGAAGCTCACGGCTTCATCTTCGCCTACCTCGGCGAAGGCGAGGCCCCTGTCTTTCGCCCGCTGCCAGGCCTGGAAGAGGGGGCGCGCGAGGGCTGGACGGTTTCCCCGTCGGTCGAAATGATCCCGTGCAACTATTTCCAGAGCGCGGAGAACATCATGGATGACGTCCATGTGAATTTTTCGCATCGGGATCACCTGGTGAACACCGCGGCGCGGCCCTACGTTCCAACGAAGACGTGGGCGCAAGAAACGCCGTTCGGGATCACGCAATTCCAGGAGCGCGGCGGGCACACCGATCAGCTTCACTTCATCATGCCGAACCGGTGCTTCCTCGCTCACCCGCTGCGCTCGGCGCGAGACGACAAGGCGTTCTGGTTCAAGGCGCTCTTCTGGTACGTGCCGATCGACGACGAGAGCCACCTGCACTTCCTCATCATGGTCTACCACACGAAGAGACGGGAACGCCCCGCCGACACTCCGGTCCACGAGGAGATCGACGCAATCCTTTCCGGCCGCAAGAGCTGGGAAGACGTCGCCCGGCATCCCAATATCATCCGCATACAGGACGGGGTGGCGATCTGCGGACAAGGAAGGATCGAGGACCGCTCGAGGGAACGCCTGGGCAGATCGGACGCGGCGGTGATCCTGCTGCGCAGGGTCTGGAGGCGAGAGCTAGGACTGCTTAACGCCGGAAAATCCGTGACCGAGTTCGGAACACCGGAGCCTCAGGCCCTTAGGCAGGAGGAAATGGAAGCGATGGGGTTCAACGCTTGAAGCGCTTGGCAGGTCCGGGACCGACCGAAATCGGTCCCTGGCCCGGTGCCCGCATCGCCGTAAGTCAATAGGACGTCCATTCGTTGCACATGCAGCCCCGCTCGCCCGCGCAGCCGCATGTCGGGCCGCACGCGCATTTCCGCTCTGCATCGGTCATCGGCGCCGTCGCCGCGAGTTGGCAGCCGCATTGGCAGGCTTCGCCGGCACAGTTGCTGCACTTGCACAGATCATTGGTCGCGTAGTTCATTTGTAGCTCCGGGTTGGGTTTGACGTACATCACGTATCCGACGAGTGCATTGTGCCCACCCGCCTCGCGCGCGAATTGAAGGAAACCGCCGAGTTGCTTGAACGAACCGGCTGACTTGCGTCAGGCCGCCGGAACGAAGGGCGAGGCGATCTCGAAGAACTCTCCCCGCATCAGCACCGACGGCGGGATGCCGAACATCTGATGAAACGTGCGCGTGAGGTGCGCGGCGTCGGCGAAGTCGGAGGCATGTGCCGCATCGGCGATGGTGGACTGCCGGCCGATGGCCAGCATCGCCCGAGTAAGTTTGCGCCAGAGCATGTAACGCCGGAAGGGCAAGCCGACCTGGTCCTTGAAGAGATGCGCGAAACGGTCCGGCGAGAGATGCACGAGCGCCGCCGCGCGCTCGAGCGACATGCGCAGGTCCTCGGCTTCACGGATCTTCGTGAGCACCGTGGTGACGCGATGGTCGAGACGCCGGCTCGGCGGCGCTCCAGCGCAGAACGCGCGCACACAGTGGCGCACAAGGTCGGCCACATCCATGCTCTCGAGCGGCCGCTCGAAGAATGCGCGCAGCTCGTCAACGCAGCCTTTCAGGCGCCCCGCCGGGGCGATGGTGATGTCCTCGACAAGAACCGACTGCAGCCATGCGCCTTCGCTCGACTCCGGATCCACGAATAGCAGCACGCCTGTGGCACCGCGCGCATTGAACGAATGCTCGACGTCCGGACGGACGATGAAGCCTTGCCCCTCGCGCCAGTCGGCCCCCGCCTGTCGGATCGCGCCCGCGCCGTCGACCGCGAGGAAGATCTGGATCGCGTGATGCGAATGCGGCGGCACTTCGCCGCCCGCTTGCGCCGCCACGAGGAAGCCGCCCTCCCACAGGTACCAGCGGGGTTCGGGGCGCGCCGCGGTGGCGCCGCCCATCCAGACGGGGTCGCCTTTGCCTGGCGTAGCAGGTTTATTCAAGTCGCGCTGGATCGCTCGGATTCACGAAGGATACACGGCGAAGAAGCCGGAACCGGTCTTCGCCGTACACCACTGAATTGATTGGTAGGTCGTGGCGGATTCGAACCGCCGACCAACGGATTAAAAGTCCGCTGCTCTACCAGCTGAGCTAACGACCCGGAGTTATGTGCGGAAAGGCTTGAAGGGGCTGAATTTTATCAGCCCTCTCGGGTGAGGCGCCAGTATTGCCACTTCATCGTTGCTGCGGAGCCCGCGACGATCGCCGCAAACGTGATGATCGAGCCGAGCGCTAGGGTGGAGAACCCCGTGATCGCTTGGCCGATGGTGCACCCCAGGGCGGTGATGCCGCCAAAGCCCATCAGGATGCCGCCGAGGACGTGGAGCGCGGTGTCCTCGGCGTCGCGGAAGCCTTCCCAGTGGAAGGTCTTCGAGGCGATCGCGTAGGCCGCCGATCCGGCGATCACACCCGCCGCCGAGGCGATGCCGTAGGTGATGATCTTCGACTTGTCGGTCCAGAACATCAGGTACTCGAGCGTATAGGCGAGCGGCGAGACGAACGAGAACGACTCCATGCGCCCGCTGTTGGTGGCGACGAAGGCCTCCTGCAGCGTGTTCGGGTCCTCGGCGAGGTGTCCCATGTGCCCGCTCACGTACCAGCCGCCCACCACCACCAGCCCCGTCACGACCCCGCCGAGGGTGTAGTCCCGGGTCGCCCGGAACTCGCGGCTGGCGTAGACGAATGCGAGAAGCGCTCCGGCGAGGATGAGCGTGAGCACGATTCGACTCAGGCCCAGGAGCGACGGCAGGTCCTGTCCCGACGCCAGGGTGAGCGTCGCCTTTTCGAGCACGCCGACGCGAAACGCGCCCAGCACGCCGCGCAGCGTCATGTAGGCGGCGATTCCCAGGAACACGTACACCACGAGGGACTTGAGGCTGCCGCCGCCGATGCGGATGAGAGTCTTCGAGCCGCAGCCCGAGCCGAGCGTCATGCCGACGCCGAAGAGGAATCCGCCGACGAGGTACGAGAGCCAGGTGAAGTTCGGCCCGGGATAAATGGATTTCGACAGGTCCACCACGCCGGCCAGGTGCAGCGCGCTCGAGCCGAGGAGCGCCACCGCGATGGCGAGCAGCCACATGCGCATGCGGCTCAGGTTCCCCATGTTGATCCAGTCGGAGACCGCGCCCATGGTGCAGAAGCGGGTCTTGTTGCCGACCGCGCCGAAGACAAAGGCGAGCGCGAACGCGCCCGCGGTCACATAGGGGGCGAGCTGCGCTGGGGTTATCTCGACGATTGACGCGCCTTCTTGAGGCTCAGCCCTTCTTGGACGCGGCGAGGCGCTGCTTCGCGCTCGCGGCGGCGCTGCTCTTCGGGTAGCGCTGGATGACTTCCTCGAGCGTCTTCTGCGCGTTCCTGCGGTCGCCCATGGTTTCCTGGGAGCTCGCGATGCTCAGCAGCGCGTCGGGCGCCTTCTCGCTTTCGGGCCAGGACGCGAGGAGCTTGCGCTGCGCGGCGATCGCGCTCTTGTAGTCGCGCTGGCCGGAGTGCGCCATGCCGATCCAGTACTGGGCGTTCGGCGCGAGCGAGCTGTTCGGGTAGGTGACGAGAAAGCCCTGCATCGCCGAGACCGCGAGCGGGTAGTTGCCGAGCTTGAACTGGTCGAGCGCGGCCTGGTAGGCGCGCATCTCGCCGGCCTGCTGCGATTCGGCCGGTTGCGTCCCGCCTGGCGGCTGAGCCTGCTGTTGTTGCTGTTGTTGTAGTAGTGCGGCCTGCTCGTTCGCCTGCTCGAGCTTGCGGATGCGGGTGTCGATGTCGAGGTAGAGGTCCTTCTGCCGCTTGTCCGCGACCTCGATCTGGTTCGTGGCCACCTCGAGCTGGCCGCGCATCTTCGCGATGTCGCCGCGCAGCGCCTCGATCTGGCTCGCGATGTCGAGCATCGCCGAGCGGTCGCTCGCCCCGGCGAGCGCCGTCTCCATCTTGGTCATGCGCTCTTCCATCAGGCGGTTCTGCTCGAGCAGCTGCTGGCGCAGGGCCTCCACGCGACGGCGCGCCTCGTTGTCGTCGAACAGGCCCTGCGCGAAGCAGGGCACGGCGGTCAGGAGGGAAAACAGCGGCGCGAGGACCGCGGCGGCGGGGAAGCGCATCAGTATTCGCCGCTGTAGAGGATGTCGCTGCGGCGGTTCTTGGACCATGCGGACTCGTCGTGGCCGTCGGCCTGCGGCTTCTCCTCGCCCAGGCTCACCGACTCGATCTGGTTGTCGCGGGCGCCGAGCAGCACCAGCATCTTCTTCACGCCGTCGGAGCGTCGCTGGCCGAGGCCGACGTTGTACTCGCGGCTGCCGCGCTCGTCGGTGTTGCCCTGGATCAGGATCTTCGCCGAGGGATTCTCGCGCAGGTACTTGGCATGTGCTTCGACCAGGCTGCGGTACTGGTCCTTGACGTCGAACTGGTCCAGGTCGTAGTAGATCGAGCGCTGCGCGAGCGCTCCGGTCTTGAGCCTTGGATCGGCGCCGGTGACCGCGCCGGGCTTGGTGACGTCGATCTTCGCGATCGGCCCGGTCTGCGCGCCCGCGCCAGGCTTCTTGGTGGCGTCGGTGACCGGGGCGCCGCTGGCGTCGGTGCCTTCGGGGTTGGTGGTGCTGCAGCCGGCGATCAGGGCTGCGATGGCGATTGTGACGAGGATCGGGCTGTAGTACGCGCGCATGGCGTCTCCTTTTTGCATGGCGTGTCGGTTATTCGATGAAGGGGCCCCAGGCCGGCTCGCGCACATCGCCGCCTGTGGCTGCAGAGAGTCGTTGCTTGAAGCGGCCGTCTGCCGAGACCGCGGACAAGAGGCCCCGGCCGCCGATCACGGTGGCAAGCAGGATCATGCGGCCGTTGGGAGCGAAGCTCGGCGACTCGTCGCGGTCGCTGTCGGTGATGATCTGCACCTGCCTGTTCTCTAGGTCTTGTAGCGCCACCTGGAACTTGCCGCTGTTGCGCGTGATGTACGCGAGCTGCTTGCCGTCAGGTGAAGGACGCGGGGACACATTATAGCTCCCCTCGAAAGTCACGCGCTGCGGCTCCCCGCCGGTCGGCGGCATGCGGTAGATCTGCGGCGTGCCGCCGCGGTCGGACGTGAAATAAAGCCACTTCCCGTCCGGCGAGTACCTCGGCTCGGTGTCGATCGCCGACGAGGTCGTGATGCGCTTCACGTTGCTGCCGTCGGGGTTGAGCAGAAAGATCTGCGAGCCGCCCTCGCGCGAGAGCGTCACCGCCAGGGTCTTGCCGTCCGGCGACCAGGCCGGGGCGGAGTTGGAGCCCCTGAAGTTCGCGGCCACGTTGCGCTTGCCGTCGAGCAGCGAGTGCACGTAGACCACCGGCTTCTTGTTCTCGAACGACACGTAGGCGAGGCGCCGCCCGTCCGGCGACCAGGCGGGAGAGATGATCGGCTCGAAGGAAGCGAGCGCGGTCTCTGCCCCCTCGCCGTCGGCGTCGGCGATCTGCAGCTCGTAGCGATTGCCGCGCTTCACCACGTAGGCGATGCGGGTCGAGAACACGCCTTTGTCGCCGGTGAGCTTCTCATACACGAAGTCGGCGATGCGGTGCGCGGTCGCGCGCACCTGGTCCTTGGTCATCGTGTACGCGATACCGCCGAGCGCGGTCTGCTTCACGACGTCGTGCAGGCGGAAGCGCGCCTCGTAGCGCCCGTCGGGCCGGCTGGAGACCGAGCCCACCACCAGCGCGTCGGCGAGGCGCGAGCGCCATTCGGGGTAGTTCACCGTGGAAGCTTCGGTCGGGGTCGGGTTGAGCGGCGGCAGCTCGAGCGCGCGGAAGAGCCCGCTGCGCTCGAGGTCGGCGCGCACGATGGAGCTGATGGCCGTGGGGCCGAGGGCGGCCTCGCCGGCGAACGGCGCGATGGCGACGGGCGTGCGCTTCTCTGTGGCCCCGGTGATCTCGATCTGGAGCTGCGCGCGGGCGGCGGAGGCGGCGAGAGCGAGACCAATTGCAAACATCCAAAGGAAGCGCAATGGCACGCGTCGGATCCCGGTCGTGTGGTAGGTTGGGGTCACAGGCTAGTCTTTGGGCCGGAAGGTGAGTTCGAGCTCGCGGTAGAACGGCGTCCCCGCGACCGGCAGCGGCAACGGCGAGGATTTCAGGATCGCGCGGTGCACCGCCTCGTCGTAGGCCCCGTTGCCGCTCGACTTGACGAGCCGCACGTCGATCACCTCGCCGGTGGGCAGCTGCACGACCTTGAAGATGCACTGAGGATTGCCCTGCAGGTCCGCCGGCAGGATCCAGTTCCCACGGACTTTCGCGCGGACGCGATTGACGTATTCGGCGAGCGCCTTGTCGCGCGCCGTGGCGGCGAGTTGGCGCGCGGTCTTCTCGGATTCGGCCTTGCGCCGCGCCTCGTCCGCCTGGCGACGCTCTTCGTTCAGCTTCTCCTGCTCCATCGCCACCTGCTCGCGCAGCAGCAGCTTCTCCAGATCGTCCTTCGGCGGGGCCTTCGCCTCCGGCTTCGGCTTGGGCTTCGGCTTGGGCGGCGGCGCCTTCTCGACGATGTCGGGCTTCTTCACCTCGGGCTCGGGCGGCGGCTTGGGCGGTTCGATCTTCGGCGGCGCGGGCGGCGGGGGCTTGGGCGCCTCGACTACCGGAGGAGGTGGCGGCGGCGGAGCTTCCCACAGCTCCACGGTGACCGTGTCCCCCGGCCGGTTCTGCATGCGCACGCCTATGAACATGAAGGCAATTAGTACCGCATGGACCGCGAAGGCGAGCAGGAAGGCGCGCCCCAACGCGTAGTCCGGGCGGGCTCCGGCGTAGGTCAATGTACTCATCGGCAAACCATGAAGTAAGCCAACGTATTCATTGGCAAACCAAACGAGTAAGCCAACGTATTCATTGGCAAACCAAACGGGTACGCCAACGTACTCATTGAGCGACTTTGACCTGCAATCCAACCCTCGTGATTCCCTGCTTGCGCAGCTCGTCCATGACCTGGAGGACCGACTCGTAGCGCGCGTTCTTGT
>DATLUZ010000187.1:0-32490 GCA_035577785.1 Burkholderiales bacterium | reverse complement strand
CCGCTTTCGGCCAGCGCGGCAGCATCGAGATCCTTCACCAGCACGACGTCGGTCTTGCCGGCGAGCTTCTCGGCGCGCCGCACACGGTAGAGCACTTCGGCCACCGCCTGCCAGACGGCCGACCTGTCCACACCGGGGGCGATGCACACCCCGTGGAGACCGTATGCCATGAGGTTTCCGCACACCAGGACGCGTTCTTCGAGCGCCTTCCCCAGCCGCCTCAGGGCCCGCTTGCGGCCCGGGCGGCCCACGTGGGAAAGGTTCATGCGCGCAATCTGCATGCACACCGCGGCCCGGGGCGAATCGCCCTCGCTGATGAGCGCGTAGCGCGGCTCGATGTTCTGCGGGCGCATGCGCTCGAATCCCTCCTGGTATTGCGCGCTATGGAAGAAGCTGCCGTCGCGCGTGACGCGGCGCCAATGCTCGGCGTTGAGCTGCGCGAACCGGTCGGCGATTGCGATCTGGAACGCGGAGCGGCTGCGCAACCTGCGCCGCTCTTCGAGCGCTACGCTGAAGAAATTCATTCTTCAGGCACGAAATTCAGTCTTCGACGTTCCATGGTAGAGCGCCTTCACCTGCCTGCCGACGGCATCCGCGTGCGCCGCGAGTGCCGCTTCATCGAGGTCCGCCTTGGGCCGCGGCTCCGGGTCGAAATGGCGGTATTTGTCGGTGCCGCGCACCAGCATCGCTGAATCGCGGACCTTGGTCTGACGCACGTATGTGGGAATGTAGCGGATCGAAAGACCGATGCGACGGTCGCTGCTGCGATTGGCGTCCGAGCCGTGCACCAGCTTGATGTGGTGCAGCGACATCTCGCCGGCGCCCATCGCGAGACCCACGGCCTTCGACTTGTCGACCCCGACCGAGATCTCCTGCCCGCGCGAGAGCAGGTTGTCCTTGTGGAAGGTATCCACGTGCGGCAGCTGATCGACCTTGTGGCTGCCGGGGATCACCTGCATGCAGCCGTTTTCTTCCGTCACATCGGTGAACGCCACCCATGCGGTGACGACGTCGTCGGGCTCGAGGCCCCAGTAGGTGGAGTCCTGGTGCCAGGAGACGAAGCCCGGACTGTTGGCTTCCTTGATGAAGAAGTTGGTGGTCCAGCACAGGATGTCCGGGCCGATCACGTCCTCCACCGCGTCGAGAATCTTGGGGTGGTGCACGAGCTCGTCCGCCCAGGTGAAGAGAAGGTGCATCTTGTGCCGCCAGTTTCCCTGCAGCGGCTTGCGGGTCGTCGCCTCGTGCCCTTCGAGGGCGTCGCGGTAGCGGCGCGCGTCGGCTGCGCTCATCACGCGGACCGGAGAATAGAATCCTTCGCGCCTGTATTGGTCGACCGCGGCTTGCGGCAGAAGCCTAGGCATGCAGCGGTCCGTCGATCGTGACCGGCGCGTCCGGACGGCGGAAGCGCTCGATGGTCGGCTTGAGCTCGGCGCGCACATGGTCTTCGTTGTAGCCATTGAAGAGCGTGCCCAGGAGCCCGCGGTTCACGTCGCTCGTTCCCATCAGCCAGTCGGCGACCGGAAACGTGAGGTTCAGGTTGCGGCTCATCATGATCCCGTAGTTGTGGTGCGCGGTGTGATGGCGGCGGATGGTGTTGATGAACGGCGCATGGCGCACGAACCAGTTGTCGCGCACGTGGCAGCAGTAGTGGAAGGCCTCGTAGATGAGGTACTGGCCGACGATCGTGACCATCAGGATGTAGCCCGCGTTCGGGTTCACGATGGCGCCGAGCGCGAGCGCGAACGGCACCCCGAGCCCCATGAAGGTGAAGAGCGCCCGCCATGGAAAGAAGATGATGCGCCACTCGCGCGTCGTGCTCACGGTCATCTCGTTGTCGGTGAAGTACTGGTGGTGCTGGCGGGTATGCCGATCGTAGATCGCGCGCAGCGCCCAGACGTCGACGAGGCGATGCATCACGCGCTTGTGGATCCACCACTCGAACAGGTTCGACAGGAAAAACACCGGGATCACGAGCGTCCATTCCCAGCTTGCCGCCTGCAGGCGAGACATGCACCAGGCGATGACTGACAGCCCGACAGCATAGATCACGCCGATGTGGAGCGGGCCGCTGTAGAGCGGATGGATTTGAGCGCGGTACTGCTCGCGGAACTTGAGCTGGCGCTCGGCGGGATTGTGCGTGTCAGCGAACATGCGCGGGGAAGCTCCCGGAAGTCGCTAGAACCCCAGTGTCGCGAGCGAGTCGGCGGCCGCGCTGCGCGCGCGCGCGAAGTGTACTTCGCCGCCTTCGAGGTAGGACGCGAGGTGCGCGCTGAGCTCGCGGGCGTCGTCGCCGGCCCCGTCGATCAGCGCGGACTTCCGGCGCCGCAGGAACTGTATGCCCATGAGGTACAGACCTGGCGAGTCGACCACGCCGCCGTCGTGGCGAATGCGACCCTTGCGGTCGATCACCGGCACGTCGAGCCAGGAGTAGTCGGGCCGGAAGCCGGTCGCCCAGATCACGCTGCGGATCCCGTAGCGCTCGAGGTCGAGGCTGAGTGGCGGCGCCGCGGGAACGCGGGTGCGCTCGAAACGATGAGGCGGCTGCACCGAGCCGCTCGGTTCACCAACCAGTTCATTGCGTGCCGCCCAGTCGTCGACCACGCCGAGGAGCCGATTCATCTTGAGGTCGGACAACGCCGCCACGTTGGCGAGCGAGCCTGAAAACTGCGCCACGCCGTCGCGGATGCCGGCGAGGCGCCCGACGAGCTTCACGCCGAGCGCCGTGAGCGCGTTGAGGTCGACGTCTCGGCAGTCGGCATAACCGGCTAGCTGCAGCGACGGCACGTTGCGCGCGCGGTTGAGATCGTCGACCTCCTGGTAGCCCTGGTCCTGCACGCCGACGCTGTCCATCCACCAGAGAATGTCGCGGCCGCGGTAGCGCCGCGGCATGCGGATGTGCTCGCCCACGGCGAGGGTGACCTCGCGCCCCGAGCGCTGGATCTCGTCGGCGAGCTGCACGCCGGTGGCAGAAGCGCCGACTACGAGCACGCCGCCCTGCTCGAGCTGGCCCGGATTGCGGTACTGCATCGGCGTGAGCACCGCGATTCCCGGCGGCACAGCGCCCGCGAACCCCGGCACGCTCGCGATGTTGCACGCGCCGCTCGCGAGCACGAGCGCCCGGGTGCGCCACTCGCCCTGGTCGGTCGCTACGGTGTACCCGGCCTCCGTGCGCCGCACGCGGGTCACCGTCGTATGCGTCCGCACAGGCGCGGAGATCCGCTGCGCGTACCATTGCAGGAAAGCAACCGTCTCGGGCATCGTGCGATACCCGTCGGGATCGTCTCCCTTGTAGCGGTAGCCCGGGAGCCGGCTCAGCCAGTTCGGCGTGAGCAGGCGCAGCGAATCCCAGCGCTCGGTCTTCCACGAGTTCGCCACCTCACCGCGCTCGAGGACCACGTGGTCGATCGCGCGCTCGGTGAGGCAGCGGCTCATGGCGAGGCCGGCGTGCCCCGCGCCGACGATGAGAGCGGTGGTTCTCAGTTCACGCCTCAGTTGAGGCTTTTCTTGGTAGTCGAGACCGAAACGTTGGTCGGGTTGGTGATGACGTCATACACCGCCGAGCGCTTCTGCGACTGCGCGACCAGCGCCTCGAGGTCCTCCTTCGAGGCGTCGGCGTCGATCTCGAAATTCACCTTGATGTCGTTGAAGCCGTTGCGCACGTCGCTGTCGATGCCGAGGATGCCCTGGATGTCCATCGAGCCCTCGAGCGTCGCCTTGACCGAGCGCAGCTGGATCTTGCGCAGCTGCGCGATCGACGCCACGCCGGCGGTCAGGCAGCCGGCCAGCCCGGCGAGCACCATCTCCACCGGCGTCGCGCCCTTGTCCTCGGAGGCGAAGATCTCGGGGTGGTCGGTGTCGAAAGTGAACTCGGTCTTGTGGCTCTGCTGCTGGCCCAGGCCGTAGAATCCCTGGATGCTGGTCTGGCTGTGGGTGCCGTTCAGCCACTTGCAGCTCGCTTTCCAGTTGAACTTGGCGGCCTCGGGCGCCTTGCTCAGCGCGTCGCGCGCACCGAGCAGCGCGTCGACGTTGACTCCGTTCTGAACCTGCTTCTCCGTTTCCGTGCTCATCGTTGCGCTCCTCTGGTGGGTTGACTCAATATGCTGCTCGTGGCGGGCGAGACTAGCCAACGCGCGTAACCCGGCGTTGTCCGTGGCGCATTCTTATTGTTTCAACCGTTTCCGCGACGTACGGCCAATGTTAACCCTGTTGCCGCCGGCCTAGGGCTACCGCGCGGAAACAATCGAGGCACAGAACGTCCCTGCGGCCGCAATCCGGGCGATACGCGCGCTTCCTACCATGGCCGCATGGACAACGCGCAGAAAAGCGGCGCATCGGCCAGCGGCGGGGCGCTCGCCCTCGCCCTGGCGGCCGTGGCCTTGCTCGCCGTCACCATGGGCACGCGCTCGGTCTTCGGCTTGTTCCTGTCGCCGCTCAACTCGGCGAGCGGCCTGGGCGTGGCTACGATCAGCTTCGCCATCGCGGTCAGCCAGCTCAGCTGGGGCGTGGCGCAACCCTTCGCCGGGATCCTTGCGGAGCGCATCGGTGCCGCTCGGGTGATCGCGGGCGGCACGCTGCTCGCGGCCGCCGTCGGCGCGATTCTTCCGTTCGCCCACAGCGCTTCCATGCTCGTCGCGGTCTTCGCCCTGGGCGGGGTCGCGGCTACAGTCGGCGCCCCTTCGCTTCTCATCGGCACGGTCAGCCAGCGCGTGCCGGCGGAGCGACGCGGCATGGTTGCCGGACTGATCGGCGCCGGCGGACCCCTCGGCCAGCTGGTGCTCGCGCCCGCCACGCAGGCGATGATGCTGCTCGCCGGCTGGGTCGACGCGGCGCTCGCCCTGGCCGGGCTGACGCTCGCCTCGTTACCGCTCGCCCTTTTCTTCCGCCGGCCTGCCGCGCCCGCTCCCAGCGCGGCCGAAGCAGCCGCCACGGTCCGCACCGCCCTTGCCAGCCCGCACTACTGGACGCTCAACGCGACCTTCTTCGTCTGCGGGCTGCACGTGTTCTTTCTCATGACGCACCTTCCCGGCGTGATCGAGCTGTGCGGGCTGCCTTCGAGCGTGTCGGGTCTGGCGCTCGCGGCGCTGGGGCTCTTCAACATTGCGGGCAGCATCGCCGCGGGCCTGCTGATCCAGCGCTGCTCGATGAAGCGCACCCTGGCGTCGCTCTATGCCGCCCGGGGCATCGGCGTCGCCCTTTTCATCGTGGCGCCCAAGACCGAGCTTACGGTGCTCGCGTTTTCGGCCTGGATGGGACTCACCTACATGGCCGTGCTGCCGCCGACGGCGGGCCTCATCGGCCGCGTCTACGGCGCCCGGCGCCTGGCGACGCTGCTCGGCATCACGTTCATGGTGCACCAGGCGGGCGCGTTCATCGGCGCATGGCTCGGCGGCGTGGTCCTCGAGCGCACCGGCAGCTACGACCTGATGTGGCGCCTCGACCTCTCGCTCGCCGCGGTCGCCGCGGCTGTCAGCCTGGCCGTGCGCGAGCGGCCGATCGAGGCGGGTCCAGCGGGAAGTCAGGGCATCGCGCCGGCGCTCAGAAGAGAATCCCGAGCTGCCGCATCCTGGTCAGTTCCTGATCCACGACGATCGCTGGGAGGTCTTTCATCTGGTGCGTCGGCTCGCGCTCCGCTTGGTTCGTCACGTCGGTCCTGAACAGCCGGTCGATGTCGTGCAGCTGGTTCTTGATGGAATAGAGCGCCGCGCTGAAGGCGTCGGGCCGGGCGCCGCGGCGATAGTTGCGGTTCTGGTAGCCGGTGACCAGCTCGAAAGTCTTGTCGCGCGCCTCGTGCTGGATGTTCACCTCCCGCTGCGCCTTGCGCTTGCGGCCGTCGCCGACGAAGTGCTCGAAGATCCACATCATCGCTTCGCGGCTCGGCTTGCGCTCGAACTCCGCGGCGGCGAGAAGGAACATGACACTCTCGTCCTTGTACCTTGCTACGCTCCAGACGACGATTGGCTGCCAGCAATAGCGGGCCTGCGGATGCTCGAGGATCTTGGTGCAGCTCAACTGGAATCCGGCCTTCCACGCAGCCTGAAGCTCGGTCCGCGTTACCTCGCGCGGCAGAAACATGGTGCCCCCTCCCCCTGAGTCTGCCTACTATGGGGCGATCAAACCGGGTTCGTCAATAAGGTGCGAAGGTAAGGTGCGAAGGAGCGCAGCCGCTTCAGTCGGATTTCGCCCCGCTCTGCTTCACTAGCCGCCCCCACTTGTCGAGGTCGGCGCTCATGAAGGCGCGGAAGTCCGCCGGGCTGCTGCCGACGGGCTCCGAGCCGTCGTCGAGGATGCGGCTGCGGATATCGGGGGCCTCGAGCGCCTTCACGAGCTCGTCGTGCAGCCGGGCCACGATGTTCGGCGGCATCGCGCCCGGACCGATGACACCGTACCAGCCGACCACCTCGAATCCCGGCAACGCCTCGGCCACCGAGGGCAGCTCCGCTAGCGCGGCGAGGCGCTTGGGCGTCGTCACCGCGAGCGCGCGCAGCTTGCCCGAGCGCACCTGCACCAAGGCGCCCTGCAGTCCGGAGAAATTGAACTCGTAACGCCCGCCGATGAGGTCGATCAGCGCCGGTCCGGTTCCCTTATAGGGGATGTGCTGCGCCTGGATGCCGGTCATTTGCTTGTAGAGCTCGCCGGCGAGATGGCCGCCGGTTCCCAGCCCGGCCGAGCCGTAATTGAGCGGCCGCTGGAAGCTCTTGGTCCAGGCGACGAATTCCTGCAGCGTGTGCGGCGGCGAGGCCGGATTCACCAGCAGCAGGAAGCCTGCGGCGGTGAGCTGCGTGATCGGCGTGAAGTCGTTGACCGGGTGATACGGCAGGCTCGGATTGAGCGCAGCGTTCGCCGTGTGCTGGTGGTACGCGAGGAGCAGCGTATAGCCGTCGGGCGGCGCCTTCGCCGTGATCTCCCCCGCGATCACGCCCGAGGCGCTCGCGCGGTTGTCTACGATGACCTGCTGCTTGAGCGACTCGGCGAGCTTGGCGCCGAAAATGCGCGCGAGCAGGTCCGTCGTTCCGCCCGGCGCCGCCGGCGTGATGAGCCGGATCGGCCGGCTCGGATAGTCCTGCGCCTGCGCCGGCAACGCGGCCGCCAGCACCAGGGCGAAAAGAAGAGTCCTTGGCATCCGCGCATTTTGCGCTCGAAGGCGCAGAACGGAAACCTTGAACCCCACGACGCAGGATCAGTTGGCGAAGATCCGTGCCTGGTTCGGGTCTATCCTGGCTTTGACCATGCCGTGCTCGTAGCTCGCATCGAACCAGTCCATCAGGCGGCGGCGCACCGGCGGAGACAGGTCGATCGACACATCGCTCAGCTGCTTCACCGTGCGCAAGTTCGGATCCTCGTTCGAGACCTGGCGTACGACCTCAGGCTCCACGCGCAGCTTCTCGCCGAACCAGACGCTCGCCTGCTCCTTGTGGGTAGCGGCGTAGTGAATCGACTCACGAAGGGCGTTGCGATAGCGCTGCAGGGCGTCGGGGCTCTGCCGCAGATAATCGGTGCGCATGATGGAGATGAAATCGAACGGCCAGGTGTGGACGACGCGGGCACCGAACTGCTGCTGCATCTTCAGCACCTGGGGCTGGCGAATCACGACCGCTTCGGCAAAACCCTCGTTGAGGGCGAATACCAGCTCGTTCGGCTGGACGTTGAGCAGCCGAACGTCCTTCCCGGGAGCGAGCTTGCGCTCCTTGAGCAGGAGCAGCAGGTCGAGGTGCGAGTCGGAATTGAACGACACGGCGATGCGCTTGCCTTTGAGATCGTCCACCGATTGGGCAGCGCTGCTCTTCGCTACCATGAGCGAGTAGCTCGATCTTCCCAGGCTCGCGACTACCAGCGCCGCGTCAGGCTGGCGCGACAGGAAGGTCGTTACCGGCATCAGGCTCGTCACCACGGCGTCGATGTGGCCGGAGGCGAGAGCCTCCATCATCGGCGGACCATATTGAAAGAAGACGAACTCGGCATCGAGGCCGTGCTTCTGGGCGATGCCGGCGCGTTCCATCACAACCGGGATCTGGCCGTTCATGCCGCTCGGATACGCGATGCGGATCTTGATCGGCGCCGCGCCTGTCGCGGCCGCGGCGCCCATCGAGCTCACCGCCCAGGCCGCGGCCAGGAACGCTCTGGCGGTCTTCAGCGCGCTGCTTTTCGGTTGCATTGCATCCTCCTTGGGCGCCGGTTATTTTGACTTCCAGGGAAGCACGTAGCGCTCCACGCCGGAAAGCGCAGCACCCATCAGCGATCCGAGCACTCCGATCGTCACCATGCCCACCAGCACATAGGCCGTTTCGAGATTCAACCGGCTCATCTGGATCATGTAGCCGAGACCGGATTGCGCCGCGATCAGCTCGGCCGTCACCACCGCCATCCACGACTGGCCGAGCCCGATCTTCAGGCCGGTCCAGATCATCGGCAGCGCCGACGGGAACATGATGCGTATCACCAGCGAGACCTTCTTCGCACCGAGGCTGCGCGCCGCGTTCAGATGCTGGTCCTCGACCGACATCCCGCCGAAAAATGAGTTGAGGAAGATGGGGAAGAAAGCCGCGATGGCGGTGATGAAGAAGCTCGGCTTGTCGCCGACGCCGAACCAGAGGATAGCGATCGGGATCCAGGCGATCGGCGGTATCGGGCGGATCAGGGTGACGACCGGCAGGATCAGGCGGCGCAGCGGAACGAAATAGGCAAGCAGCAGGGCGAGCGGCACGCCGACGGCCGAAGCCATCAGGAATCCGACGAATACGCGCTTCAGGCTCGCCAGCACGTCGTTGACGAGGTAGCCGTCGGCGAGCAGCCGGTAGAATCCCTCGAGCACTACGGCGGGGGTAGGCAGCAGGACCGGATTTTGCAGCTGCAGCGCGATCGCGGTCCAGACGAGCACGAACACGCCGATGCCGATCGCCGCCCAGAGCGTGTTGGCCGCCCAGCCCGGCCCGGCCAGAAGGCTGCGCGCGCTGATCCGCGGGGGAATGTTGGTCCGGATGGCTCGTTCCATGCATTTGCCTGTCAGCTGGTGATGCCGTTGAACACCTTCAGGCTCTCTTCGCGAATCAACCGATGGACGCGCCGGTGGAGCGCGCCGTACTTCTCGCTCAGCGCCACCTCGGGTGCCCGCGGCCTGCCGAGGTCGACGCGGATTTCCTCCTTGATGCCACCGGGCGAATTGGTCATGGCGAAGACGCGGTCGGAAAGATAGAGCGCTTCGTCCACGTCGTGCGTGACGAACACGACCGTGGTCTTGAGCTTTGACCAGATCTTCAGCAGCTCCTCCTGCATGATGCTGCGCGTCTGGGCGTCGAGCGCCCCGAAGGGCTCATCCATCAGCAGCACGGGCGGCCGCGTGGCGAGCGCGCGCGCGATGCCGACGCGCTGCTGCATGCCGCCGGAAAGCTGCGCCGGGTAAGCCCCGGAGTACTTCTCCAGGCCGACGAGGGCCAGGAACTCGCGAGCCTCGGCCTCGGGCGAAGCGTGACCCAGCATGCGCGGGCCGAAAGCCACGTTGCCCAGCGCCGTCATCCAGGGGAACAGCGAATGCTGCTGGAACACGACGCCACAGCGCGCGGTCGGCTCCGTCACCGGCGTGTCGTCGATGCGAACCTCGCCACGGGCGGGACGCACCATCCCGCCAATCACGTTGAGCAGCGTCGACTTGCCGCAGCCCGAAGGACCCAGCAGCGCAGTGAACTCTCCCGGCTCGATCGCCAGTTCGATGTCCTTCAGCGCAAGCATGGCGACGCCGTCGCGCCTGAACTCGACCGAGACGTGCTCGATCCGAATGGAACCCTGAACGGCCCGAGGCTTTTCCGCCAGATGCGTCGACATGTGAGCCCTTTTTTGAGGACCAGTATCCCATGGTGCGCGCTTGCGCAGCCACACCCCGGACAGCGGGATAACACTAAGTCTGCGCAGGACAAATTTTCGTGCGGAAATGCGCACGATCTGCCCGCAAACTGGTCCCGCTGGCGGCGATCCACGTCCTTATAGCGTCGCCGTGCGGCGGGCCCCCCGTACACTAAGGAACGAACTCGTAGGCGCCGATATCGATGACGCCGTTGACCGGGCGCGCCTGCCGGTTGGTGGGGTGCACGTATTGGAAGACCGGCGTGAGATCGAACGTGCCGCCAAGCCCCGGCGCCGTTCCCGCATTGATGCCCGGCGTGGTCGCGGTCGGACGGTAGTCGAACGTCGTTCTATTGACGAAATTCGGCGTGCTGGTGGTCTGGTTCGTAGTCTGTGTCACCGCGCCGCCGCTGACTACGGTGCCGCCGCCGACGAACAGATTGTTCTGCAGCGTCGCGGTGGTGCCGCCCGAGAGCTCGACGAAAGTGCCCGATCCCCGGTCGTTCACGAAGGTATTGTTGACGACATACAACGTCTGGCTTGGGTTGGTCGCACCCTCCTCGCCATAGATGAGTATCGTCGGGTTGTCGGTGTTAGGACCTTGCTGCAGCAGGTTGCCGATGACGTAGGACAGGCCGCCATTCGGCAGATCGATGGTGTAGCTCGAGGTGCCGTCGGCCTCGTCCATGATGCGGTTGTAGAGTATGTAGTTCTCCCGCGAGCGGCTTTTCACGAGGTGGCCGATGTTCGCGTGGTGCGAATAGCTGTAGCGCAGGGTGAGACGCGCGGCGTCGATGTACATGTTGTGCGAACAGCCGAACCCTGTTACGCACGCGCCGTTGCGGGCGAATTCGCTGTACTCGATCAGCACGTTGCCGCCGCCGCCGAGGACGCCGTTTTCGTTGTCGTGAAAATAGCTGCCGCAGACGGCGAGATCCTGGCCGTCGGCGCGGATGCCGGCGCCGTTCTTGTCCGGAACGGCCGCGCCGGAAAATTCCATGTTCTCCACCGCGATGTTGGTGCCGGCCGTAACCCAGATGGCTTTCCCGTTCGAGATGGTGGCCGGCGCAACGAGATGCGCCCGGCCACCCACGCCGCGGAGAGTAAGGTTGCTCGTCGACCAGGTCACCGCGGGGCCGTTGTACGTGCCTGCGTCGATCTCCACTACGTCGCCGCTTAAGAGGCCGGTGATCTGGCTTGGGTCGGTGAACTGGCGGCCGGGGCCGACCTGCACCACGCGTGTGGGCGTGAATGCCTGGTTCGCGATCGCACTCGACACCGTGACATTGGCGCTGCGCTTGAAGGTAGTGCCGCCGTCGCTCGTGAGGGCTACGGTGTAGTTGCCGTTGGCAAGCCCCGTGAGGGCGTAACGGAATGTGCAGGCACCGGCGTCCTGCGTCACGGGAACCGTGGCGGCGGGCGTGCCGCTCGTCGAATTGAAGCCGGCGAACGCGTACACCAGGTTGGCGCTCTCCTGGTGGCGGTTGAGCAGGCTGCTGTCCACCGCACCGCTCACGCCAGCCGTCCCGGCTATATTCACGGTGGCAGAACGCGCGGTGGCGCCCCCGTTGCCCGTGCAGGTCAGCGTGTACGTGCTCGGGGCAGAAATGGAATTGATGGTCTCGTTGCCCGACGTCACCTTGACGCCCGACCAGGCGCCGGACGCGGTGCAGCTCGAGGCATTGCTCGAAGACCAGGTGAGCAGGGTCGAACCGCCTGCGGCCACTGTCGTCGGCGCCGCGCTCAGCGAAACCGTGGGCGCGGGCGGGGGCGGCGCATTCACACTCACCGTCACGGATCGCGTCGTGCTTCCACCGGTGCCGGTGCAGATCAGGCCATAGGTGCTGGTGACCGAAATGGAGCTGATCGTCTGGTTGCCCGAGGTGGCTTTGGTGCCGGACCAGGCGCCGTTGGCCGTGCACGCCGAAGCATTGGTCGAGGACCAGGCGAGCTGCGTCGAACCGCCCGCGTTAACGGCGGTCGGTGCGGCGCTCAGGGAAACCGTCGGCGCGGGCGGGGTTGGCGGCGGCTGTGTGCCAGGCGGCTGTGCAAGCGGCGATTGTGAGGCTCCGCTGCCGTCGCTCGATCCGCCGCCGCAAGCGGCGAGACTGAAAGCGCATAGCAGCGCCAGCCACTGGCCGCTGCGTGCGGTCATCCCTGATTTGTTCTCGTTGAGCGCAGCCATCGGAAGTCGTGTTTGTTAGTTGCCGCGTCAGGAATTGTGAAGATGTTTTCGGCAACCCCGTTATGCCGGAATTGCCGGACGCGAGCGGTATTTTCGCAGGTCTCACATAACGAGCGTGCGAAAGGACACGGCTTTCATTGTGTCGCCCGCATGCGACAAATCTCGAATACTATTTTTCTGCACATCAGCGATCGTTCTAATCACTCGCGCAACGAAACCCGACGTCATCGGCGCGGTTCTGCAGATTCGAGTGCATCCGCCTGGTCGCGGTAATACGGTCCGGACCGTCGTACCAGCCTCCGCCGCGCACGACCTTGCCCTCGCCACGCTCCGGGCCTTTCGGATTGCGCACGTCGCTGCGCGGAAAACTGTCCGCGTACCAATCGGCTACCCACTCCCCCGCGTTGCCCGAGAGATCGTGGATGCCGAAGGGGCTGGCCCCTTTTGGATGCGCTCCGACGCGCGCGACCCCGTCCTTGTAGACCGGGTTCCGGTACGGTTTCCCGAATGTCGCGTGATCGGCCGTCGGCGCATCATTGCCCCAGGGATACCTGCGCTCGTCGCCACCTCGCGCCGCCTTCTCCCATTCGGCCTCCGTAGGCAGCCGCTTCCCTGCCCACAGGCAGTAGCTGGCGGCGTCCTGCCAGTCGACCCCGACAACCGGGAGCTCGGCCTGCAGCTTGACATCCACGGTGTCCCATTCTTCCGGCGGCCTCATGTTGCCGGTGCTCTGCAGGAACTTGGCATAGCGCCCCACCGTGACCTCGTACTTGTCCATGCGGAACGCATCCACGTAGATCCGCCGGCGCGGCGAAACCCTGTCGTCGCCCATGATGAACAGGCCCGCCGGAATCAGGACCGTCGGTGCCCCGTCCTTGCCGGTCTCTGCATTCCAGAGTCGCGACTTGGTCGCGTAGAAAGCCGCGATCGAGACGGCGGCGACCACTGCGAGCGCCGCGATCGCGTATCTCCTTCTCCGCCTCGACAGCTCGCGACTGATGCGGTGCACTTCGGCCGCGACCGCGCCGGGCAGGCTACCGTCTGTCTCGAGAAAGGTCACGGCCTTGATCGCCGCCGGCAACGATTCGACATCCGGCTTGCGCAGCATCACCGGCAGGAGCCTCGCTCCAGCCCTCTCCGCGATGTCGAGCTCGGTCAGCGTATAGCTGCCGTTGTCGATCGCATACGGACTGACCAGCATCACAAAGAGGTCGGAAGCTTCGATCGCCTTGCGGATGCGATTGTGATACTCCTCCCCCGCCGGCAGGTCGCTGCGGTCGAAGAACACGCGGTGTCCCTGCTCGTGCAGCGGCAGGTAGATGGACTTCGCCTGTTCGCGGTCCTCGGAGGCGTAGCTCAGGAAGATCTTCATCTAGTCGTCCACTTCGACCTGTTCCTTCGACTCGGCGAAAACCCACGCGACCGCCACGCCGGCCGCGAAGTATTGGCGCTTCCTGAAGAGCGGGCTAGGCTCGAACACGGCGCCGTCGAGCGCATCGTAGCGCGCGAATCCGCCGACCCACAGCTTGCCGAAGCGCCGCGTGAGCGAGGTGGCGCTGGTCACGCCCGAATAGCCGCCGGGCGCTTCATAGGCGGAGCGCTGCGGCGTGGCGAACTGCGGAGCGACGCCGTAGTAGTACTGGTGGTAGCGCTCGGAGCCGTAGAGCGCCCCGAGCTGCGCGCTGAAATCCCATTTCCCGCCGAGGAACGTCGGCCTGGAGTCGAAGTAGAGATGCGGATAGAAAACGGCGCCCGCGTCCTTCGCGTGCGTGAGATCGGTCGCCACCACGCCGCGCAACGCGAAGCGCACGTCGAGGCGCCGCTCGTTCGGCCGGTCGCGCCACAGCGTGAGGTTGAGCTTGGGACCGATCTCGAGCACGGGATCGAGGTCGGGCATCCCGGCGCGCGCGCGGTTGCGGTCGCTCTTCACGGGCAGCGCGCCGGCCACGCTCAGGTCGAACTCGACGCGGTCCGACTCGTGCAGCACCCCGCGCAGGCCGTCGCGGTCGAAGCGCATGGTCGGGCCGCGATAGACGAAGTACGGCAGCGGAAATGCGTACTCTCGCGTTTCGTCCGAGCCGCGGTAGTCGGGCAGCGTGAGGCCGGTCGCGCCGGCGCCCGCCTCCCATTTCGGTCGCGGCTCGGCGCGCACGGCCGCCACGAGCGCCGCAGACGCCATAAGCGCCGCAACGAGAGCGCGCTTCATTCCCGGCAGTTTTCTACGCGTCGCGCAAGCTACGGAACAAGCCGCCCAGGTAAAGGCCGCGCGAGACCAGCTTCCAGGCCACCATGCGCGTAATAAGGGCGACGTCCACGATCGGACGGAAATGGCTCGGCCGTCCGCGCGGCGTGTAGATCGCCGGGATCGCCACCCACTCGAGCCGGGTGCCGCGGCGTCCCGCCTCGATCAGCGCCTCGCTTTCGAATACGAAGCTTGCCGCCCGGCCGACGCGCGGCGGCAGCGCGAGGAGCAGCGGCGCCGGGTACACGCGGAAGCCCGACTGGCTGTCCTGCATGCGCTCGCCCGCCGCCCAGGCAATCCAGAAGTTGGCGAAGCGGTTGGCGTAGTAGCGCTCGGAGGGGATCGCCGCACTTTGGTGCAGCCGCGCGCCGACCACCAGCGCAGCCGGATCACGCCGGTGGGCCTCGAGCAGCCGCGGAATGTCCTCCGGCCGGTGCTGCCCGTCGGCGTCGAGCGTCAACACCGCCTCGGCGCCTTCGGCGAGCGCGAGCGCGATGCCGCGCCACAGGCTGGCTGACTTGCCGAGGTTGCGGGGGTTGCGGATGAGCGTGACCGGCAGGCCGGCGAGCTCCCTGGCGGTGCCGTCGCTCGAGCCGTCATCGACTACGATGACCTTCGCGAGCTGTGCCAGCGTGCGCTCGGCGACGTCGCGTATGGTCGCCGCCTCGTCGTAGGCGGGAATGACCGCGGCCAGCCTCCCTGACTGCCGTTCGGGACTCATGCCTCTAATATAATGAAGGACAGAGAAGCCTTCAAAGAGGAGCCATGATGGCGGACGCGGCCGACAACGGCTGTGAAATTCTCGTCATCGGCGGCGGCCCCGCCGGAGCGACGATCTCGGCCCTGCTCGCGCAGCGCGGGCGCGACGTTCTCATGCTCGAGAAGTCGCGCCATCCGCGCTTCCACATCGGCGAGTCGCTCCTGCCGCTCAACCAGGAGCTATTCGAGCGCCTGGGCGTAGCCGCGGAAATCGAGGCCATCGGCATGCCGAAATACGGCGTCGAATTCAACGCACCGCCCGACGGCGAAACGGCAGGCAAGGCCTCGGGGCTGGAGTTCGCCGACGCCTGGGACAAGGGTTTTCCCGGGGCCTACCATGTGCGTCGCGCGGACTTCGACCATATCCTGTTCCGCAACGCCGTGCGCAAGGGCGCGCGCGCGATCGAGGGTTGCCGCGTGACGCGGGTGGGCTTCCGTCCCGGCGGCGCCGACGTGACCGCACGCCTGGAGAACGGGAGCGAACGCATCTGGCGCACGAAGTTCGTGGTCGACGCGTCCGGGCGCGACACCTTCCTCGCCAACCACTTCGGCTGCAAGCAACGCAACCGCGAGCACAACAGCGCGGCCGTCTTCGGCCATTTCGCCGGCGCGACGCGTCTGACGGGCAGACGCGAAGGCGACATCTCGATCTTCTGGTTCGACCACGGCTGGTTCTGGTTCATCCCCCTAACCGGCGACGCGACCAGCATCGGCGCGGTGTGCTGGCCGTACTACATGAAGACCCGCAAGACCGAGCCGCGCCAGTTCCTGCTCGATACGATTGCCCTCTGCCCGCAGCTCGCCGAGCGGCTGCGCGACGCCACGCTCATCTCGCCGGTCACCGCCACCGGCAACTATTCCTACAGCTCGCGCCAGTCGGTGGGCGAGAGCTACATCCTGCTCGGCGACGCATTCGCGTTCATCGATCCGATCTTCTCGTCGGGCGTGCTCCTGGCGATGCACAGCGCGTTCGTCGGCGCGGACACCGTCGAGACCTGCCTCGACCGCCCCGAGCGCGCGCGCAGCGCGATGAAGGCCTACGACGCCAGCGTGCACCACGGCACGTCGTCGTTTACCTGGTTCATCTACCGCGGCACGTCGCCCATCCTGCGGTATCTCTTCATGAACCCTGGCAACCACCTGGGCATGCAGTCCTCGCTGCTCTCCATCCTCGCGGGCGACATCTTCCGCGGCACGCCAACGCGCCTGGGCCTCGTCGCCTTCAAGGCGCTTTACTACTTCTTCAGCCTGCTTAACCTCAAGACCAGCTTCAAGGCCTGGTTGCGACGCAAGCAGATTATTGCGGCCTAGGCCATCGCGCCGTTGATCGAGATGATCTGGCCGGAGATGTAGCCCGCCTTCTCCGAGGCCAGGAACGCGACCAGCTCGGCTACTTCGTCCGCCCTGCCCGGGCGCTTCATCGGCACGAGCCGCGCGATGGCCTCCTTGTCGAACCGGCCGCTCGTCATCCCGCTGTCGATGATTCCAGGCGCCACCGCGTTCACCGTGACGCCGCGGCTCGCCAGCTCGATGGCGAGCGATTTCGTCGCGCCGTGCAGTCCCGCCTTGGCGGCCGCGTAGTTGGCCTGCCCGCGGTTGCCCATCAGGGCCGCCACCGAGCTCAGGCTGATGATGCGACCCCATCGCGTGGCCATCATCGGCAGCAGCAGGGACTGCGTGACGTTGAAGAATCCGTGCAGCGACACTTCGATCACGCGCGTCCACTGCTCGCGCTTCATCCCCGGCAGCACGGCGTCGTCGTGGATGCCGGCATTGTTGACGAGAATCTGCACCGGCCCTGCCGCCAGCAGCTCCTTGACGGCGACGGCGGTCCGCTCCGCGTCGGTAACGTCGAACGCGACCGCGTCGGCGGAGCCGCCGCGCTCCCGGATGCCTGCCGCGACGCGCCTGGCCTCCGCCAGACGGGTGTTCGCGTGCACGGTCACGTGCAGGCCGTCGGCGGCGAGCCGCGCGCAGATGGCCGCGCCGATCGCCCCGCTGCCGCCGGTGACGAGCGCGCGCCTCTTCATCCGCCCGCCGCCGCGTCGAGCACGACGAGCGCCTGGCCGCTCAGCACCTCGACGCCGCCGATCCGAAGGCTGAAGCGATAGGTGGCGTGCGAGCTCTCGCCCGCCACCAGCTCCGCCTCGACCAGCAGATCGCCGGCGCAGTCGTCGAGCCGCGCCGCGCGGCAATCCAGGTTTCTCAGGCTCGCGAGGTAGCCGGCGCGTGGTCGGCTGCCCACCTTGCCGGTCAGGCCGCCGTGCACGGCCATCGCCTGCATCGCATATTCGATCCCGCACAAGGCCGGAAGCTGCTCGCCGCTCCGCAGCGGGTTGTCCACGGCGCGCTGCCCGCGGCTGATACACTGGATCCGCTCCGCATCCCACTGCACGACGCCGTCGAGAAGGCACATGGGGCCGCTGTGCGGAATCAGGCGTGCGATCTCCGCGCGGCCTAGGCGCACGGCGTGACCTCCACGCGCAAATGGGCGCCGGCCGGCAGATCGAGCACAATTTCGCCGCGCCCTCCCCTCGCCAATTCCGAGAGCAGCGGCAGGCAGCGCGCAGCCGGCACGCCGCTGCGCAGCGCTTCCAGACCGACATCGCCCATGCGGGTAACCGCGGCAGCCTCTGTCTCGAACTCGATCTCCAGCGCGCCGAGCGACCTGCGGCCGGCCTGGGGAGCCAGCACCAGCGCCACGCCGAAGCTTGCCTTGATCTCGCGCGCCGCACCGAGCGGCGCGGGATAGGGATGGTCATAGGCGATCACCGCGACCGGCTGCCGGTCCAGCGCGACCTGCGACGCCGCGTCGAGCAGCCCCGCGCCGAAGCTGGCATCGTACGCGCACAGGCTGGTGGACGCGGCCCTGCACTGGGTGGCGATGCTCCAATAGCCTGCGGCGGCGTTGTGAACCGAGTTGTGGAAGCGCGTCGGCGAAACCTGGCGGTCCGCCGCGGCGAGGGATTCGCAGATCGCGTGCACGTTGTCGCAATCCCCGCTGGAGGAGGCGAATACCGTCTGCAACTCCGCCGCATCGAGCCCGGAATTCTCGATCGCCTCGATGCCGGCCGCGAGCGCAAGCCGTACCGGCATGCCGGCTCGCCGGCGCTCGACCGCCGGCAGCAGCGGGCTCGCCGCGACCGAGGTCGGGGCCGCCTGGTAGCGCTGCTCGCCCGCGAGCGCAGGGCGGCTCGCCTGCCAGCCGTTCAGCCCCGGGCCGACCAGGCCGATGCCCTGCACGAATGCGCGCATCAAGTCGTCGCCTCCAGCACCACGCTGCAATTGCTGCCGCCGAAGCCGAACGAGTTGCTGAGCACCCGACGCGCGGCGGCGCGCCGCGGCTCGACCAGATACCTCGAGCGCATCGCCGGATCGACCTCGCGGGTATTGGCGCTGCCCGGGAGAATCCCGTGCTTCATGGCGAGGATCGAGATGATGATCTCGGTCACGCCGGCCGCGCCGAGCAGATGGCCGGTCGCTCCCTTGGTCGAGCTGCAGGGCGTCGGTCCCTCGAACAGTGCCGATACCGCGCGGTCCTCCGCCACGTCGTTCGTGCGCGTCCCGGTGCCGTGCAGGTTCACGTAGTCGATGTCGCGAGGAGAAAGGCCCGCGCTGCGCAACGCCTGCTGCATGGCGAGCCGGGCGCCGAGGCCCTCCGGGTGCGGGGTCGACATGTGGTGAGCGTCGCAGCTGTCGCCGACGCCGAGCAGCCTCGCGTCTGCGCCCGCGGCATCTTCCCGTTCGAGCAGCGCGAAGCCGCCGCCTTCGCCGATCGAGATGCCGTCGCGCGCCGCGTCGAACGGCCGGCACGGCCCCCGCGCGGTGAGCTCGAGCGAATGGAATCCGCAGAGCGTGGTGAGGCACAGCGTATCGACCCCTCCGACCACTGCCGCGTCGCAGATCCCCGCTGCCATCATGCGCGCCGCGTTGCCGAACACCTTCGCCGAGGAGGAGCAGGCCGACGAGACGACCATCGCGGGGCCGCGCAGCGCGAGATAGCGCTGCACGAAGTCGGCCAGCGAGAAAGTGTTATGCGTCTGCGCGTAGCGGAAGCCGGCGGCCAGCGCCCCGGTGCCCGGGTCGCGGCGGCGGTAGGCGAGCTCGGTTTCCAGGATGCCGGAGGTGCTGGTGCCCATGAACACTCCGACGCGCGCGGCGCCGTAGCGCTCGCGGGCTTCCGCCACGGCGGCCGCGAAGCCGTCGGTCTCCAGCGCGAGCTGCGCCAGGCGGTTGTTGCGGCATTCGAAGGCGGCCAGGTCCGCGCGCACCGGCTGCGCTTCGAGCGCGCGAACGCGACCGACGTGGGTTGGAAACGCCACGTCCTCGAAATCGCACGGCGCCAGCCCCGAGCGTCCGGCAAACAGCGCTTCGGCGACCGCGCGTGCCCCGATCCCCAGGCAATTCACGACGGAATAGCGGGTGATGACGAGCGGCTGCACCAGCGGAATTTAAACGACTTTCCTGGCGACGAACAGGACGTTGCAGAATGGCGTGCCCTGGCTCATCGGCGTGGCATCGACGGCGAAGCCGCGCCGCGACAGGTCGGCGATCCAGCGCGCGGCGCTGCGGCAGTGCAGCGGCTGCGCAAGCTTGCCGCGCAGCGCTGCTTCGAATCGCGCGCTGAGCTTCGTCAAGTGCAGCGCCACACCCGCGTCGGCGTCGGGCTCGCGCAGCAGCAGCAGCCCGCCGGACCGCAGCGCTGCGGTCGCCTTGTCGAGGACGCTTTCCTGCTGCGCTTCGCGGAGGTAAAGCAGCACGTCCAGCATCACGATCGCTGCGCAGGGCGGGAAGTCGAACTCGCGCAGATCGCGCACCTCGAACTGCGCGCCGCCATTCAGCACCCGGCGCGCGAGCTGCACGCGGCCGGCATGCGCGTCGACGCCGCGGAGGCTCAGGCGCGTCGGCGGCGCCGGCCAGTCGGCCGGCCATCGGCCGGCCGCGTACTGGTCGCGCGCAGCCCTGAGGAGCGACAGCAGCAAGCCCTGACCGCAGCCGAGGTCGATCAGGCTGCCACCGTCGGGCAGCAAGCCTCTGCGCAGCAATGCATGGAACACCGGGTCGTGGCGCAGCTTTCCTTTCGCAGCGAACCACGCGTACCTTCCGGCCGCCCGATAAGGCCGCGTCGCGGCCTCGAACACGGGCCTAAACCGCGCGTCCATCGTGGAGCGCGGTTGCCAGCGTGACCGAGGTCAGGCCCTGGGCCGCCACTCGTTCCAGGAGCTCCGGCAGCACCGCGAGCACGGTCGGCCTGGAGTCGTGCAGCAGGACGATGTCGCCCGCCGCCAGCGCTCCGGCGAGCCGCCGCAGAATCCTGGCCGCGTTCCGGTCGACGCCGTCGAATCCTCGCCGCGTCCAGGAGACGTAGCGCAGGCCGCAGCGCGCGAGCACGGGATCGAGCAGCGGGCTGCGCAGTCCCATGGGGGCCCGGAAAAGGGACGGCCGGCTTCCCGTAATGCCGCCGAGGATGGCCTGCGCCGATTCCACGTCCCGTCGCAAGCGGAACACGCCGTAGAGCGCGAAGGCGTTGGAATGGCGCAGGCTGTGATTCTCCACGCTGTGTCCGCGCCGCACGATTTCCCGGGCCAGCTCGGGATGCGCGGCGGCCTTGCTTGCGATGCAGAAGAAGGTCGCCTTCGCGCCATGGCGGTCGAGCAGGTCGAGGACCCGCGGCGTCAGCTCGGGGTCCGGGCCGTCGTCGAAGGTGAGGCTGATCATCCCGCGCGCGGCGCTTTGCGCGGGGAGCCGTGTGAGGTTATCGCCCAGCCACCGGCTGCGCGGCAGGAATACGCCGGCGGTGACCAAGAAGAAGCTCGCCGCAATCGCCGCGGCCGCCCATGGCCAGAGCGAAGGGCGCCAAGCGACCGCGGCGCAGGCCGCGGCCATCGCGAGCACGGCGAGCCCCACCAGCGGCGCAGGGCGCCAACGGATGCGCAGCTCAGGCGTGCTCATGGCGGCGGCCGAGGATAGCGGAGAAAACCAGCGCCAGCACCGTTCCCAGGCCGACCGTGATGCCGATGTCGTGCAGCACCGGCACCCTGGAGAATGACAGCAGCCCGAAACCGATCACCGTAGTCGCGTTGGCGAGGAGCAGGGACACGAGGGTGCGCTCACGGTCGCTTCGCGAGCTCGCCTGCCGGTCGAAGAGCAGCGAATAGTTCGAACCGATCGCAACCACGAGCAGCAATCCCACCAGGTGGAAGATGGAAAGCGAAGCGCCCGCCAGCGCCAGCACGCCGGTCGTGACGAGCACCGCGGCGACGAGCGGCGCCAGCACGGCGAAAACGCTGCGCAGCGACCGCAAGCTGGCGATGAGCAGCGCGCCGATCGCCGCCGCGCCGAGGAGGGAATAGGCGAGCGCCTGGGCGCGATAGCTGTGGTAGAGCTCCTCCGACTCGCGCTTGAGATCGAGCAGGACCGCTTGCGCGCCCGGGGGCGCGGCGAGATGGCGCGCTACTCCGGCCGCGTCGGCGACATTGCGCAAAGGCAACATGGCGGCCCATCCGCCTGCGCGCCGGGCGATCAGGCTGTCGAACCGCAACGCGAGGTGGGTGCCCTGCATGTCGCCGCGCACGACCGGCGGCATGCTGCGCGCGGCGGCCGCGTCGGCAAGGAACGGCTCGAACACCTTTGCCCGAAAAGGCAGTCCGGCCACGGCCTTTTCGAGGTTGGCGCGCAACTGCGCCGGCTCCGGCAGCGCCTGGCGGCGCGCTTCCTGCGTCTTCTGGCTCGGAAGGTAGTCGGCAGGAGATTCGTATCCTTCCAGCATCCCGGCCTGCGAGGCCTCGCGCAGTCCGTCTGCGATCGCCTCGCTTGCCTGCAGCGCCGCTTCCCGCTCGGGCGCGTGGATGACGATCAAGAAACGCACGTCGGGCGCGCCGAGCTCGCCGCGCATCTTCTCGTCCAGCGCCTGATCGGCGCGCGGCACGGGGCTCAGGCTCGCCAGGTCCTCGCTCCAAAGGTGCTTGCCGCGCGTGACCAGCAGGACGGCGACGACCGCGACCAGGACGAGCAACGGGTAGCGCAGCGACGGCGCGCGGCGCGCCGCCGCGCTCGCCCAGGGTCCGGCCGTGCCGACGATCGGTGCGTCCAGCGTCGGCGGAAGCATTCCGGGCAGAACCCAGCGCGTCACCGCCACCGCGACCAGCAGGCCGACGATGGAGAACAGGCCGAGCTGCGCCAGCCCCGTGAACCCGGAGAACAGCATCGCGCTGAATCCGCAAATCGAGGTCAAGACTCCGAGGCGCAGCGTTGGCCAGATGCGCTCGAGTGCGGCAGGCCCTCCCTCTCCGGCGGCCTGCGTGAAGAGATAGATCGCGTAGTCCACCCCTTCGCCGATCAGCGTAACGCCGAAGCCGAGCGTAATGCCGTGGACAGAGCCAAAGCCGAGGCTTACGGCCGCGATACCGGCGAGCGCGCCGCTCGCTATGGGCAGGAGACCGAGCGCGAGCAGCCGGCCGGAACGGTAGACGGCGAAGAGCAGCCCCGCGACCAGTGCCGTCGCGATGAGCGACAGACGCAATGCGTCGTCGCGCACCGCTACCCGCGTTCTGGCCGCGAATACACCCGGTCCGGAGAGCAGCAGCTTCGCCTCGCCAGCATCAGCGCGGGAGAACGCCTCCTGGATCCGCGCAATCGCGTGTTCCTGCGCGCCCACGTCGTAGCCGGGCGCGCGAGTCTGCGCGAGCAGCAAAGCCCGCCGGCCGTCGCGAGAGAACCAAACGCCTTCCCGCGTCGCCGGCCGCGATTGCGTCTCGAGGTGTTCGAGGATCTGCAGCAGCTCCCCCGTGGGATCGCTCGGCGCGACACGCCGCACCAGCGTGCCGGCGGGCGAATCGAGCAACCGCAGGGTCTCCTCGAGGCGCTCGCGCAGCCCCGCGGCCGAGAAGCGCTCCGGGCTGACGGCGGGACTGAGCAGGTAGCGATGGCGCCAAAGAAAGTCGCGATCCGCACCGGCGCCGCTGCCGTCGCCGTTCTCCACCGAGACGAAGCTCGCGTCCTGGCGCAGCTCCGCCGCCATCGATTTGCTCGCTTGCGCCAGCGAGGCCGGCGGCGTGCCCTCGAGCGCGACGAGCACCAGCCGGGAAACCACGCCTTCACGCAGCTGCTCGACCAGCACCTGCTGCTCCGGTGTCGGCGAGCGAGGCAGGAAAGCGGAAACGTCGGTAGTAAACGTCGTGTGTGCGACGATCCATACGCCGGCCGCGAGGAACGCGAGCCATGCACCGACGGCCCAGCGCTCTCCCGCGGTCACGGCGTGTCGCGGGTGATCGTCATCGTCGAACGGTCGCCGTTGGGCTCGATGAATTCGATCGAGTGGATGGTGCCGCGGCTGCCGCCGACGCGGATCTCGCTCAGCAGCTCCTGCATATTCCGATCGGTCGGCTTGAGCACCATGCGCCATTTGCGCTCGTCCCCCTCGAGCGCGATCTCGAACAGGCGCTTCAGCGCCGCCAGGTCTCCCGCCAGGGTGGAGCGGATGCTTTCGACAAAGACGCCGACCGCGGGGTAGTCCTCGAGGCGGATGCTGCGGCGCCGTTTCGGCTGCCCGCTCTCGAGGGTCAGCTGCTCGCCCTCCAGCAGCACGCTTTCCACCCGCGGCGACAGCGTGCGCTTCTCGAGGCGATCGGGTGCCACGTACAGCAGCGTGCCGGAAGATTCGAGCGGCGTAGTGAGGATGCCGACGTACCGGCGCTCCACGAATCGCCCCTTCGACGTCTTCACCTTGGCGAGCTCCTGCATCAGCCGCGCGACATTCCAGGCGGACTCTTCGGCGGCCCCTTCGGCGGCCGCCGCAACGCCATGCGCCAGAGCCGCAGCCAGCAGAACCGCGCGCGCCCTACCGCCAAAAGTCATAGAAGTTGAACCAGTTGTAGGGCGCGACACGGCAGTAGTGCTCCAGCCGTCCCACATAGCGTCGCAGCAGCGCCTCGACTGCGCCATTGCGGGCGCGAACGCGCTCTTCGCCCGGCGCGGCGAAACGCTCGATGTGGATGTCGTAGCGGTTCGCACCGCGGTAGACGCTGAAGAGCAGCAGCATGGGCCGATTCAGGATGATGCCGACGCGAATCGGCCCGGTGGGGAAGAGCGCCGGCCGGCCCAAGAATTCACAGCTCATTTTTCCCCCTTCGCCGAGGGTACGGTCCGCCAGCATGCCGACGACTTCGCCGCGCTCGAACGCGGCCTCCACCTGCAGCATGGCATCGAGGCGGCCGAGCGGAATGATGTCGTCGTGGAGGCTCGGATTGACGCCCCGCAGGATGGCTCCCACTTTGCGCGCGTTTTCCTCGTACATCAGCATGCGGATCCGCAGTCCCTTCGTCCTGCCGAGCGCGCGCGCAACCTCGGCGCTGCCGAGGTGCGCGCTGAGGATCATGCAGCCTTCTCCCTGGGCCACCGCCTGTTCGAAGACATCGAAGCCGTGCATGCGCACTTCGAAGCGGGCGAGCTCGTCGTTCAGCAGGAAGATGCGGTCGAGCAGCACCGCCGCAAAGCTGTGAAAGTGGCGGAAGAGATCGCGCGGCCGCGCCTTGCGGCCGAGCACCCGGCCGAGATACTCGCGCGAAGCCGAGCGCGCGCGCGGCGAGAACGCGACGAAGTAGAGGCAGATGGGATAGAGCAGGAGCCGCGCCGCGCTCCGCCCGATCACCCTCGCCACCCAGACGATCACGCGCAGCGCGAGCGCGTTGCCGCGCTCGGGCCGGTGCACCCAGTCGGGCTCGTGCACCTCGCCCGCTACGCGTGCGTCGACGGGTCGGGGCATGACATCCTGCCGGCCAGCACGATCCTGCCTTCGACGGCGCAGCTGAAGCTGATCTCGCCGCCGCTGCGCGAGAACTCGATCACCACGCGATCTCCCGGTCGCGCGGGGCGCAGGAATTTCGCGGAGGAGATCGAGAAAGGCGCGCGCGGCGCGCCAATGCTCCGCTCGATCGCCTGGATGGCTTCGCTCAGCAGCACTGCCCCCGGAATGATGGGATTGCCCTCGAAATGCCCGCGCGAGGAGGGATGGTCCGGCAGGAAGACGCGCTCGACGACGCCGCGGCGGGGTGCGGCGGCGCTCACGGGCCGGCGACGATCCGCGTGAGCGACTCCCGCGGCAGCTTGCCGATGTCGTTGCGCGGCAGCGCTTCGACCATGCAGAGCGGCCGAGGCAGGAAGGCAGGGTCGATGCGCAGGCGCAGAGCGCTCATCAGGGATTCCGCCGTATGCCCCGGAGCGACCGCGAATGCGGCAAGGCGGGCCACGGCCTCGCCGTCGTCGTCCGGCACGATGAAGACGCCGTCGAGCACGCCCTCGATCGAATTCAGGTGGTAGTTGAGATGCGCGAGCGAGGTGCGCTTGCCGGCGATGTTCACCAGATCGGAGGTGCGGCCATGCAGCAGGAACCTGTCGCTGCCGCGCAGCTCGATGACGTCGGCGAGCAGCACTTCGCCCTCGATGTGGCCGCCGCTCGCCCAGGCGCCCCGGCTGTCGCCGCGGAGTTGAACACCCGGCAGCGTCCGCCACTCGTTCGTCTCCACGGTGCGCCGGGTGGCGACCTGGCCCGCCTCGGTGCAACCGTAGATTTCGTGCAGCGGGGCACCGAAGCGTGCCTCAGCCGTCGCCGCGAGCTGCGGCGCCAGCGGGGCGGTAGCGCAGAGCACGAGATCGACGCTGGGCAGCTCGTCCGGCTCGCCGAGCAGCACGCGCAGGTGGATGGGCGTGGTCACCAGGCTGCGCGGGCGCGGCAGCGCATCCAGCTCGCTGCGGATATCGGCGGGGAAGAACGGCCGGCCGGCGTGCAGCGCGAGCCCGCCCTGCATCGCCATCAGCAGCGTGGATTCCAGGCCGTAGGAATGCTGCGGCGGCACGGTGCCGATCACAGCCATGCCCGGAAACGCGCGCAGGCCGAGGGCTTCGAGCTCCTCTGCGGCGCTACGCACCATGCTGCCCCAGGTCCTCGGGAAGGGCTTCTGCTCGCCGGTGGAGCCGGACGTGAACAGGACGGCCGCGAGCTGCTCCGCCGGGACGGCCGGCATGTCGGAAGCCCCCGCTGCACCGCCGCCCAGCTCGGGAAACGCCAGCGTCTCCAGCCCGGCGGGCGCGCCCGGCGCATCGCTGAGGCAGCAGAGGTCCGGGTAGCTCGCGACCAGGCGGCCGACGAGATCGGGCGTCTCGTTCGGCGGCAACAGGCTCACCTGACGGCGCACGAGCGCCGCCGCGAACCCCACGGCGAAGCGGTAGCGGTCCGTGCAGCGATTGAACACATGGTGCCGCTCCGGCAGGGCGGCCGCGACGCGGCGCACGTCGCGCCAGAACTCATCGACGCCGACGGCGCGGCCAGCGCGCCAGGCGAACACCCCGCCGGTGGCGTGGCCCTGGAGCAGCGGCAGGGCTGCGGTCATGGTGCCCGGGAGGTCACTTCGGCAAACGCGGTCAGGATGCGCGCGATGGAAACGGGTGGAACGAGCGGGAAGCACAGCGCCCGGTAAGCCTGCTGGGCCACGAACATCAGCGCGAGCAGCGGCAGGTCGAGCACGTTGACGAACATCGACCAGATGTCGTGCGGCGCGAAGGCCAGCAGCAGGCCGGAAACGAGGACTTGCCCGGCGAAGAACGCGCACCACGCGACGGTCAGGCGGCGCGTGAAGCACTCCATGTCGGGCGTCACCGAGCCATGGATGCGGCGGGCGATCCGCGTGATCAGCGGCTCGCGCCCCGGGCGCAGGGTGCGGCCGAAATACCAGAGCAGCGCGAGGTAGGCGCCCGCGTGAGCGAGCCCGGCGAGCGCGTTCGCGCCCAGCGAGTCGCGCAGGGCGAAGTGGACAAGCAACGGCAGCCCTGCGAATGCGAGAAATACCGGCGCCTTCCACGCAAGGCGCATCTAGCCGCGCTGCAGCTTCCGGACGTGCTCGTTCAGGCTGCGAAGCGAAGCGAAGATGCGCGCGTTGTCCTGGTCGTCGGACTTCAGGCGCACGCCGTAGGCCTTCGAGATGGCGAGCGCGATCTCCAGGATGTCGATCGAATCGAGGCCCAAACCGTCGCCGAATAGCGGTGCCCCTGGGTCGAGGTCGACGGCCGGCACCTCGAGATTGAGCGTCTTGACGATCAGCTGGGCGAGCTCGAGCTCCTGCGGGGTGAGCGCGCCTTCGCCTGCCTGAGCCTCTGCGGCAGCCTTCTGCATAGGAGCCGCATTATAAAACCTCCGGGACCGCCTAGCCCCTCAACGGCGCCCCCGATGCGACCTGGCCGAGCGCTTGCGAGTGCGTTTCGGCCGGATCTCGCTGCGGTGCTGTCGCCGGTCCTCGCCCTTGAGGGCGCGCGACTTCACCGCCGACGCCGTGACCTGGCTCCACTTGCCATTCTTGAATACGATCTGGTAGCCGCCGGAGAGAACCTGGAAGGGCCTCCCCACCTTTCCGCGGTAGTCGAACTTCGTCGAGCCCGGCTTGCGGAAGATCTCGAAGTACGACGGGTAGATGAAGTCCGTCATCTTGAATCCATTCACGCTGAAGGCGAGCGAGTCGTCCTCGACCGGATCGGCGGCCTCGTACGCGTAGGCCGCCTTGGTATCCGGTCCGGTCGTCAACATGTTGATCGCGGGGTCGACCAGCATCTCGACGAGCTCGTGCGACGTCGCGACCGAAAGCGAAGCCTTGCCTTCGGCGATCGTCTTCACGAACACTTTGGACAAGGGAAAGCCATCGGGCGTGAGGTCGTGATACGCGAGCGCATTCGCCTGGTCCGCCGTATCTAGGAACACGACGCCCCAGGCGCCCTTCTTGAAGTCCGTCGTCTTCACCAGCCGCGCAGGCGTGCCCCACACCGGTACGACATAGTCGGTGACGAACTTCTGCAGCGCCGCGACCAGGGCGTCCAGATTCAGCCCGAGCGGCGTCTTCGCCTGGTTGAACACCGCGATCTGCGGGATCTGCCCCTGATCGAATGCGGCGAACTTCGGTCCACTTCGTTTCATGATTGCCCCTTCTCGAAGACGAAAGTCGTCACAAAGTATGAGAAGGAAGCCGAACACGCTCTATTCCCGCAGTCCGATTTACCGGATCAAGTCAACCGCGATCCCCAGGCCGAAAGCTGGACGCAAGCATCGACTCACTCGAGCTTCGCGCCCGACTCCCGGACCACCTTCGCCCACTTGGCCGTTTCGCTCCGGATATAGGAAGCGAACTCCTCGGGCGTATTGCCGATCGCTTCCGCGCCCTGGCTCGAGAGCCGCTCGGCGATCTCCGGCGTGCGCAGCACGGCAACGATGTCGTCATGGAGCTTCGCGACGATCGCACTGGGGGTGCCGGCGGGAACCATCACGCCGTGCCAGGTCGTCGCCTCGAATCCCGGCAGCGCAGTTTCGTCGAGGGTCGGCAGCTCCGGCGCCGCTGGAGAGCGCCGCAGGCTGGCAACCGCGAGCGCCCGCAGCCGCCCGGCCGTGACGTGCGGCAGCGCGGGCGGCATGGTGGAGAACATGACCTGCACCTGGCCGCCGAGCAGATCCGCGAGTGCCGGAGCCGCACCTTTGTAAGGCACGTGAACCATCTTCACTCCGGCCATCGAATTGAACAGCTCTCCGGCGAGCTGCGCGGGCGTGCCCTGCCCCGAGGAGGCAAAGTTGATCGCGCCCGGCCTTGCCCTGGCGAGCGCGATCAGCTCCCTTACCGTCGTGACGGGAAGCGAAGGGTGAACGACGAGGACGTTGGGTGTCGACGCGGCGAGCGTGACCGGCGCGAGGTCCTTGAGCGGGTCGAACGGCATGCGCGCGAAGAGGCTCGCGTTGATGGCGAGCGGTCCCACGGAGCCCATCAGCATGGTGTAGCCGTCGGGCGCGCTCTTCGCGACGATCTCCGTGCCGAGGTTGCCTCCCGCGCCCGGCCGGTTGTCCACCACCACCTGCTGCGCCAGGCGCTCGGCGAGCCGCGGCGCGACGGTGCGGGCGACGAGATCGGTGCCGCCGCCCGGCGGGAAGGCGACGACGAAGCGAATCGGCTTCGACGGATAGACGTCCGCACCTTCGGCGCCCGCCGCGAGCACTGCAAGCGCGACGCAGACGACGCGCAGGACCATCACTTTTTCCGCTGGCGTGGCTTTTCGTGCTTGGCGAAATACTCGCGCGCGGTCCTGAAGCCGCCGAGCGCGGCCGGATAGCCGCAATAGATCGCCGACTGCAGCAGGACCTCGCCGATCTCCTTCTTCGTCACACCGTTGCGCAGCGCGCCGTCGAGGTGCAGCTCGAGCTCCTCCGCCCTTCCCAGGGCGACCAGCATCGCGATGTTCAGCATGCTGCGGACCTTGCGCGGCAGTCCCGGGCGGGTCCACACCATGCCCCACGCCGACTTGGTCGCCAGCACCTGCATCGGCCGCGAGAACGCGTCGGCGTTCCTGAGCTGCCTGTCGACATACGCTGCCCCGAGAACCTGCTTTCGCAGTCTCAGCCCCTGCTCGAAAAGCTTGTCCCTCATTTCTTTCTCCACGTTAGTTGCCATCATTTGTGGGAGGCGAGAGGCAGGGCGATCGGCTTGCCGCTCGCCGCCGAGCGCTCGATCGCCAGCGTGACCTCCAGCGTATGGCGGGCCTCGCGCGCGGTCGCAAGCGCGCAAGGCTTGCCCAGCGCCAAGTGGTCGAGCCACGCGCGCGTCTCGTTGGCGATGGGGCCCCAGAGCTCGCCCATCGCCCAATCCCCCGGCGTGCCGCTTTGCAGGAACACCATGTTGACCGCATGGTCCGGCAGGTAGACGTGCGGCATGCCTTTGTCGGTATACATGAGCTGGTCGGTGTGATCGTCGTCGAGAATCATGACGCCGTCGGTGCCGAGCACTTCCACGCGCGCGGCGTGGCCAAGCGCCGGATACTTCTCCGGGAGCGCGTAGCTCACCCCGAGGTTCACGACCGCGCCGTCGCCGTACGTGAGGATGGCCCAGCTCACGTCGTGCGTGTCGTACCCCGCTGCCTTGAGCACGCCCTTTTGCCCGCGCGCGAAGACTTCGGCGACCCGCGCGCCTTCGAGCAGCCAGTTCACGAGGTCCACGTAATACGTGAGCGCATCGACGACCGGAGTCGCGCCCGGGTTGCGCTTGAGCATTGCCAAGGCTTGCGCGCGCGAGTTGAACACGCGCGCCGCCGCGCCCACGATCCGCCCGATTCGACCCTGGAGCACCTGCTCCTTGGCGATGAGGTAGCGCTCCTTGTAGCGGCGGCTGTAGCCCACGCGCAGATCGGCGTTGCGCCGCGCGACCTCGGCGACAATGCGGTCGGCCTCGGCAAGCTCCAGCGCGATCGGCTTTTCGACCAGCACCGCCTTGCCGCGCTCGAGCGCCTGCAGCACCGCGGCAGTGTGCTCGCCCTCGCTCGTGGCGACGATGACGGCGTCGACCTCCGGGCGCGACATCGCCTGCAGGTTGTCCCCGGAATGAAACGCGGCCCCCACCTTCTGCGCGAGATCGCGCGCCCGCGCCGCATCCGCGTCGGCAATGGCGAGGAAGCGCACTGCCGGATGGCCCGCGGCGAGCCGCGCGCGCAGCGCACCGATGCGGCCGGCGCCCACGATGGCGATCCCAAGATCTCGGCGTTGGGTCATTGCAGTCCCTGCTGATTTTATCTAACCGTCCAGTACCGTGAAGTCGTCCATTTACCGCCTCCTCCGGTGCGTTATAGATTGCCCCGGCACAATAACAATAAGGGGAACATCATGCAGTCCACGCTCGCCGTACTCCGCAGCATCACCCTGCCGGTTGCGCTGACCGCATCGCTTTCCGGGTGCATCTCCATGAACTCGTATATCGACCCGGCGCTGCCGACGGTGCGCGCCGAAGACCTGCGCGCGAGCAAGACCCCGCAGCCTGTCCAGGTGCTCTTCGAGTTTCGCACCAAGGGCGCGCCGAACGCGCGCGGGACCGAGTTCGCCAAGCCGATCGTGCTCGACACGGTGCGCAGCACGGCGCTCTTCAGCAACGTGACGGAGGCGCCGGTCGCGGGCGGACGTACTCTGACGCTCGTCATCGACAATATCCCCGTCACCGAGGATGCGGCCTCCAAGGGGTTCGCTACCGGGCTCACGCTCGGCCTCGCAGGCAACACGGTTACCGACGGCTATGTTTGCACCGCGACCTACACCACCCCGGGCGCCGCGCCGAAAAAGAGCCAGGTCAAGCACGCGCTGCACACCACCATGGGCAACACCGAAGGACCGAAGGGCGTGACGCCGATGAAAATGGACGAGGCGCTCCCGATCGTGGTGAAGCAGCTCACGCTCAACGCCTTGCAGGGCGTGCGCAAGGACGCGGGCCTGTAACACTATGAGCACGCGGCTTTGCCTCACCGGCGCACTGCTCGCCTGCCTGCTCGCGAGCGGCTGCGCGACCAAGGCGCCCGGCTACCAGACTTCGATCGAAAACGTCCAGACCCTGGCCGGCCTCGGTCCGGTCAGGGCCGCGGTCGGTACGGTGAAGCTGGACGAGAAGAACGCCGAATCGATGAGCCGGCTCTCGGCCCGCGCCATGACGATCGAGCCGCCCTACGCCGGCGGTTATGCCGAATACCTGGCCCAGGCGCTGCGCGCCGATCTCGGTGCGGCGGGCAAGCTCGACCCGACGGCGCCGAAATCGATCAACGCCGTGATGACCGCCAACAACCTGGACGCGAGCGGCATCAATGTCGGCGTCGCGGAGGTCGCGGCGCGCTTCAGCGTGACCGACGGCCGCCGCGTGCTCTACGAGCGGCAGCTCGCCGCGAAGCACGAGTGGGAGTCGTCCTTCCTCGGCAGCATCGCGGTGATGAACGCGCTGCACAACTACAACGTGACCGTTCAGAAGCTCGTCGGGCAGCTGTTCGCGGATCCGGCCTTCGCCAAGGCTCTGCAATAGAAGGCGATAACCAGGCGCTCTCTTTCGCGCTACCGCGACTGCAGCAGGAACAGGTATTCCTGCAGGTCGATGCCGACGCGCGCGCAGGTCGCCTTGACGAGCGGTCCCAGGCGGTCCAGCACTTCCGAGGGGCGCTCGGCGCTCGCGCGCTCGAGGATGTGCAGCGCGCTCGCGACGTCGCCCGGCGCGCGGGCCGGCGGCGGCGGCGCAGGGAGAGTTTCCCGCGCTCCGCTGCGCTGCGCCTCGGCCTTCAGCGCCGCCTGCTGCAGCCGCGCGACCGAGGTCTTGAGGAGCTCTTCCACCGACGCGACGTTGTCGTTTCCGAGCGCCGCGACGCCGAGGCTGGTCAGGATGCTCACCGCCTCGGCGCCGTGCGTGATGCGCGCGCTCTCGAGCCGCTGCCGCAGGCGCTGCGCGACGCCGACGGCCTGCTGCGCCCCAGTCCCGGGCAGGATCACCGAAAACAGCGCTTCGCCGGTGCGGCCCAGCGCGTCCTCAGCGCGCAGCATGCCCTGGAGCAGCTTGACGAGACGCCCCAGCAGCTGGCCGAAGGCCGCGCTGCCGAATTTCGCCTCGATCTCGGCGTAGTTGTCGATGCGCAGGCTGACCGCCGAGAACGC
>DATLUZ010000186.1:0-10928 GCA_035577785.1 Burkholderiales bacterium | reverse complement strand
GCCTTCGAGCGCGACTACCTGGTGAGGATCCTCAAGATCACCGGGGGCAACGTGACCAAGGCGGCGCGCCTGGCCGGGCGCAACCGCACCGAGTTCTACCGCCTCCTGGAACGCCATTCGCTTGAACCGGGGATGTTCAAGGGCAATGCCCAGAAGGAGAGGGTGACTGCATGAATATCCTCAAGCGAATCATCGGCTTGTTCGCGCTCGGGTTTACCCTCACGGCGGCCGGGCAGGAGCTCGCGCCGGACCAGCTGGTGCAAAAAGTGACCGAAGAGGTGCTGGCCGCGATCAAGAGCGACAAGCAGCTCGCCGCCGGCGACAAGCAGAAGGCGCTCAAGCTCGCCGAAGAAAAGGTGCTGCCTTACATCGATTTCGAGGAGTCGACGCGCCTCGCCGTCGGTCGCGCCTGGTCGCAGGCGACGCCGGAGCAGCGCAAGAAGCTGGTGGGCGAGTTCCGCAACATGCTGGTCCGGACCTACTCCAACTCGATCGAGGCCTACCAGGGCCAGACGATGAAGGTCTTGCCTTCGCGCGGCGGCAAGGGCGAAGCAAAAGACGAGGCGACAGTGCGCGCGCAGTTCGTCCGCGCGGGCGGCAAGCCCCTGCCGATCGAGTTCCAGATGCGCAACAACGGCAAAACTTGGAAGGTGTACGACATCGCCGTGGAAGGCATCAGCCTGGTGCTCACCTACCGCAGCGAGTTCGACGCCGTGGTGAAGCAGGAGGGCATCGACGGGTTGATCAAGCGTCTCGAGCAAAAGAACAGCCCAGCCAAGCTCGGCTGAGCTCGAGAGCAGCCCCATGGAGCAAAAACCGCGGTGGGCAGAAATGTGCGCCCAGATCCTCAAGCAGTGCGAAACGGTGCGCGGAGGCCGCGAGAGCCTCGCCGCCTTCCTCGGCGTGCATCCGACTCAGGTTGCGATCTGGCTGAGCGGGAAGTCGGGTCCGCCGCGCGCGGTGTTCGAGAAGGCGATGGAGATCATCCTCGCCGAACACGATCGGCGCGAGGCCCTGGAGCAGTCGGGCCGGATGCCGCGGCGCCGGCGTAGCGATTCGGCGTAGCGGCGTAAAGCAGCGCCTTGCCGTCGAAGCAGCCGGCGCACACCAGCAGCACGGCGAACGCTTCGTCGGCGCCGAGCGCCGGGCCGCATTCCATGTCCACCGGCTCGAGCACGCCGGGCTGCACCTCGTCGCAGATCTCGCAGTAGAAGCGCGCCGGCCGGATCAGCGTGAACGCGTGCCGGGCGCAGCGTGCGCAGCTGATCCGGGTGCCGAGCGAGCTTTCGCCGGCAAGCAGCGGCTCGAACCGGATCGGCTGGGCGGCGCGGCATTGAGGGCAGTGGAGATGCGTGGCGTGCATGCCCTGCGCCCCGCAAGGGATGTGCCTGCGCGCGGCGCGCTTCCCGCCACTAGGCGCGGCGCGCCTCCCTCGACAGGCTGTAGTACGTGCCGGCGAAGATGACGGCCGCGCCGGCGAAGGTCGCCGCCTGCAGCGGCTCGTGGTAGAAGGCGGCGCCGACGATCGCGATCAGCGGGAGGCGCAGGAAGTCGATCGGCACCACCAGCGTGGCGTCGCCCAGCTTCATCGCGCGTGTCATGGAATAGTGGGCAACGAAGCTTCCGCTGCCTATCACCAGGGCCCAGAAGAGATCGACGGGCTGGGGCGCCACCCATCGCGGCAACGCCGTGGCGAAGGTCAGCGGAAGCTGGGTGAGAGACATCCAGAAGAGCACCGCCACCGGCGAGTCGGCGATCGAGATGCGCTTGGTCATCACCATGTTGCCGGCGTAGAACATCGAGCCGAGCACCATCACCAGCGCCGGCTGAAGGCCGCCCGCCGCTTGGTCGACAACTGCAGGGCGCACGATAATGGCGATTCCGGCGAGGCCGAGGACCAGCATCACCACGCGGCCGCGGTTCATGCGCTCGCCGAGGAACGCCGTCGCGAGCAGCGCGACCCACACCGGCATGGTGAACTCGATGGCAAACACGGTCGCGAGCGTGAGCGCGCCGATCGCGTAGATCCAGCAGTACTGTCCGCCGAGATGCATCAGGGCGCGCGCGAGGTGAAAGCGGAAGAGGCGGGTGCGCAGCGTCGCCGTTCCGGAGCGCGCCACCACGGCGAGCACCAGGACCATGGTCACCAGCGTGCGCAGGAACAGGATCTCGAACGCCTCCATGTGGCGCAGCATCTCCCGCGCCGCCACCGCCATGAACGAGAAGGCGAGCACGGCGCAGCTCATCCAGAGGGCGGCGCGCAGCGGGTTTTGATTTAGCATTCGGCCCGATGGAATCCTACCGGGTCCAGGTGGAGCGGCTGTACCAACGCTCGTCCTTCTATCGAAACAAGCTGCGCGCCGCCGGCTTCGAATCGCCGCGAGCCGTGGGCGGCCTGGAGCGCATCGCGGAGCTGCCGTTCACGGAGAAGGACGAGCTGCGCGCCAGCCAGGCCGCGCACCCGCCGCTCGGCGCGCATGCCGCGATCGAAATTTCGCAGGCGGCGCGCATCTATTCCACCAGCGGCACGAGCGGCGCGCCGCTCTACATCCCGCTCACCCGGAGCGACGTCGAGCAGTGGCGCGAAATCGGGCGGCGCACCTACTCGCGCAACGGCCTCAAGGCGGGCGAGCGCGTCGTGACCACCTATGGCGCGGGTCCTTTCGTCGCCGGCGCCTCGCTCACGGCGTTCGAAGCGATCGGCGCGGTGCACATTCCGGTCGGCGCGGGAAATACCGAGAAGGTGCTCGCGGCGCTGGCGCGGCTGCAGCCCGAGGCGCTCGCGTGCACGCCCTCCCATGCCCTGCACTTATCGGAAAAGGTGAAAAGACATTCCCTGCAGCGAATCATCGTCGGCGGCGAGCCGGGCGGCGGCGAAGTGTCGTTTCGCAGGAAGCTCGAGGAGGCGTGGAGCTGCAGGGTCTACGAGATCATGGGCATCGGCGACATCGCGGCGTCGCTCTGGGGCGAATGCCCGGCGCAGGCCGGGATGCACTTCTCGGCCGAAGAGTTCATCCACGTGGAGCTGATTGATCCCGATTCCCAAAAGAAAATTGACTTGGTGGACGGCGCCACGGGGGAATTGGTGTACACGCACCTCCAGCGCGAAGCGGCGCCGTTGCTGCGCTTTCGCAGCCGCGACCACGTGCAGGTGTGGAGCTCGAAGTGCGCCTGCGGCAGCACGGCCTTGCGTGTTCGCTGCATCGGCCGCACCGACGACATGCTGATCGTGCGCGGCGTCAATGTGTTTCCGTCCGCGGTGCGCGAAGTGGTGGCGCGATTCCATCCCCGCGTCACGGGCGCGATCCTGATCGAGCCGCGCAGCCGCGGCGTGCGCCAGGAACCGCCGCTTCCCATCGCGGTGGAAGGCGATGCGGGCCTCGCCGAAACGATCGCCGCGGAAATCCGCGCCGCGCTGACGTTCTCCGCGCAGGTGCGGATGGTGGCGCCGAAGAGCCTGCCTCGCTCCGACTACAAGTCGAAGCTCGTCGACTTCTCCGGCGCCCCTTAAGCCGTTACGATCCCGGCGGCGCCGGCGGGTTGGTCGCCCAGCTCGGCCCCTGGAGCACCCAGTGATTGGACGGCCGGCGCGTGTTGGTGCGTGGCGCAGGCTCGCGATCGATCGCGGTCTGGTCGGCAAGCCGGTCGCGGTTCACGCTGTTGTCGGGGACCGGGGCGACCTGAGGTCCGGCATCGATGTATCCCGGCGGCACGGTCTGCGGGAGCGGGACCGCGCCGTTGGGCGCGCCGTACGAGCCGGTGCCCTGCGGGCCGCTCGGCATGCCGGCCCACGTCGATGCCACCGGCACCGCGGCAGCGGCAAATACACACGCGGCAAAGGTCTTTGCCTTCATTTCATATTCCTTTCGGGAAAAAAGATTTGGAACGCTGGCGAGCTGCCAGTTGAAACTCCTCTCGCAAAGGCTGTGCCAGGCAGAAAATAACCCCCTAGAATCCGAGCCCTTATCAGGAGTGGGCTGCGCATGGCCAAGGCCGATCAGAAGCTCGACATCTTTCCGCACATCTTTCCGGAGGCTTACTTCGACCGGATGAAGCGCATCGCCGAGGGCAACCCCGGGCTTGCCGCGGCGCTCAAGCGCTGGATGCACATCCCGGTGCTCTGGGACCTCGACCGGCGCATCCGCATGATGAAGCGCTGGCCCGGCTACCAGCAGGTGCTGACGCTGTCGATGCCGGCGATCGAATTCCTCGGCAGCGCGGCCGAGACGCCCGAGCTCGCGCGCCTCGCGAACGACGGAATGCACGAGATCGTGGTGAAGCACCCGGATCTCTTCCCGTGCTTCGTCGCGTCGCTGCCGATGAACAACGTCGCGGCCTCGCTCGAGGAGATGGACCGCGCGATCGGCACGCTGGGCGCGAAGGGCATCCAGATCTTCACCAACGTCAACGGACGGCCGCTCGACGAGCCCGAGTTCTTCCCGATCTTCCAGCGCATGGCGCAGAAGTACGATCTGCCGGTCTGGGTGCATCCCTCGCGCACCGCCAAGTTCGCCGACTATCCCACCGAGCAGAAATCGAAGTACGAGATCTACTGGCTCTTCGGCTGGCCCTACGAGACCAGCGCGTTCATGGCGCGCATGGTGTTCTCGCAGATGTTCGAGAAGCTTCCCAACCTCAAGATCATTACGCACCACCTCGGCGCCATGGCGCCCTTCTTCGTCGACCGCATCGGCTACGGCATGGACCAGTTCGGCAGCCGCACCACCGACGAGGACTACGAAGGGCTGCTGAAGCGCATGAAGAAGCGGCCGCTCGACTTCTTCCGCATGTTCTACGGCGACACCTCGGTGAACGGCTCGGCGAGCGCCATCCGCTGCGGCTTGGACTTCTTCGGCGTGGACCACGTGCTGTTCGGCACCGACTGCCCCTTCGACCCGGAAGGCGGGCCGCTCTTCATCCGCGAGACCATCAAGACGCTGGACCGGATGGCGCTCAAGCCGCTCGACCGGCGCAAGATCTATTTCGGCAACGCGATCAGCATGTTGCGCCTGCAGCCGCGCCAATCGGGCCAAAAGGGTCGCGCCAAGGCGAAAAAGAAGAAAAAATAGGGACTGTCCCTATAGAGGAGGCGGGCATGGACCGAGCGAGCTTCGAGGCGCGCCTGAAAGCCGAAGGCTTTCCCGAGATCCGCGTGAACGAGCTGCAGGCGGGGCGCCACAACGCCGAGCACTCTCATCCTTTCGACGTCCTCGGGCTCGTGCTCGAGGGCGACATCACCCTCACCGTGCAAGGCGAGGTGCGCACGTACCGCGCGGGCGAGGAATTCTCGATGAAAGCCGGCTGCGCGCACGTCGAGGACATCGGCGCGCAAGGCGTCAAATATCTCGTCGGTCGGCGTCCGGTCGGCGCAAGCTGAAAGCGGCCCTCCCAGCGGTTCTTGCGGCCGGCGTGGCGGGTTGCGCGGGCATGCCCGAGAACATGGCGGCACCGCCGCTGCCGACGGCGGTGCGGGTGCCCGCCGGGCAGCGCCACACGCTCACGCTCAAGTCCACGGGCACGCTGCATTACGCATGCCGCGCCTGGCCCGGCGTGCCGGGCGCCTATGGATGGGTGCTCGACGCGCCGGATGCGGCGCTGCTGCACTGGAGCGGCCTGCGCGTCGGCCGCTACTCCCGCGGCCCGACGCTGCAGTACCGGGACGGCAGCCGCGTGACGCTGAAGCTCGTCGCGTCCTCTCCCGACGAGGCGGGCAAGATGCCGATCCAGCTCTACCGTGCCGCGAGCCACGACGGCGAGGGCGAATTCGCCGACGTCACTTACGTGCAACGCTTGAATGCGGTCAGCCGCGAGCCCGACGCGCCATGCTCGGCGGGCAGCGCCGGCAAGACGGCAAAAGAAAAATTCACAGCGGACTTTTTGTTCTACAAGGCGCCCTAGCCGGCGCGGTCAGTGCAGCGTGGCGCCGTTGTTGCTCGCGATGGCGCTCGTGAGCACGGTCGGATCGACCGGCTTCACGAGGTGCACGTCGAAGCCCGCTTCGCGCGAGCGGGCGCGATCGGCTTCCAGGCCCCAGCCGGTCACGGCAACGATGCGCAGCGGCTTCACACGCTTCAACGCGCGCAGCCGGCGCGCGACTTCATAGCCGTCGAGTCCCGGCATGCCGATGTCGAGCAGCACGACATCGGGGCGGAACTCGACCGCCATCCGCAGCGCCTGGAGGCCGTCGTACACGACGCAGATCTCGTGCCCCAGCGATTTCAGCAGGAGCCCAAGCGTGGCGGCAGCATCCACGTTGTCGTCCACGACCAGAATGCGCTTCGCGAGCATCGGACTGACGCTGGCGGGGGCGGCGTCGATCGGCCGCGCCGCGGCCTTTTGCAGGGGTAGACGCAGCGTGAACCGGGCGCCCTTGTTCTCGCCTTCGCTATGGGCCCCGAGCGTGCCGCCGTGCGCTTCGGCGATGCGGCGCGCGAGGGCAAGGCCGACGCCCAGTCCGCCGCCGATCTTCTCCAGCGCCGAGCGGCCCTGGACGAACATGTGGAAGATCCGCTCCAGCATGCCGGGCTCGATGCCGCGGCCGTTGTCGCTGACCTCGATCACCGCCCAGCCGTCTTCCTGGCGCGCTCCCACCGCGATGCGGCCCGCCTGCGGCGTATAGCGCGCCGCATTGTTCAGCAGGTTGGCAAGGAGCTGCGTCAGCCTGCACAGGTCGCCTTGAACGACCAGCGGCTCGGGCGGAAACTCGACGTCGAGCCGGTGCCTGCCGAGTTCGATGGCTGGCGCCGCGGTCTCGGCGGCGCGGCGCACCACCTCGGCCATGTCCACCTCGGCCAGCTCGAGGCTCATCGCGCCGCGCGTGACGCGCGCGATATCCAACATGTCGTCTACGATGCGCGCGAGCTGGGCGCTTTGGCGATCGATCGTCTCGCGCATGGCCTGCTGCGCCGGGTCGGACCCGGGCACTTTCGCCATGACCTCGACCGCGGTGCGGATCGGGGCGAGGGGGTTTCTCAGCTCGTGCGCGAGCGTCGCGATGAACTCGTTGACCTGCTTGGCCGCGTCCTGCAGCGACTGCATCTGGCGCCGGTCGGTCAGGTCCTGCGTCACCTTGGCGTAGCCGCGCAAATGGCCGGAGGCGTCGTGGAGAGGAGTGACGACCACCCTCGCCCAGAAGCGCTCGGCGCCCTTCTTCAGGCGCCATCCTTCGGCTTCGGCGCGGCCCTCGCGCCGCGCCGTGGCGAGCGCCTCCCAGGGCCTGCCCGCCTCGATGTCCCCGTCCGCATAGAAGCAGGAGAAGTGCTTGCCGATGATCTCGTCACGGGCGTAGCCCTTGATGCGCTGCGCGCCCGCGTTCCAGCTCGTGACAATGCCGTCCGGGTCGAGCATGTATATCGCGTAGTCGATGACGCCGTCGACCAGCAGCCTGAAGCGCTCCTCCGCCTGTCGCAACGCTTCCTGCTCGAGCCTGCGCTCGCTGAGATCGCGCGTGATCTTGGAGAAGCCGAGGAGCTTTCCGCCTTCGTCGCGCAGCGCCGAGATCACGACGTTCGCCCAGAAGCGCGAGCCGTCCTTGCGCACGCGCCAGCCTTCGTCCTCGAAGCGCCCCTCGCGGGTGGCGAGCCGCAGCTCCTCCGCGGGCCAGCCGCGCGCTACGGCGTCCGCCGTATAGAACGCCGAAAAGTGCCGGCCGATGATCTCCTCGGGCGCATAGCCCTTGATCCGCTGCGCGCCGAGGTTCCAGGTCATGATCCGGCCCGCGGGATCGAGCACGAACATCGCGTAGTCCTTCACCTGCTGGACCAGCTGCTGGAAGATCAGCGGATCGACCAGACCGTCAGTCCCGGCCATAGCCTGCAGCTCTCGCGTCTTCCATGCACTCGGTCAGGGTCTCGAAGACGCTTGGGGACTCCATCGCGAGCCGTCCGGTCTGGGTATGAGCGCGCCACTTCCACCGCACCGAGCGATCCGCAGGATCCTCAACGGGAACGAATTCCCAACGCAGGGGAAGCTGAAAGCGGTCGGTGGGCGCCATCTACCGGTCAGACCCGAAACGGTGATTATGCCGCGATTATCAAGGAAAAGCCTTGCGTCAGGCGAGCTTGAGCCCCAGGTAGCGCTCCAGGGTTTCAGCGTCGCGCGCGAATTCCGCCGACGGGGCGCGATGCACGATGCGCCCGCGTTCGATCACGATCGCGTGCTGCGTGAGGGCGAGCGCCGCCTCGGCGTGCTGCTCGACCAGGATGGTGGCGATCCCCTGCAGGTTGTTCAGCGCCGCGGCGAGCTCCTCGACGATGATCGGCGCGAGACCCTCCAGTGGCTCGTCGAGAAGCAGCAGCAACGGATTGGTCATCAGCGCGCGGGCGATGGCGAGCATCTGCTGCTCGCCGCCCGAGAGCTGGCTTCCCAGGTTCGCCCGGCGCTCGGCCAGCCGCGGGAACAGGGTATAGATTTTTTCCAGATCCCACGAACCTGGGCGTGCCGCCACGGTCAGGTTCTCCTCGACGCTGAGCGAAGGAAAGATCTCGCGTTCCTGCGCCACCCAGCCGATGCCGAGCTGCGCGCGTCGGTGCGCCGCAAGACCGCCAATTTCCTTGCCGCGGAAGATGAGGCTGCCGCGCCTGAGGCTGGTGAAGCCCATGATGGTGAGGAGGAGCGTGCTCTTGCCGACGCCATTTCTGCCCAGCACCGCCAGGCTGCCCGCCTCGGGAATCTCGAGCGAGATGCCGTCGAGCACCACCGAGTCACCGTAACCCGCTCGGATGTCCTGCATGGAAAGAAGCGGTTCAGCCAAAGCTTTTCCCGAGGTAAACCTCGCGTACCCGAGGGTCACGGGCGATGTCGTCCGGCGTTCCTTCCACCAGGAGCCGGCCGCCGACCATGACGTGGATGCGGCTCGCGAAGCGGAACACGACGTCCATGTCGTGCTCGATGAAGAGCACCGTCAGCGCGTTCGACAGGCCGGCGATGGCGGCGAAGAGCTCGGCGCTCTCGTCTTTCGGCACGCCGGCCGCAGGCTCGTCGAGCAGCAGCACGCGCGGCCGCGTGGCGAGGGCGAGCGCGATCTCGAGCAGGCGCTGCTCGCCGTAGGCCAGCTCGCGCGTCGAGCGCCGGAGCTGCTTTTGCAGATTCAAGGATCGAAGAATCGAAGCAGCCTCGTCGACCTCGGCGCCGAAGCGGCCGAGGCCGCGCCACCAGTTGTGCGCGTGCCCGTCGCGCTCGAGCACGGCCAGCGCGACCGACTCGAGCGCCGTCAGCTGCGGGAACAGCGTGTTGATCTGGAAGGTGCGCGCCAGGCCGCGGCGTACGCGCGCCTCCGGGCTCAGGCCGGTGATGTCCTCGCCGCCGAGGGTGATCCGGCCGGCGTCGGCCGCCAGCATGCCGGTGATCAGGTTGATGAGCGTCGTCTTGCCGGCGCCGTTCGGGCCGATCAACGCGTGGCGCACGCCTCGCGGAAGCTCGAGCGCGACGTCCTGCGCCACGACCAGCGAGCCGAATTTCTTATTGATGTTTTTTACGGAAAGCACTCAGACCGCCGAGGATGCCGTTGGGAAGGAACATCACCACCGCGACGAGCAGCAGCCCGATCCAGAAGTACCAATACTGCGGGTTGATTCCCGAGAACTGGTCGCGCGCCACCATGTAGAGGATGGCGCCGACGATGCCGCCGTAGAGCCGCCCGGCGCCGCCGAGGATCAGGATCACGAGCACATCGGCAGAGCGACCAAATGAGAGAGTTTCCAGGGAAACAGTAGAAGTCGTATGCGTGAGCAGCGCCCCAGCGATTCCGGCCATCGCCGCGGCGATGGTGTAAGCCTTGCGCAGATGCGCCCGCGTGGGCGCGCCGATCGCCGGCATGCGCGTCGCGTTCTCGCGGATGCCGCGCAGGGCGAGGCCGAAAGGCGAATGAATGACCCGCCTTGAAACCAGGAAGCAGAGGAACAGGACCACGAGCGCGTAGGCATAGGCGGTCGCGCCGTAGAGATCGAACTTGAACCCGAGCACCGCGGGCACGCGAAACCCCTGCAGCCCGTCGGCGCCTCCGGTGAGCGCGCTCGCGCTGTTGGCCGCCTCGTGCAGCAGCAGCCCGAAGCCGAGGGTCAGCATGATCAGCGCGAGATGGCGAAAGCGCACCACCACGTGGCTCAGCGCGTACCCGAGAATTCCCGAAAAAACCCCGGAAATGAAAAGAGCGGAGATCGGCTCGGCCCAACAGTGCTTGGCGATCAGTCCCGCGGTGTACGCGCCGAAGCCGAAGAAGGCCGCGTGGCCTAGAGAAACGATGCCGGCGTAGCCCAGGATGAGATCGAGCGACAGCGCGAAGAGCGCGGTGATCGCGATCTGGCTCGCGAGCGACAGGTAATTCGGAGCGAGCACGAACGGCAGCAGCGTGGCAAGCCAGAAGACGACTTCGAGAGGCTTGACGTCAGCGTTTGCCAAAGAGGCCCAGGGGCCGCCACATCAACAGGGCGACCATCACGAGATAGATGAGGAAGGCGCCGAGCCAGGGGAAGTAGTACTTGCCTGCCATGTCGCTGATGCCGAGCACCACCGCGGCGGCGAACGAGCCCCCGATCGAGCCCAGGCCGCCCACCGCCACCACGATCAGCACGTAGACGAGGTAGGCGAGGGCGAAGCTCGGATCAAGCCCCACCATCTGGATCGCGAGCGCCCCGCCGAGGCCCGCGAGGCCGCCGCCGAGCGCGAACGTGATCATGAACGTGCGCTCGACGTCGATGCCCAGACCGCGCGCCATGCGCTGGTTGTCGACCGCGGCGCGCACCCGGGCGCCGAAGCGGGTTCTTTCCAGCAGCACCACCAGGGCGACGGTGATGGCGAGCGAGACCGCGATCAGGAAGATGCGGTAGGCCGCGAAGCTCTGGCCGAGGAGCTGCACCGAGCCGCGCAGGTACTCGGGCACCGGCGCCGACTGCTGCTCGGAAGTGTAGAACCAGGCGAACACCGCGACC
>DATLUZ010000185.1:0-38524 GCA_035577785.1 Burkholderiales bacterium | reverse complement strand
GGCGAAGCTCCCCCGAAAGGGGGCTTCGAAGGGAAGCCTCGCGGACCGGCCTAAGTCTTCAGTCTTGGGCCGCTTGACCAAGCCGGTCCGCGAGCTTCGAGGGCCGGCGGGGGGCTTGCGCCCCTCGCCTCGTCCCCCCGGGTTCCCGGTTACGGCCGGGAACCGGTGGGGAACGGCCACGCGGCCGCTGGATTCAGCGCTTGCGCGCTCGAAGTCTCAGCGGTGGATGGCGCCGGTGGCTCCGGGGTGCTCGCCATCGTTTCCGCGGGGCTGGCCGTGCTGGCGGCTTTGCTTGCTTTCTTCTTTTTTCCCGCCTTCTTCTTCTTCTTGGCGGATTTCTTTTTGCCTGCCGCCTTCTTCTTACCAGCTGTCTTTAACGACTTCCTTTTCTTGCGTGATGATGCTTTCCGCTTCTTCTTTTTCTTGCCGCCCTTCTTCGCTTTTTTCTTCGCCATCTTGATACTCCTTCGTTAGTTGAGAAAAGAAGCCCGGCCTTGAAGCGCCGGACTATCCAACCGCCGGCGAAGGTTCCCCCGCACCGGCATGCTGAATCTGGTTCGACTTGACGTCATGATAGAGGATGTCCGCGTCCAAGCGTATCCCGCCTTCCCAAGTCACGGTAGCGGTTTCCGGATCGACGCTCACCTTTTCGAACTCGCGGACGTCGCGCCACAACTGGAACGCTCCGATCTCGAGCAGGTTGCCGAGGAACACGCTGCCCTCCAACCCGTCCTCGAACCGCAGCCACAGCTTGTAGTCTCCCTCCGCCTTGCACGCGGTGATTCGCATCTCGTCCCATTCCTCGTTCATGTAGGCAGCTAATCCCAGTTCAGCGCGCCGCCGGTCTGATACTCGATGACGCGGGTCTCGAAGAAATTGCGCTCCTTCTTGAGGTCGATCATCTCGCTCATCCAGGGGAACGGATTGGTCGCGCCCGGATAGAGCGCCTCCAGGCCGATCTGCTGGCAGCGGCGGTTGGCGATGAACCTCAGGTATTCCTTGAACATCGGGGCGTTCAGCCCCAGCACGCCGCGCGGCATGGTGTCCTCGGCGTAGCGGTATTCGAGCTCGACGGCGCGGCGGAACAGCGCGTGCAGCTCCTCCCGGAACGGGGCGGTCCAGAGCTGCGGATTCTCGAGCTTGATCTGGTTCACGAGGTCGATGCCGAAATTGCAGTGCATCGACTCGTCCCGCAGGATGTACATGTACTGCTCGGCCGCGCCGGTCATCTTGTTCTGCCGTCCCAGCGCCAGGATCTGCACGAAGCCGACGTAGAAGAACAGGCCCTCCATCAGGCACGAGAACACGATCAGGCTCTTGAGGAGCTGCTGGTCGGCCTCGGCGCTCCCGGTCCTGAAGGCCGGGTCGGTGAGGCTGTCGATGAAGGGGATCAGGAACTCGTCCTTCTCCCGGATCGCGGCCACCTCGTGGTAGGCGTTGAAGATCTCGCTCTCCTCGAGGTCCAGGCTTTCCACGATGTACTGGTAGGCGTGGGTGTGGATCGCCTCCTCGAACGCCTGGCGCAGCAGGTATTGCCGGCACTCCGGGGCGGTGATGTGCCGGTAGGTGCCCAGCACGATGTTGTTCGCCGCCAGCGAGTCGGCCGTGACGAAGAAGCCGAGGTTCCTCTTGACGATGCGCCGCTCGTCTTCGGTCAGGCCCTGGGGGTCCTTCCAGAGCTGGATGTCGCGGCTCATGTTGATTTCCTGCGGCATCCAGTGGTTGGCGCACGCCGCGAGGTACTTCTCCCAGGCCCACTTGTACTTGAACGGCACCAGCTGATTGAGGTCGGCCTTGGAGTTGATCACCCGCTTGTCGTCCACCGTGACGCGGCGGAAGGCATTCCCGGCTGGCGCCAGCTCTTCTTTTTGTGCGGCGCCCGAAGGCACGAAGCCGGTGGTCGGCTGGATCGCCAGGCCGGGAATGGGGGGGGTGAGGGAAATCGAGGGGGTCAAGCCCGCCTCCTCGTCAAAGCTGAGCATGGGCCTGTCCTCTTGTGGTGGTTGTGGGCAGGGTGAGCAGTTCTTCGTAAGCGGCTGCCCGCTCGGACTCGGTCGAGTGGTGCATCTCGCAGGTGGCGATGTAGAGGTTCCATTCGCTGCCGGCGAGCGTCATCCAGTAGCCGTACTTCGGATGCTCCCGGACCAGCCCCGGCACGGAGAGGTCGGCGGCGTGGCCGAAGTGCACCGCGTGGAACATGAGCAGGCGCCATCCCGGGACCATCACCGCGTAGAGCCCCGGCGCCCGCGGCGGCGTCCACAGGCGGGAGATGAAGGGGCCCGCGAACTGACGCGCGCCGAGCGTGATCACTGGCATGCCTCGCAGTCGGGGTTTTCGATCGAGCACACCTTCGGCTCTTCGGCTGTTGGAACGGCATTGAGCTGGCCGGCCTTGGTGGTCGACTTCTCGGCGTGGGTGGCGCCCATCGCCCGCAGGTAGTAGGTGGTCTTCAGGCCGCGGATCCAGGCGAGCTTGTAGGTGTCGTCGAGCTTCTTGCCCGAGGCGCCCGGCATATAGATATTGAGCGACTGCGACTGGTCGATCCACTTCTGCCGCCGCGCCCCGGCCTCGACCAGCCATTTCGGCTCGACCTCGAAGGCGGTGGCGTACAGGCGCCGCAGCGCCGCCGGCGCGCGATCGATGCGCGCGAGATTGCCGTCGAAGTACTTGAGGTCGGCGATCATGACCTCGTCCCACAGCCCGGCCTGCTTCAGGTCGGCGACCAGGTATTCGTTGGTGACCGTGAACTCGCCGGACAGGTTGGACTTCACGAACAGGTTCTGGAAGGTCGGCTCGATCGAGGCCGACACGCCCACGATGTTGGCGATGGTGGCGGTGGGCGCGATGGCGATGCAGTTGGAGTTGCGCATGCCGTGCCGCTTGATGCGCCCGCGCAGGGCTTCCCAGTCGAGCGCCGAGGAGCGGTCGAGCTCGACGTAGCCGCCGCGCTCGGCCGAGAGGAGGTCGAGCGTGTCCTGCGGCAGGATGCCGCGCTCCCAGAGCGAGCCCTCGAACGAGGAGTAGCGGCCGCGCTCCTCGGCCAGCTCGGTAGAGGCCCAGTAGGTGGCGTAGGCCACCATTTCCATGGAGCGGTCGGCGAACTCGACCGCTTCCTGGCTCGCGTAGGGCACGCGCATCAGGTGCAGGCAGTCCTGGAACCCCATGATGCCCAGCCCTACGGGCCGGTGGCGCATGTTGGAGTTCTCCGCCTTCTTGACCGCGTAGTAGTTGATGTCGATGACGTTGTCGAGCATCCGCATCGCGGTCGAAATCGTTCTGCGTAGCTTGGAAAAATCCAGACCCTTCTCGGTCATGTGCGCAACCAGGTTGACCGAACCCAGGTTGCACACCGCGATTTCGTCGCCCGAGGTGTTGAGCGTGATCTCGGTGCAGAGGTTGGAGCTGTGCACCACGCCCACGTGCTGCTGCGGGCTTCTCAGGTTGCAGGGATCCTTGAACGTGATCCACGGATGCCCGGTCTCGAAGAGCATCGACAGCATCTTGCGCCACAGCTGCACCGCCGGGATCTTCTTGAAGAGCTTGAGCTCGCCGCGCGCGGCGCGGTCCTCGAAGCGCAGGTACGCCGCCTCGAACTCGGCGCCGAACTTGTCGTGCAGCTCGCCGACGTCGGAGGGGCTGAACAGCGTCCAGTCGGCGTTCTGCATCACCCGCTTCATGAACAGATCGGGGATCCAGTTCGCCGTGTTCATGTCGTGGGTGCGGCGCCGGTCGTCGCCGGTGTTCTTGCGCAGCTCGAGGAACTCCTCGATGTCGAGGTGCCAGGTCTCGAGGTAGGAGCACACCGCGCCCTTCCTCTTGCCGCCCTGGTTCACCGCGACGGCGGTGTCGTTGACCACCTTGAGGAACGGCACCACGCCCTGCGACTTGCCGTTGGTGCCCTTGATGTGCGAGCCGAGCGCGCGCACCGGGGTCCAGTCGTTGCCGAGGCCGCCGGCGTACTTGGCGAGGAGGGCGTTCTCCTTGATCGCCTCGTAGATGCCTTCGAGGTTGTCCGACACCGTGGTCAGGTAGCAGCTCGAGAGCTGCGAGCGCTGGGTGCCCGAGTTGAACAGCGTCGGCGTCGAGCTCATGAAGTCGAAGCTGGAGAGCACGTGGTAGAACTCGATCGCCCTTTCTTCCCTCTGCTTTTCCCTCAGGGCGAGCCCCATCGCGACGCGCATGAAGAACGCCTGGGGCAGCTCGATGCGCCGTCCGCCCACGTGCAGGAAGTAGCGGTCGTAGAGCGTCTGCAGCCCGAGGTAGTTGAACTGCAGGTCGCGGCGCGCGTCGAGCGCGCGGCCGAGCCTCTCCAGATCGAACTTCTTCAACTCGGGATCGAGCAGCTCGGCGTCGACGCCGCGCTGGATGCACTGCGGGAAGTAAGCGGCGTAGCGCCGGCTCATCTCGGCCTGGCTCGCCTCCTCGCCCAGCACCTCCAGGCGGATGGTGTGGAGGAGGAGCCGCGCGGTGACGTAGCCGTACGCCGGCTCCTTCTCGATGAGGGCGCGCGCCGCCAGCACCGCGGACTTGCGCACCTCCTCCATCGGCACGCCGTCGTAGAGGTCGCGCAGCGTGGACTCGAGGATCGCCTGCGGCGAGGCGGCGGGGAGGCCCTCGCAGGCCGACTCGACCAGCCGGGCGAGCCGCGCGCGGTCGAGCGGCTTTCTTTCGCCGGCCTCGACCACGTGGATTCCACCATCGCTCTTCGCGGTTCTCTCCTGCGCCCGGACCTTCGCGCGCTCCTCGCGGTAGAGCACGTAGGCGCGCGCGACGTCGTGCTCGCCGGAGCGCATCAGCGCGAGCTCCACCTGGTCCTGGATGTCCTCGATGTGGAAGGTGCCGCCCTGCGGCTGGCGGCGCATCAGCGCCCCGACCGCCGCCTCGGTGAGCCCCGCAACCAGCTCTCGGATGCGCGCCGAGGCGGCTCCCTGAGCGCCGTTCACCGCGAGGAACGCCTTGGTCATGGCGACGCTGATCTTGGCCGGCTCGAAGCCGACCACGGCGCCGTTCCTGCGGATCACCTTGTACTCGGAATACGGGCTGCGCGCGGCGCCCGTGTCGTCCGGCAGCGGGGCGCCGGGCGCGCGTCCCGGTGCGGCGTTGTCCTGAGCGATCTGCATCTTGCTCTCCTTTTCGCCTGACCTCGCTCGGGGCCGTCCCGCCGCGTGGCGCGGTTCTATGACGACCTTGGGACTGCTTTTGCAACCTGCGTTTACTAAATCTAGTACGTCGTACCTACTTCGCGCCTACATGTTGTGGTGACGACAGTACACGCGCGGATTTTTTTTTGCAAGCGGCCGCGCCGCGGCGATCTACTAAATGTTGGACCGACACCACACGCGACAACTAGATCTAGGTTGCGGGCAGCGCGCGCGGCGCCGCAGCCGAGCCGCAGCCCACTATAGAGAGGGGGTAGTGGCTGAAGCTGACGCTACATCTAGTATGCGAAACGCCGGGGCGGCGACTACAGCGCCAGCGGGCGCGCCAGCTCGACCAGCAGCCGGTTCCAGTCGAACCGCGGGCCCGGGTCGGTCTTGCGCCCCGGCGCGATCTCGTCGTGGCCGGCGATCGCGCGCAAGGGCAGCTTTTTCCGAAGATCCGTCAGGAGAAGGGCCAGGGCAGCGTATTGCGAGTCCTCGAACGGCGCGTCGTCGGCGCCCTCGAGCTCGATGCCGACCGAGAAGTCGTTGCAGCGGCTGCGGCCGCGCCACGTCGAGGCGCCGGCGTGCCACGCGCGCCGCTCCACCGGCACGAACCGCACCAGCGCGCCGTCGCGGCGCACCAGGAAGTGCGAAGACACGCGCAGGTGGGCGACGCTCTCGAAGTAGGGATGCGCCGAAGGATCGAGCCGGTTGGTGAACAGGCGCTCGATCGCGTCGCCGCCGAACTGGCCGGGCGGCAGGCTGATCGCGTGCACGACTACGAGGCCGATCTCGACGCCCGGCGGCCGCTCGTCCTGATTGGGAGAATCAACGATCCTCATCCGTGATCGCCAGACGCTGCATGCGGTAGCGCAGCTGCCGGAAGCTGATGCCGAGGAGCTTCGCCGCCGCGGTGCGGTTGAAGCCGGTCTTGCCGAGCGCCTCGAGGATGGTCTTGCGCTCGACCTCGTCCAGGTACTGCGGCAGCGACTCGCCGGCGGCGCCTTCGACCGGCTCGCGCTCCTCGCGCCCCGCGGCGAGCTGCAGGTCCTCGGCGGTGATCAGCTCGCGACCCGAGAGCGCGAGCGCGCGCTCGAGGATGTTTTCGAGCTCGCGCACGTTGCCGGGGAAGTCGTAGCCTGCGAGCGCCTGCAGCGCCGAGTCGTCCAGGCGCGCCGCCGGCACCTCGTTCTGGCGCGCGAGGCGCTCCAGGATGCTCGCGGCGATGCCCGGGATGTCGTCGCGGCACTCCCGCAGCGGCGGCATCCTGAGCTCGATCACGTTCAGGCGGTAGAACAGATCCTGGCGGAAGCGCCCCGCCGCCACCAGGTCGGCGAGGTTCTGGTGGGTCGCGCTGATGATGCGCACGTCGACCGGGTCCTCCTGAGTCTCGCCGACCTTGCGCGCGCGCTTCTCCTGGATCGCGCGCAGCAGCTTCACCTGCATGACGAGCGGCAGCTCGGCGACCTCGTCCAGGAACAGCGTCCCGCCGTTTGCCGCCTGGAAGAACCCGTCGCGGTCCTCGCCCGCGCCGGTGAAGGCGCCTTTCTTGTAGCCGAAGAACTCGCTCTCCATCAGGTTCTCGGGAATGGCGCCGCAGTTCACCGGCACGAACGGCTTGTCGCGGCGCGCGCCGTTTTCGTGGATGAGGCGCGCGGCGAGCTCCTTGCCGCTGCCCGACTCGCCCGAGATGTAGACCGGGGCCTGGGTGCGCGCCAGCTTGGAGATCAGGGTTCTCACCTGCTCGAGCGGCGCGCTTTCGCCGAGCAGCTGCTGGTCCTTGGCGGGCGCCTGCCCCGGCAGCGACAGCGCGGAGCGCACCAGCGCGCGCAGCTGCTCGAGACCCACGGGCTTGGACACGTAGTCGAACGCGCCGGCCTTCAGCGCGGCCACGGCGTTCTCGGCGCTGCCGTAGGCGGTGATCACGGCCACCGGCAGGTCCGAGCGCAGGCTCGAGATGTGGCGCACCAGCTCGAGCCCCTCGCCGTCGGGCAGGCGCATGTCGGTGAGGCAGAGCTGGAAGCGTCCGTCCTTCAGCCGCTCCTTCGCCTCGGCGATGGTCGGCACGCTGGTCACCCCCAGACCCATCTTGAGCAGCGTCAGCTCGAGCAGCTCGCGGATGTCGGGCTCGTCGTCGACGACCAGCACCTGGTGGTCGCGCGGCTTCTGGCGTCGCTCGACCCGGTTCATGACCTGGCGGGGCTGCGCGCCACCACGCGGAAATGCGCCCCCGAGGCCTCGCGCACATACTCGAGCACGGCGCGGTTGGCGGCGCACAGCTCGCGCGCGAGGTAGAGGCCGAGCCCCGTGCCCTTGCTGTCGGTGGTGAAGAAGGGCTCGAACAGCTGGCCGAGGCTGGAAGGCGGGACCCCGGGGCCGTTGTCGATCACGCTCAGCTCGAGGCGGTCTCCCGCGGTACGCGCCGAGATGCGGATCGCGCCCGGCGCGGCACGCGCATAGCGCACGGCATTGGTGAGGAGATTCCACATCACCTGGTGCAGGTGTCCCGGGTCGAACACGATCGCGGCCTCGGCGGGCACTTCGAGGTGCAGGCGCTCCTGCGGCACCGACTCGTTGGCGACGAACTCCTCGATGAACGGCATGAGCCAGCGCCGCAGCCCGATCCGCTCCGGAGACTGCCGGTCGCGGCGCGAAAGCTGCAGCACCTCGGCGACCAGGCGCTCCAGGCGCTGGGTGTTGTCGTGGATGATGCGCGTGAGGCGCACGCGCTGCTGGTCGCGGCGCTCCTCGCTCAGGAGCTCCGCGGCATGGCTGATCGCCGCGAGCGGATTGCGGATCTCGTGGGCGATGTTGGCGGTGAGGCGGCCGAGCGCGGCGAGCTTGAGCTGCTGCGCTTCCTCCCGCGAGCGCGTGGTGTCCTCGAGGAACAGCACCCGGAACACTTCCTCGGTGCCGGCGTCGGCGAGGCGCACGCCGAGGCTGCGGCCGCGCACCTCAAAGTCGCTGGCGGCGCCGAACCCGGGGAGCACCTCGGCGATCAGGCGGCCGAGCAGCCTCGGCTCGCCGAGCAGGCGCAGCGCCTGCGGGTTGTGCTGCACCACGCGGGCGTCGCGGTCGAGCACCACGACGCCGTCGTGCATGTCCTCGATCACCAGCTGGTTGACCCGGGTCTGGGTCTCGAGGCTGCGGCCGCGCTGACGGGCGAGGGCCTCGTTCGCCGCGACCCGCTGCGCGAGCCAGCTCGTGACGCCCGCGGTGGCGAAGCAGCCGATCGCGAGCAGGCCCGGCTGCAGGAAGTTGGCGCTGGCGCTGTCGTGGACGAGCGTCCAGTAGCCCTGCTCGAGCAGCAGCGCGATCGCCGCGAGCGCCGCATAGAGATACGACAGGCGCCGCGGCGCCACGATGGCCGCCGCGGTCACCGACACCACCAGCATCACCCCGAGGCCGCTGCGGAGGCCGCCGCTCGCGTACATCATCAGGGTGATCGCCACGATGTCGACCGCGACCTGGAGCGAGAGCTGCACGTTGAAGCGCTCGTGCACGTTGCGCAGGACCGTCTGGAAGGCGATCGCGGCGGCGAGGTAGATGAGCGCGGTGTAGCGGAACACCTCGAGCGCGTGCGAGCCGATGCTCAGGGCGTCGCCGTAGACGAGCGTGACTGCGAAGAACAGCGTCGCCACCGCGATGCGGTAGAGGTTGAAGTAGCCGAGCGAGGTCCAGTACGCGCGCGGCGTGCGCCCTTCGGCCTCGAGGAACAGCTCCGGGTAGCGGATCCGGACTTCCATCAGCGCTTGCCGAGCCGGGCGTGCTCGTCGCTGCAGTAGGCGAGCCCGCCGGCCTCGCGCGCCTCGGAGCGCGGCAGGTGCATCCCGCAGTGCGCGCAGCGCACGAGCTCGCCCGCGGCCTGGGCACGCTTGCGCAGGTCGGCCTGGTCGCCCGGCGCGCGCAACGCCCGGCGCACCAGCCAGACCACGACCACCACGAGAGCCACGAGCACGATGAGGCGACCCATCGCGCGATTATCTACCTGGACGAAGATTCGGGCGGGGAATGGTCGGGGTGACTGGATTTGAACCAGCGACACCTGCGTCCCGAACGCAGTACTCTACCAGGCTGAGCTACACCCCGAATCGGAGGAAATAATTCCTGAAGCAGTCCCTGAAGCTCGATCCCGCGGCTAGCTGCGCCGAGTCACCGAGAAGGACGCCAATTCTAGCAAAGATTCCTTGTATTCCGAGTCCGGCAGCGGCACGAGCGCGCGCTGTGCGGTGGCCGCTTCCCGGCGCGCGACCTCGCGCGAATAGTCGAGCGCGCCGCTCGCCCGGATCACCTCGAGCACCGCGCCGAAATCTTCCCGCCCTCCCGCGCTGATGGCGTTGCGCACCAGCGCCGCCTGCTCGGCGCTGCCGCAGCGCATGGCGTAGATGAGCGGCAGGGTCGGCTTGCCCTCGGCGAGGTCGTCGCCCAGGCTCTTGCCGATGGTCGCCTCGTCGCCGGAGTAGTCGAGCACGTCGTCGATCAGCTGGAACGCCGTGCCGACGTGCATGCCGTAGTCCGCGAGTCCCGCCTCCACGGCCGGCGCAGAGCGCGCCAGCACGCCGCCGAGACGCCCCGCCGCCTCGAACAGCTTCGCGGTCTTGCGGCGGATGACTTCCAGGTAGCGGGCCTCGTCCACCTCCGGGTCGTGGCTCCCCATGAGCTGCAGCACCTCGCCGCCGGCGATGGTGTTGGTGGCCTCGGCGAGCACCTGCATCACGCGCATGTCGTCGAGCTCGACCATCATCTGGAACGCGCGCGAGTACAGGAAGTCGCCGACCAGCACCGCCGCCGCGTTGCCGAAGGCCGCATTCGCGGTGCTGCGGCCGCGGCGCAGATGCGACTCGTCGACCACGTCGTCATGCAGTAGCGTGGCGGTATGGATGAACTCCACTACCGCCGCGAGCTGCAGGCGCGCCTCGCCGGCGTAGCCGAGGGCGCGGCAGGCGAGCAGCAGCAGGGCCGGCCGCAGGCGCTTGCCGCCGGAGGCGACGATGTAGCGCGCCACTTCGCGCACCAGCGCCACGTCCGAGTCCAGGCGTGCGCCGATCAGCGCGTCGACCCGGGCCAAGTCCTCGGCGACCGGCGCCAGCATTGTCACGAAGCTCATGATTCGCTTATAATTCCAAGTCTTTGCACACGCAAGGCCGGGTAGACCGGATTTTTCGTAGCTAGACCGGATTCTTCGTTTTTGCCAACTCCATGTACGCGATCATCAAGTCGGGCGGAAAACAATACCGCGTAAAGGCGGGTGAACAGGTGCGGGTCGAGGCGCTGGCGGCCGAGGTCGGCAGCAGCGTCTCTCTCGAAGAAGTGCTCCTCGTCGGCACGGGCGACGGGGTCAAGGTGGGCGCGCCGCTGGTCTCGGGCGCCAAGGTGAAGGCGACGGTCGTAGCGCACGGCCGCGGCGACAAGGTGAAGATCTTCAAGCTGCGCCGGCGCAAGCACTACCAGAAGACGCAGGGTCACCGCCAGTCGTACACGGAGATCCGCATCGACGACATCGTCCAGGGCTAGTCAGGGGAAGAATTCATGGCACACAAGAAAGCAGGCGGCAGCTCGAGAAACGGGCGCGATTCGCAGGCGAAGCGCCTGGGCGTCAAGGTGTTCGGCGGCGAGCGGGTCAACGCGGGACAGATCCTGGTGCGCCAGCGCGGCACCGTGGTGCACCCGGGCCACAACGTCGGCATCGGCCGCGACCACACGCTCTTCGCGCGCGTCGGCGGCCAGGTTCACTACGCGGTCAAGGGCGCGAACAACAAGAAGACCGTGAGCGTGCTCGAGCAGAAGGCCGCGGCCCAGCCCGCCTGAGCTTCTTTCTGACGGAGCGAGAGCCCTATCGCGGCCGATAGGGCTTTTTCATTTGTAGCCTATGAAATTCATCGACGAAGCGAAGATCGAGGTGCACGCCGGCAGCGGCGGCCACGGCGCCGCGACGTTCCGCCGCGAGAAGTACATCCGCTTCGGCGGGCCGAACGGCGGCGACGGCGGCCGCGGCGGCAGCGTGTGGGCGCGCGCCGACCGCAACGTGAACACGCTGGTCGACTACCGTTTCGCCCGCATCCACCGCGCCGAGAACGGCGTGCGCGGCATGGGCTCGGACTGCAACGGGCGCGCGGGCACCGACGTGGAGCTGCGCGTGCCGGTCGGAACGCTGGTACGCGACGAGGAAAGCGGCGAGCTGGTGGCCGATCTCGCGAAGGACGGCGAGCGCGCGCTGCTCGCGCGCGGCGGCGCGGGCGGGCTGGGCAACATCCATTTCAAGTCGAGCGTCAACCGCGCGCCGCGCCAGTTCACGCGCGGCGAGCCGGGCGAAGTGCGCAAGCTCGCGCTCGAGCTGCGCGTGCTCGCCGACGTCGGCCTCGCGGGGCTGCCGAACGCCGGCAAGTCGACCTTCATCCGCGCGGTGTCGAGCGCGCGGCCGAAGGTGGCCGACTACCCTTTCACCACCCTCAACCCGTCGCTCGGCGTGGTGCGCGTGGGCGAGGCGAGCTTCGTCGTCGCCGACATCCCGGGGCTCATCGAAGGCGCCTCGGAAGGCGCCGGCCTTGGCCACCAGTTCCTGCGCCATCTCGCTCGCACCAAGCTCCTGCTCCACATCGTCGACCTGAGCGCCGCGGACCCGGCGCTCGACGTGCGGGTGATCGCCGCCGAGCTGAAGAAGTACGAGCAGGCCCTGGCGAAGAAGCCGCGCTGGCTCGTGTTCAACAAGGCCGACGCCGTCGAGGACCCGGACGCGCGCATCCGCAGGATCGTGTCGCAATTGCGCTGGAAGCGCCCGTGGTTCAAAGTTGCGGCGATCAGCGGCGCGGGCACTTCCGCCGTGATGAAGGCGGCCGCGCGCGAGCTCGTGAAGACATGATTGCCGAGGCGAAAACGCTGGTGGTGAAGGTCGGCTCCTCGCTCGTGACCAACGAGGGCCGAGGCCTCGACGCAGCCGCGATTGCGGGGCTCGCCGCGCAGATCGCCGAGCTTCGCACGCTTGGCAAGCGGACCCTCCTCGTGTCGAGCGGCGCCATCGCCGAGGGCATGCAGCGCCTGGGGTGGGCGCGCCGGCCGCACGCCATGCACGAGCTTCAGGCGGCTGCGGCGGTGGGGCAGATGGGGCTCGCGCAGTGCTACGAGACCTCGTTCCGCAGCCACGGCCTGCACAGCGCGCAGGTGCTGCTCACGCACGCCGACCTCGCCGACCGCCAGCGCTATTTGAACGCCCGCTCGACGCTGCGCACGCTGCTCGCCATGGGCGTCGTGCCGGTCATCAACGAGAACGACACCGTGGTAACCGACGAGATCAAGCTCGGCGACAACGACACCCTCGGGGCGCTGGTGACCAACCTGATGGAAGCGGACGCGCTCGTCATCCTCACCGACCAAGCCGGTCTGTACGAGGCCGACCCGCGCCGCGACCCCGGCGCCAAGCTCATCTCGCAGGCCGACGCCTCCGACCCGCGCCTGGAGGCGCTCGCCGGCGGAACCGGCAGCGCGCTCGCGAAGGGCGGCATGCTCACCAAAGTGCTGGCCGCCCGGCGCGCGGCGCGCAGCGGCGCGCACACCGTGATCGCCTCGGGCCGGGAGCCCGACGTGCTCGTGCGTCTCGCGCGCGGCGAGCGCATCGGGACCCTGCTCAGCGCCGCCACGGTGCCGCTCGCCGCGCGCAAGCAGTGGCTCGCCGACCACCTCAGCGTGAGCGGCCGGCTGCGGCTGGACGCGGGCGCGGTGAAGGCGCTCACGCGCGACGGCAAGAGCCTCCTGCCGATCGGCGTGGTCGAGGTCTCGGGAGCGTTCCTGCGCGGCGAAGTAGTCGCCTGCCTCGAGCCCGGCGGGCGCGAGGTGGCGCGCGGCCTCGCGAACTACTCCGCCGACGAAACGCGCCGCATCATGCGCCGGCCTTCCGGCGAGATCGAGTCGATCCTCGGCTACGTGGGCGAGCCGGAGCTGATCCACAGGGACAATTTAGTGCTGCTTTAGCGGCCCTACCGCTGCTCGCTGATGGAATGGCCTTCGCGGTAAGTGCCGGCATGGCCGCCGGCGCGGATCGCCTGCTGACCCTCGGCACTGCTGCGGATGACGGAGCGGCCGGGGCAGAAGTAGTCCTTGGCGAGCATGGGCTGCGCGGCGTTCGGGTTGCGCGGGATGGGCCGCCACTCCGAAGCCTGCCCGCCCCAGCCGCCCTCGGGCCGGCCGACCGCGTAGACGCGATACTCGCCCTGGCAACGGAGACCTTCGAAGGTGATGTTTTCGACGCCGGCGGCGTTGCGGGCAAGGAGCACGTAGCGCACGATGCGGTCCTCGTCGGTGCTCACCGACCCCCAATCCACGTAGTAGCGGAAATCGGTGCGGGCGGAGAAATCCTGCTTGAGCTCCACCAGCCGGCTGCGGTTGAGCGGCGGCGGCGGCACCAGCTTCTCGCCCGATTGCCTGAGCCGCTCCTCGTTCGCCCGCTCCCAGTCGCTCTGGAACTGCGCCTGGGCGGCGCCCGGAAAGCAGCCTGCGGCGAGAAGCAGGCAAGCCGCAGCGAGAAGCGGAAATCTCAATTGAGATCCGCAGCAAGCGCGTTGCGCACCTCGGGCTTCAGCTGCGCGCTCGCGCGATAGTCGGGATGATCGACGCCGACCGTGACGGCCGCGCCCTGACGCAGGCGCTCGCGCATCGCCGCCGAAAACTCGAAGCGCAGGAAATGCACCGCCGCGGTCTTCTGGTCGTCCTCGCGCTCGAGGTCCTCGTCGGAGATGGCGAGGACGCGCTCGCAGCCGTCGACCTGCACCCACGTCCGGCGGTCGATGCCCATCAGGACGCCGAGCATGCGGCGACGCTCGTCGACATCCGGGTACTCGATCATCATCGTCGCCTTCCAGTTCGAGCCGTCGGGTACCAAGGGGTTGTAGGCGTCGAGCTCGCCCTGGATGCCGTCGTCCTCGAAGATGCGCTCGATCCGCAGCATCTCCTGGATCTGGTAGCGGATCGTGAGCTCGTCCTCGAACTGCAGGTTGACGTGCTCGCCGAGGCGGACGGTGCGGTTTTGCTTGTGCGCGAGCACCTTCGCCCGGAAGCTCGCGCGCTCCCGGGCGTAGGCCTCGAGCGACAGCAAAGTTTCTCTTTTAATCACTTAAGCCATCGAGCGCTTTTTGGAATCGATTCGCGTGGCTCCGCTCCGCTTTGGCGAGCGTCTCGAACCAGTCGGCGATCTCGCCGAAGCCCTCGTCGCGCGCCTGCTTCGCCATGCCGGGATACATGTCGGTGTACTCGTGGGTCTCGCCCGCGACCGCCGCCTTGAGGTTCTCGCGCGTGCGCCCGATCGGCAGGTTGGTCGCCGGGTCGCCCACCGCCTCGAGGTACTCGAGGTGGCCATGGGCGTGGCCGGTCTCGCCTTCTGCGGTCGAGCGGAACAGCGCCGAGACGTCGTTGTGGCCTTCGACGTCGGCCTTGGCGGCGAAGTAGAGGTAGCGGCGGTTCGCCTGCGACTCGCCGGCGAACGCGGCCTTGAGGTTGTCGTGCGTCCGGGTGCCTTTCAGGGGTTTCATCGGTTCTCCTTTAAGGGGAACTGACAGGCTAAGGCGCGCCCCGCCATAGATCAAATCGAATTTTATTATTCGACTGATTTAGCGAGACTATGCCAAAGTTCTATCTGAACAGAGCGGCTTCGATTTCCGAGAAGGTGCGCGCCACCTCTCCGCCCGCCGGGAGCTCGAGGCCGAGCTGGCGCGCGATCTGCGAGATCGAGAAGATGCCGCACACGGTGTTGCCGCGGTCCGCGACCAGCGCATGCTGGCGGCCCAGTCGTCGCAGCGTCTCGAGCACGTGCCCGACGCGCGAGGCTTCGACGTCGGCGAGGTCGATCACTTCGATCTCGGCCGCCGGCGTCATGATGTCGGCGACGCTGAGCTCGTCGCGCCGCAGGCCGCGCCCGGTCGCAACCTGCATCGGCCGCTCGCCGAGAAGGTCGGTGGCGGTGATCAGGCCGAGGATGACGTCGCGCTCGTCGACCACGAGGAGCAGCCGCACGCCGCGCGTGATCATGAACTGGTTCGCGCCCGCGAGCGGCGCCTGCTGCCGGATGGTGGCCGGGCTCACGCGCGCGAGATCGGTCATCACCTGCAGCGCCGGCGAATCCGGCGTCACGCGCGCGGCCGGCGCTTGCGTCGGCCGGCGAAACCCCGCGCCCGCGCCGAGCTCTCGGATCGGCAACGGGTGGAATACGCGCTCCATAGGTACGCTGAGAGTAATCTGAGAGCCTGAAAGGAACCTTAAGGAAACCCGAGGGAACCTGAGGGTCTTAGCCTTGCGGAAGGGCTTCGGGGCGCCGCACCCGCCCGCGGCGGTCGGCCTGGAGGTAGCGGTGCAGCTCGATCAGCGCCTGCCGGTACACCTCGCGCTTGAACTCGATCACCGCGTCGAGCGGCACCCAGTAGTCGTGCCAGCGCCACGCGTCGAACTCGGGATGGCCGCTCGCGCGCAGCTTCACGTCGCAGTCGCGCCCCGCCATGCGCAGCAGGTACCAGATCTGCTTTTGCCCGCGGTAGGCGCAGCCCGCCTCCTTCGAGCGGCGCATCCACTTCTCCGGCACCTCGTAGCGCAGCCAGTCGCGCGTGCGGCCGAGGATGCGCACGTGCGCGCGCTGCAGCCCGATCTCCTCCTCGAGCTCGCGGAACATCGCCTGCAGCGGGGTTTCGCCGTGCTTGATGCCGCCCTGGGGAAACTGCCAGGCGTGCTGGTTCACGCGCTTGCCCCAGAACACCTCGTTTCTCTGGTTGGCAAGGATGATGCCGACGTTCGGCCTGTAGCCTTCCTTGTCGAGCACCGCAGCACCGCCTTAAGCTAGGCTTCGGTTAGCGTTCGGTTAGAATCGCCCTTCGATTTTTCCATAGCCCACCGCCGATGACAATGGCGCTGGGAACCGATGAAAACCTCGAAGTTTTTCATCTCCACGCTGAAGGAAGTGCCGGCCGAGGCCGAGATCGCGAGCCATCGCCTCATGCTGCGCGCGGGTCTCATCCGGCGCCTCGCGGCGGGCGTCTACACGTGGCTGCCGCTCGGCTTGAAAGTTTTGCAAAAGGTCGAGGGCATCGTCCGCGAGGAGATGAATCGCGCCGGCGCGCTGGAACTCGTCATGCCGGTCGTGCAGCCCGCCGAGCCGTGGCAGGAATCCGGCCGCTGGCAGGCCTACGGGCCGGAGCTCCTGCGCTTCAAGGACCGGCACGAGCGCGACTTCGTGCTCCAGCCCACGTCCGAGGAAGTCATCACCGATTTCGCACGCAGCGAGCTGAAGAGCTACCGGCGGCTGCCGGTCCACTTCTACCAGATCCAGGCCAAGTTCCGCGACGAGCGGCGGCCGCGCTTCGGCATCCTGCGCGCACGCGAGTTCGTAATGAAGGACGGCTACTCCTTCCACGCCGACTACGAGAGCCTGCAGCGCGAGTACCGCAACATGCACGACACCTACACGCGGATCTTCACGCGCCTGGGGCTGCAGTTCCGCGCCGTGGCGGCCGACACCGGCGCCATCGGGGGAACGGGCTCGCACGAGTTCCACGTGCTCGCCGAGTCGGGCGAGGACGCGATCGCCTTTTCCCGCGACTCCGACTACGCCGCCAACGTGGAGCTCGCCGAGGCGGTTGCGCCGGGCACTCGTTCTTCCTCGAAAGAGGAAATGCGGAAAGTGCCGACCCCGGGGAAAACCAGGTGCGAGGACGTGGCCGCGCTCCTGAAAATCGATCTCAAGAAGACCGTCAAGGCCGTCGCCGTGATGCACGACGACGAGCTTTACCTGCTCCTCCTGCGCGGCGACCACGAGCTGAATGAGATCAAGGCGCAGAAGGTGATTGGCGAGTTCCGATTCGCCAATGAGAAGGAGATTGAAAACTCCCTGCGATCGAAGGCGGGCTACATCGGACCTGTCAACACCAAAGTCAAAGTCGTGGCGGACCGCCGGGTGGCGCTGATGAGCGACTTCGTCTGCGGCGCCAACGAGGAGGGATACCACCTCACCGGTGTCAATTTCGGTAGAGATGTGGCGGAACCCCAGGTGGCCGACATCCGCAACGTCGTCGCCGGCGACCCGAGCCCCGACGGCAATGGCAGGCTCGAGATCGTGCGCGGCATCGAGGTGGGGCATATCTTCCAGCTGCGCACCAAGTACTCCCAGGCGATGAACGCCGTCTTTCTGGACGAGAAAGGCGAAGCAAGGCCGATGGAGATGGGCTGCTACGGCATCGGCGTGACGCGCGTCGTCGCGGCCGCCATCGAGCAGAACCACGACGAGCGCGGGATCGTGTTCCCGGCGCCGATCGCGCCCTTCGCGGTGGCCCTGGTGCCGATCGGCTATCACAAGAGCGCCGGTGTCCGCGGCGCGGCGGAGCGGCTGCACGACGAGCTCGGCGCCGCCGGAATCGACGTCCTGATGGACGACCGCGACGAGCGCCCCGGGGTGCTGTTCGCGGATATGGACCTGATCGGCATCCCGCACCGCGTGGTGCTTTCCGAGCGCGGCCTCGCCGCCGGCACCGCCGAATACAAGGGCAGGCGCGACGCCAAGCCGCGCGACCTGCCGCTTAAGGAGGTCCTCGCCTTTCTCGAAAAAGCATGACCCGGCTCGTCTTCCTGGTCCTCCTACTCGCCTCTTTCCAGGGAATCGCCGGAAACCAGATCTACGAGCCGCTCGCCGACAGCGTGCGCGAGCGTCTTTCGGCCATGGTGTCGGACCGCGCGCCGGCGCAACTGCACTTCCGCTCGCCCGAGGACGGCCAGCGCTGGATCGAGGAGATGGACAAGCGCCTGGCGCGACGCATGCCCGACCGGCAGAGCCGCATGGAGCTCCTGCGCGCGGTGCACTACGAGGCGCTGCGGGCGCGGCTCGATCCGCAGCTCGTCCTGGGCCTGATCGAGGTGGAAAGCGGCTTTCGCAAGTACGCCGTGTCCCGGGCGGGGGCGCGCGGCTACATGCAGGTGATGCCCTTCTGGGTGACGCTCCTCGGCCGGCCCAGCCACAACTTGTTCCATCTCAGGACAAACCTCGCTTACGGCTGCGCGATTCTGCGGCACTATCTCGACATGGAGCGAGGCGACTATTTCCGGGCGCTCGGGCGCTACAACGGCACCCTGGGCAAGCCCGAGTACCCCAGCCTGGTGCTCTCGGCGTGGAAGGGCCGGTGGAAATACGACGGGCCCACGGCGTGAACGCGCCGCGTCCACCGCGTCCATGATCCAGGGCCTGCTCGAGCGCAATCCGCGCCTCGCCCACTGGATCTGGGGCTTCAAGCCGCCCGAGCGGGGCACCATCGTCCTGGTTCACCGCCGCGTCTACATCGTGCCGACGCGGCTGGGGTGGCTGTTCGCCGCGACGCTCGCGATCCTGCTCATCGGCTCGATCAACTACGCGCTCGCGCTCGGCTTCGCGCTCACGTTCCTCCTGGGCGGCGTGGGCCTGGCAGGCATGGTGCACACGGCGCGCAACCTCGCGCGCATCGCGGTCAGCACCGGACGCGCCGAACCGGTGTTCGCCGGCGAGTCGGCGCAGTTCAGGGTTTACCTCGACGGCCGGTCGGGCTACGACCGGCCCGCGATCCTCGCGCGCCACGTCGGCTCCGGGTCGCAATTCGTGATCGACATCCCGCCGCAGGCGCTCGGCGAAGTGGTGCTCGCGGTGCCGGCGGCGCGGCGCGGCTGGCTGCCGCTCGGGCGCGTGCTGCTCGAAACGCGCTTTCCGCTCGGGCTCTTCCGCGCCTGGAGCTACGTCGAGCCCGACGCGCGCTGCCTGGTCTATCCGCGGCCGGAGCGCACGCCGCTTCCCGCGCCGGTCGGCGAGGCCGCGGCGGGCGCCCTGCGCTCGCAGGCCGCGGGCAACGATGACTTTTCGGGCCTGCGGAACTACCAGCTTTCCGACTCGCCACGCCACGTGGCATGGAAGGCGGCCGCGCGCAGCGACGAGCTTCTTACGAAGCAGTTCACCGGCGAGGCCGCGGCGCAGCTCTGGCTCGACTGGCGGCTGCTTCCCGCCGCGGCTGGCCTCGAGCAGCGCCTGTCGCGCCTCGCCGGCTGGGTGCTCGCCGCCGAGCGCGCCGGCGCTTTCTACGGTCTTCGCCTTCCCGGCCTCGAGCTCACGCCCGGGCGCGGCGATGCCCACGCCGGCGCCTGCCTGCAGGCGCTCGCGCTGTACGAATCGAAATGAAGGGCGCCGCGGCCCATCCATTGCTGCCCGAGGCGCGGCTCGCGACCACGCGCGACCTCGTCTTCCTCTGCGGGTCGCTCGCGCTGGTGGTGATCCCTCACGCAACACGCGCGCCTTGGTGGCTCACGCTGCTCACCCTATGCCTGTACGCGTGGCGCATCCATTATTCGATGCACGCGGTGCCGCTGCCGTCGCGCTGGCTGGTGCTGGCGGTGGCCGGGGTCGCCATGCTCGGCGTGTGGGTCGAGTACCGCACGATCTTCGCCCGACAGCCCGGCATCGTGCTGCTCACGCTGTTCTCGGGGCTCAAGGTGCTGGAAACGCGGACCCACCGCGATGCGGCGGCCGCCGCCTTCCTGGGCTACTTCCTGATCATCACCAACTTCCTGTACACGCAGTCCATTCTCACGGCGCTCGCCATGGCGCTCGCGCTCCTCGCGATCACCACGACGCTGACCTGCTTTTCGGCGCCCAACCGGGCGCCGCGCGCCAATCTGCGCACCGCCGCGCTGCTGCTCGCGCACGCCGTGCCCGCCGCGGCCGCCCTGTTCCTGCTCTTTCCGCGCATCCAGGGACCGCTGTGGGGCGTGCCCCAGGACGCCTACTCCGCGCGCACCGGGCTCACCGAGACCATGTCCCCCGGGGGCATCTCTCACCTGGTGCTTTCCGACGCGATCGCCTTCCGCGCCGAATTCGACGGCACGCCGCCGGCCTCGCAGCTGCGCTACTGGCGTGGACCGGTGCTCTGGGATTTCGATGGCCGAACCTGGAGCGCGGGGCCGCAGTCGCCGGGCCGCTTCGCCTCCCCCGGCGCCGGGAGCGCGTCCTACCGCTATAGCGTGGTGCTCGAGCCGCACAACCAGACGTGGCTCTTCGCGCTCGAACTGCCGGCGAGCCTGCCGGAGGACGCGCGCTACACCGCCGACGGCATCGTGCTCGCCGCCGCGCCGGTGCGCACCCGCATGCGCTACGAGATGAGCTCGACCATCGGCTCGAACGCCTCGCTCGAGGAGCGGCCGGCACAGCTTGCCCGCGCGCTGCGCCTTCCCGCTGACGTCAATCCGAGAGCGCTTGCGCTGGGCGAGCAGCTGCGGCTCGGCTCGCGGGCCGACGACGAGATCGTCGCCAAAGCGGTCAGCTTCCTGCGCCGCGGAAGCTACGCGTACACGCTCGAGCCTCCGCTCCTCGGAAAGGACAGCGTCGACGAGTTCCTGTTCGACTTCAAGGCGGGCTTCTGCGAGCATTTCTCGTCGGCCTTCGTGTTCCTGATGCGCGCCGCCGGTGTGCCCGCCCGTGTCGTCACCGGATACCAGGGCGGCGAGCTGAACCCGGTCGACCACATCATTACCGTGCGCCAGTCCGACGCGCACGCGTGGGCCGAGGTCCACCTGCGCGGCCGCGGCTGGGTGCGCGTGGATCCGACCGCCACGGCGGCCCCAAGCCGCCTCGATGCGGGGCTCGCCCGCGCGGTCCAGCAGGCCGAGCAGCCGCTGCTCATGCGGGCGGACTTCGAATGGCTGCGCTCGCTCCGCAACCGGTGGGAAGCCGCGGCATACAGGTGGAACGTGTGGGTGCTCGGCTACAATTCCGAGCGCCAGCGCGAGCTCATGAGCTACGTGGGCCTGCGAAGCTCCGACTGGCGCGCGCTGGTCGCGACCCTCTTCACCGTGCTCGGAATCCTGATCGTGCTGCTGCTTGCCTGGTCGCTGCGCCGCGTGGCGCGGCCCGATCCGGTCCAGCGCGCGTGGCGCGCCTTCTGCGCCAAGCTCGCGGCGCGCGGCGTGGAGCGCTCGCCGGCCGAGGGCCCGCGCGACTACGCCGAGCGCGCGGCGCGCGCGCTGCCCTCGGCGCGCCGCGCCATCCTGCGCATCGGCGCCCTGTACATCGGATTGCGCTACGGCCGCGAGCGCAATCCGCGCCGCGCGAAGGACCTGCGGCGCCTGGTGCGCGAGCTGCGCCTCACATGATGCCGGCGAGAACCCTGCTGGTGCTGCTCGCCCTGCTCGCGTGGCCCGCGTGGGCCAAGGGGAGCTACGCCGAGCGCGAGGAGGTGCAGGAGTTCATCCGCAGCCTCGCGGTGAAGCACGGCTTCGCCGAGCAGGACCTGCGCTACCTTTTCTCGCGGGTGCGCCGCGCCGAGCCGGTGCTCGAGGCGATCAAGCCGCCGCCGCCGAAAGCGCGTTCCTGGGAGGAGTACCGCGGCAATTTCGTCAACGAAAAGCGCATCGCCGCCGGGGTCGAGTTCTGGAAGAAGAACCGGCGGGCGCTGGAGCGCGCGGAGGCGAGCTACGGCGTGCCGGCGCAGTACATCGTCGCGATCCTGGGCGTGGAAACCTTCTACGGCCGCAACACCGGCCGCTACCGCGTGGTCGACGCGCTCACTACCCTGGCCTTCGACTACGGGCCGCGCGGACAGTACTTCAAGGGCGAGCTCGAGCAGTACCTGCTGCTCGCGCGCGAGCAGGGCAAGGACGCCTTCGCCATGCGCGGCTCGTACGCCGGCGCGATCGGCATCCCGCAGTTCATGCCGAGCAGCACGCGGCGCTATGCGGTCGACTTCGACGGCAACGGCGCGATCGACCTGCGCCGCAGCCCCGCCGACGCCATCGGCAGCGTGGCGAATTTCCTCAAGGAGCACGGCTGGCAGCCCGGCGGCGAAGTGCTGCTCGGGGCGAAGGTCGAGGGCGACGCCTGGCGTCCCCTCGCCGATGGCTCCGTGGACCCCAAGCACGCGCAGGCCGACCTGCGCGCGGCGGGCGTCGAGGTCGAGGGCATGCCCGAAGGCGTGCGCGCGGTCCTGGTCGAGCTCGAGACACCCGACAAGCCGAGCGACTACCGCATCGGCCTGCACAATTTCTGGGTGCTCACGCGCTATAACCGCAGCGCCTTTTACGCGACCGTGGTGCACGATCTGGCCCAGTCCGTCTGGAAGGCCAGAACGCAGGCTTCCAACTAGATTGTCTTACTTGGGCAGGTAAAGCAGAGGATCGACGGCCGCGGCGCCCTTGCGGATCTGGAAATGCAGCTTCGGGCGCTCGGAATCGGTGCTGCCGAGCTCGGCAATCTTCTGCCCGCGCGCTACCGCCTGCTTTTCCTTGACCAGGATGTTGCGGTTGTGCGCGTACACGGTGATGAAGCCGTTGTCGTGCTTGAGCACCACCAGCTTGCCCATGCCCGGGATGCCGCTGCCGATGTAGGTGACGTGGCCCGGGGCCGCGGCGACGATCGCATCGCCCGGCTTGCCGTCGATGTCGATGCCCTTGCGGCGCGGCTCGGCGAATTCGGCGAGCACCTTGCCTTTCACCGGCCAGATGAACTGGCCGGTCCCGCTCGGCGCCGCGCTCTTCTCGAGCTCGACCCTGGGGGGCATCACCTCCATCCGGGCGAGCTCGGGCTTCGCCGGCGCGCGCGGCGGCAGCGGCGGGAGCGAATCGAGCGGCCGCGACTCGACGCGCCCGATGATGCGCGCGGAGCCGACCTGGGCCGTCGCGCGCTCAGGGTCAACGACGGTCACAGGAGAAGCCACCGCCGCGAGCGGCGGCCTCACCCGCAACTGCTGGCCCACCCGCAGGCGCGTGGGGTCGTCGAGCCCGTTCCACTGCATCACGTCGCGCTGGTCGACGCCGTGCTCCTGGGCGATGCTGTAGAGCGTGTCGCCGCGCTTCACGCTGTAGTAATCCGCGACCGATTTTCCCGCCACGGGCGGCGCCGGCGTGGCGAGCGGTTTCGGAGCCGCCTGCTTCGCCGCGCGCCCGTCGAACACCGGCGCGGGCCTGTGCTGGGTAGCGCATCCCGCTGCGAGCGCCGCTGCCGCGGCGAGCATAGTCCATCCGGCGGCTTTCACGCTTTCCCCATTTCCATCGGCACGAACCGCACCGGATCGAGCTCCGATTCGACGAAGCCGCGCGTGCCACGCTCGTAAAGCATCAGTCTTTGTCCCGTCCCTTCTTGCAGCGGCAATATCATTCTGCCACCGAGCGCGAGTTGGCGTAACAGCGCCCGCGGCGCCTCGCGGCTGGCGGCGGCCACGACGATCGCCTGGAACGGCGCCGCGCTCTCGAGGCCGGCGTGGCCGTCGCCGTGCACCAGGCGCAGGTTTTTTAGCCGCAGCGCCAACAGGTTGGCGCGCGCCCGCTCGTGCAGCGCCTTGATCCGCTCCACCGAGTAGGCCTCCGGAAAGATCTCCGCGAGCACGGCGGCCTGGTAGCCGCAGCCCGTCCCGACCTCGAGCACTCTGCCGGCTTTCTCATTGCCCAGAACGAGTTCGATCATCCGGGCGACGACGAACGGCTGGGAAATGGTCTGCGAGAACCCGATCGGGAGCGCGGTGTCCTCGTAGGCGCGGCTCGCGAGCGCTTCCTCGACGAACAGATGCCGCGGCACCTTGGCCATGGCGCCGAGCACGCGCTCGTCCCGGATGCCCTTCTCGCGCAGCCTCTGCACCATGCGCGCGCGCGTGCGCTGCGAAGTCATGCCGATGCCGCGCAAGTCCCTCATGGAGCGCCCGTCGGACCCGCTACTTCGCCAGCCACTGCCGTGCCGGCTCGAGCTGCGCCTGGTGCGTGAGGTCCAGGCGCAGCGGCGTGACCGAGACCCTGCGGTTCTCCACCGCGTGAAAATCGGTGCCGGGACCGGCGTCCTGCGCGCCGCCGGCCGGCCCGATCCAGTAGGCGGTCTCGCCGCGCGGCGTCTGCAGCTTGATCACCGGCTCGGCCTTGTGGCGCTTGCCGAGGCGGGTGACCTCGACGCCGGCGAGCCGCGCCGGCGCGACATCGGGAACGTTCACGTTGTACAGCACCGGCTCGCGCGGCGGGTCGCGCCGCAGCCGCTCGACCAGCTCGAGCGCGACCCCGATCGCGCTCTCGAAGTGCTCCCCCGCCTTGCTGGTGAGCGAGATCGCGAGCGCCGGGATGCCGAGCAGGAATCCTTCCGCCGCCGCGGCCACCGTGCCGGAATAGATCGTGTCGTCGCCCATGTTGGCGCCGAGGTTGACGCCCGACACCACGAGATCGGGCATGAAGTCGAGCACCCCGGTCACCGCGATGTGCACGCAATCGGTGGGCGTTCCGTTGACCGAGAAGAAACCATTCGGCGCGCGCCGCACCGTGAGGGGACGGTCGAGCGTGAGCGAGTTGGACGAGCCCGAGCGGTCGCGCTCCGGCGCGAACACCGTGACCTCCCCCAGCCGGCCCAGGGCTTCGGCGAGCAGCGTGATGCCCGGCGCGAAGTAGCCGTCGTCGTTGGAGACCAGGATTTTCATGCGCGCGATTCTACAACCCGCTGCATGGCATGCTATCGCTCCCCCGATGCGCGTTCTCGCGGCGATCCTGTTTCTCATCTCGAGCGCCGCTCTGGCGCAGACCGGCCTCAAGTACCGGGTCGAGATCGTCGCGCCCAAGGACATGGCCGAAATCCTGTCGAAGGGACTCAACCTGGAGCGCTGGGAGAACGATCCGCAGATGACGCCCGAGCAGCTGCGGCGCCTCGCCGACGAAGGCGTGCGCGAGGCGCGCGAGCTCGCCGCCACCGAAGGCTACTTTTCGGCGAAGGTCGATCTCGCGATCGAGGAGGGCGAGCAGCCCTGGATCGTGCGCCTCGCGCTCCAGCCGGGAGAAAGGACCCAGGTCGGCGAGGTCGACCTGCGCTTCAGCGGGCCCGCGGTCCAGGACCCGCAGTCGAAGGCGATCTTCAAGCGCGTGCGCGACAGCTGGCCACTGCGCCGCGGCGAGCCCTTCCGCCAGAGCGAGTGGGACGCGGCGAAACGCCGCGCGCTGCGCGAGATGTCCACTTTCCGCTACGCCGGCGCGCGCATCGCGAAGAGCGAAGCGCGCATCGACCCGCAGACGCGGCGCGCTTCTCTCATGGTGGAGCTCGAAAGCGGCCCGCCCTACCGCTTCGGCGAGATCCGGGTCACCGGTACCCGGCGCTATTCCGACGAGCTGGTGCAGAACCTGAGCCCGGTCCGTCCCGGCGACGACTACGACCGCGACAAGCTGGTGATCTACCAACGGACCCTGCTCGAGAGCGGCTACTTCGTGAGCGTGCAGGCGGACGTCGATCGCGACGCAAGCAGCCCGGACAGCGCGCTTGTGCGGGTAGTCGTCATCGAGGCGTCCAAGCACCACATCGAGGCGGGAATCAACTACGCCACCGATACCGGCTTCGGCGGGCTGTTCAACTACACCAACCAGGCGCTGTTCGACTCGGCGTGGCGCTTTCGCAGCACGCTGCGCGTGGACGACACGACGAAGAACCTGGAATTCAACTTCGATTCGCCCCCGCAACCGGGAGGCTACTGGAACAGCTTCCTGCTGCGGCCCTATCGCGAGACCGATATCCAGAACGTGCGCACAAAAGAAGCCGTGGCCGGGTACACCCGCAACTGGGGCGCGGAAACGCCACCGAGCGCGTTTATCCTCTCCGCGAACTACGAGGAAGAGAGCGTGAGCGGCGGCCCGTTCAGCGACCGGTACGCGCTCTACTTCGGGTACCGCCGCACCTTCCGCAGGACCGACGACTTCATCTCGCCGCGCCGGGGCTACCTCGCCATGTTCGAGCTCGGCGGCGCCCCGGACGCGGTGGCCACGCGTCCGTTCGTGCGCGGGATCGCCAGCGGCTCATTGTTCTTCCCGGTGAGGAGAGACGGCGACCTCCTGCTGCGCGCCCAGGCGGGTCGCGTCGTCGCCTCGAGCCGCGACGACATCCCGAGCAGCTTCCTGTTCCGCACCGGCGGCGACACGACGGTGCGCGGCTACGACTACCTGAGCCTCGGCGTAAAGCAGGGCGATGCCGTCCTGCCGGGGCGACGCCTCCTGGTGGGCAGCACGGAGTACACCCAGTGGATCGGCGAAAACTGGGGCATCGGCGTATTCGTCGACGCCGGCGACGCCTGGGACGACAATACCCTCTTCAAGGCGAAGGTCGGCTACGGCGCGGGCCCCCGCGTGCGCACGCCGATCGGACCGATCCGGTTGGACATTGCCTACGGACAGGCCGTGTCGTCGTGGCGGCTGCATTTCTCCGTAGGATTCACCTTCTGATGAAATGGGTCGTCGCGGCTCTCGTCGTGCTGGTCTGTGTCGCGCTCGGCACGGTCGCGTGGGGTCTCTACAGCGAGTCGGCATTGCGCTGGGCGGCGGCGTTGGCGGAAGAAGCGCTGCAGGGAAAGCTCAAGTTCGGGGGCTTGCGCGGCGCGCTCGCCCGCGACATCGAGTTCGCGTCGATCACGTTCCAGGACGAAAAGACGCGCGTGGACCTGCGCGACGGCATGGTGCGGCTGGAGCTCTTCGCCTTGCTTGGCGCGCGCGCGGGCGTGCGCGAGCTGCGCGCGAAATCCCTCGAGGTCGCGCTCGCGCCAGGTCCGTCCGACGGCAGGCCGCCGGTGCCGCCGCGGATACCTTTCGGCCTGCGCATCGACCGCGCCGATCTCGAGCGCATCTCGCTCGAGATCGCCGGCCAGCGCTACTCACTCGAGCGCTTCGAGCTGCGCGACGCGGCTCTCGTTCAGAGCGGTGCGGTCTCCGCGACGCTTGGGTTCGCGCTGCGCTACGAAGACTATCCCGTCGACGCGCGGATCAAGCTCGGCGGAACGATCCAGCGCCTGAACGTCGGCTTCGAAGGCCGCGTCGCGGAAGTGCCTGCGAAAGTCCGTGCCGTGGTCACCGGTTTCGCGCCGCGGCCGCTCGCGGAAATCGACGCCCAGGCGGGCCCGGTCGATCTCTCCAGGCTGAACCGTGAGTGGCCGCGAACCGCGCTCAGCGTGAAGCTCTCGGGCAAGGCCACTCCCGAAGCCGCGCTGGCGGGCAGTCTCTCGGTGCGCAACAGCACCCCCGGAGCGCTCGACAGGAGACGCGTTCCGCTCGCGAGCCTCGACACGCGCTTCGTCGCCAAGGACTTCGAATCGGCTTTGCTGCAGGATCTCAGGGTCGCGCTCGATCCGGGAGGAACGCTCGCCGGCAAAGGCGCGCTCGGCCGCGGCGGCGCCGAGCTCGACGTGCAGGTCGCCGATCTGGATCTGCGCTCTTTCCGTTCCACCCTGAACTCCACCAAGCTCTCCGGACCGCTGAAGCTCTCGGCCGGGGCGAAGCAGACGCTGCAAGGCACGCTTTCCCAGGATGACATGCGCATCTCCGCGGACGTCGTGCGCGACGGCGAGCTCGTCGAGGTCCGCAGCGTGCGCGCGGAGGCCAAGGGCGGCGCCGCGGCCGGCAGCGGACGGCTGCGCCTCTCGGAGCCGATGCGCTTCGAGGCCAAGCTCAACCTCGAGCATTTCGACCCGGCGCAGTTCGGCCAGTATCCCGGCGGCGACATCAACGGAACCTTCGAGGGCTCCGGGACGCTCGGGACCCAGCCTGCGGTCGACGCGCGCTGGGTCGTGCGCGACAGCACCCTGGAAGGCGAGCCGCTTGCGAGCCAGGGCGCCGCGCGCCTTTCCGGCTCGCGCGCGCAGCGGGTCGTGGCGCAGGCGAGCCTCGGCGGCGCCCGGCTCACCGCGCGCGGCGATTTCGGCCGACCGGGCGACGAGCTCGGCTGGGCGCTGGAGGTGCCGAGCATCGAGTACTTCCTCGGCAACTTCACCGGGGCGCTGCGCGCAAACGGCACGCTCACCGGAACCTTCGCAGAGCCGCAGGCTGCCTTCACCGCGGAAGCGAGCGAGCTCGTGCTGCCGACCGGCATGGAGATCAAGAGTGCGCGCGCGAAGGCGAGCGGGGGCCTCGCCAAGCATGCCGTCGAGCTCTCGGCGAAGGGCGAGGGGCTCGACCTGCAGACGCGCTTGCGCGGCGCCTGGCGCGGCGAAGCCGGCTGGTCGGGCGAGGTGCAGACGCTGCGCAATTCGGGGCCCTATCCGCTGGAGCTCAAGGCGCCCTTCTCGGTACAGGCGTCGAAAGCCCGGGTGGAGCTGGGCCGGGTGGATGCCATTTTCGCGGGCGGCCAGGTCACCATCGCCCAGCTCCTCTGGTCGGGCGAGAAGGTGGTTTCGAGCGGGGAATTCCGCGCCCTTCCCACCCAATGGCTCGTTGCGCTGGCAGGTCTCGCGGAAAGCTTGCGCTCGAGCATGGTCCTCGACGGGCAATGGAACGTCGCCTCGAGCCCCCAGCTCAGCGGAACGGCGACGCTGCGGCGAACCGCCGGCGACCTGACCCTGCTCCAGGGCGAAGGCGGCAAGCTCGCGCTCGGGCTGGAGAAAGCGCTCGTGGAGGCGCGTTTCGCCGACGGACGAGTCAACGCCAATGCCGAGGTCGCCTCGCGCTACGGCACCGCGAGCGTGAAAGGCGACATCACGCCCGAGCCGGGTGCCGCGCGCTTCGGCATCACACCGCGCTCGGCCGTGGCGTTTGTCGCGCAGATACGCGACGTGGATCTGCGCGCCACGGTCCAGCCCCTTCTCACCGACCAGCGCATCGAAGGCCGCCTTGCCGCGGACCTGAAGGGCAGCGGCACGCTCGGCGAGCCGATCGTGACGGGGACGCTGCGTGGGGAAGCGATCGGGCTCGAGGCGCCGCCCTTGGGCGTGTACCTGAAGGGCGGCGAGCTGCGCGCTGTGCTGGAAAAGGATGTCCTGCGCGTGGAGCAGTTCTCCATCCAGGGCGGCGAGGGCAAGTTCACGGCGAGCGGCGCCCTGCCCCTGCGGCTCGCCGAGGGCGGCGCACGCCTGACCTGGAGCGCCGAAAAGTTCGCGCTGCTGCAGCGTCCCAACATGCGGCTTGTCACTTCGGGTAGCGGCGAGGCGCAGATCGTCGAGAAACGCCTGTCGCTCAGCGGATCGCTGCACGCCGACCGCGGCTACTTCGAGCTCGACCAGGGACGCATGCCGAAGCTCGGCGAGGATGTGGTGATCGTCGGCGACAAGCCCGCCGCACCGCGCGAGGCCGCGAAGGTCCCGGTGGCGCTCGACCTGCAGCTCGACCTCGGCGACGACCTGCAGGTGCGCGGCTTCGGCCTCGAAGGCAAGATCCGCGGAAAGCTCCAGGTCGAGACCACGAAGGAGGGCGAGCTTCGCGCGTATGGGCGCATCGAAACGCTGAACGCGACCTTCTACGCGTACGGCCAGTCGCTGCAGGTCGATCCGGGCATCATCATTTTCGACGGTCCGCTCGACAATCCGTCGCTCCAGATCACGGCGTGGCGCCGCAAGCAGCAGGTCGAGGTCGGCGTGCAGGTGTCGGGCAACGCGAAATCGCCCCGCGTCCAGCTCGTTTCGAACCCCCAGGTACCCGAAGGCGAGAAGCTGTCCTGGCTGGTGCTCGGACGAGCGCCGAGCGATGCGACCAAAGGCGATCTCGGCATGCTGCAGGCCGCCGCTGGCGCGCTGCTGGCGAACAACGAGGGCGTGCCGCTCGACCGGCGCATCGCGCGCACCTTCGGCCTGGACGAAATCTCGCTGCGCGGCACCGGCGAGGCGGCCGACCGCGTGGTCGCGGTCGGCAAGCGCCTTTCCGACAGGCTGTACATCAGCTACGAGCAGGGGTTGGGCGCCACCGCGTCGCAGCTCGTGAAGCTCGATTTCTCGCTCACGCAGCGGCTCGCGCTGCGCACCGAGACCGGCACCTCGACCGGCGTCGGCCTCCTGTACCGCTTCTCCTGGGACTAGCGCGGCCGCGCGGTAAACTCCGCGCGATGCCGACCTCAGGGGATCATGCCGTCGAGCGCGCCCGCGCCGAGCTTCGCGCGGTGCAGGACGCGGCCGTAATGCTCGCATTCCTCATGGCGCGTTTCGCTGCCGAAGCCGAGCGCCTGGCCGCGCTGTTGCGCGAGCTCGACGGGAGGGAGGCGTAGCCACTTCCGACAAGCCGGCCTACTGGTTCCCCGCCAAGCGTTATGGCTGGGGCTGGGGCTTGCCCTCGTCGTGGCAGGGATGGGTGGTGCTCGCCTCGTTTGCGGCGCTCGCCGCGGCCGGGTTCTTCATGTTCCCGGCGAACGAGAGGCCCGGCGCGCTGTTCGCCTACTTCGCCGTCCTGACCGCGGTGCTGATCGCGATCTGCTGGCTCAAGGGCGAGCCGCCGCGCTGGCGCTGGGGCAACGATTGAAGGACAAGAAAGCTGGGGAGGCGGCCGAGAAGAGGGTCGGCGTCCTGTCCGACACCCACGGCCTGCTGCGTCCCGAGGCGCTCGCGTTCCTGCGCGGCTGCGACCACATCGTCCACGCCGGCGACATCGGAGACGCCGGCGTGCTGGAGGCGCTGAGGCGCGTTGCGCCTGTAACCGCGGTGCGCGGCAACAACGACTTCGGCGCGTGGGCGGAAAAGATCGCCGAAACCGAACTGGTAAAGATCAGCGGCGTTTCGATCTATGTGCTGCACGACCTGAAGCAACTCGGTCCCGACCCCGTGGCGGAGAGATTCCACGTCGTGGTGTCCGGCCATTCCCACCAGCCGCGCATCGACCAGCGCGATGGCGTGCTCTATGTGAATCCCGGAAGCTGCGGCCCGCGCCGGTTCAAGCTTCCCATCTCGCTAGGCGAGCTCAGGATCTCGGGCAAATCGGTGAAGGCGAAGCTCGTCGAGCTCAAGCTCGCGGGCGTCTGAACCACTTGGTGACGATCGCCTTGGCGCCCGAGGTGACCGGCGTGCCCTGGTGCAGGGTGTGCGGATTGGGCTGACCGTCGGCGTCCATGTTGTTCCAGATCACGGCCTGACCGAGCTTCGGCTTGAAGGAGAGCCCGGCGTCGACGAAGTTCGTCGCGCCGCCGGCCTGCGGCTCGTTGAGATAGACCATGAAGGTCCAGCTGCGCTGGCCCCAGGTGGCGCTCGAGAACCGCTCGAGCTCGTATGATTCGAAGTAGTCGGTGTGCGCCTTGAATTCCTGGCTCACCTCGTAGTACTGCCCCTGCGACGCTTCCGCGTAGGCCGGATCCGCACCCAGCGCGGCGCAGATCTTTCGATTGAGGTCGCGCACGACCGGATAGCGCTCGTCGAGGTCGCAGGTCCGGCTGGTCCGGAAGCCCGCTTCCGGCGCGCCCTGCGAAGAAATCGTCGAAGGCCTCAGGCTCGCCTTGATGAGCTCCACCAGTGCCTTGCACGTGCGAGCGTCGAGAAACTGATCGGCGGTGTAAAGCTCGAGGAGCGGCTCGCCGTGGCGTTGCAGCCCCGTAAGGACCGCGGCCTTTGGCCCCGTGTCTTGCTGCAGTCGTGGAGGAAGCGAAGCCGCTGGCGAGCTGCCCGCCGTCAGACCGAGCTCGGTCCCGACTTCGACGAAATCAAATCCCTCGTTGAGGAGGATTCGGGCAAGCTCGTCGCGTGAGCAGCCGCGCGCGACGTTGAGCCGGATCCAGGCTCTCCACTCGTCGTTCAACGGCTTCTTCAGCATGGCGGGATGGTGCGGCAGGAACCAGGTTCGGCACTACGAACTACTGCACGCGTCGCGAAGGGGATTGGTCGGGGCGGCGAGATTTGAACTCGCGACCACCTGCACCCCATGCAGGTACGCTACCAGGCTGCGCTACGCCCCGAAGGATGGAATTTTACCCCTGGAGCTGGTCCAGAACCGCGCGCAGCTCGCGCTTGATCGCGCCGATGTCGACGCCGCCCCCGGCGCCTTCCGGGCGTCCGCCGCGCGCCGACGGCTCGGCTCGTTCCTCGTGCGGGCTCGAGTTGTCGAGGCGGTTGCGTGCGCCGCTGATGGTGAAGCCTTCCTCGTACAGAAGCTCGCGGATGCGCCGGATGAGCAGCACCTCGTGGTGCTGGTAGTAGCGGCGGTTGCCGCGACGCTTCACCGGCTTGAGCTGAGTGAACTCCTGCTCCCAGTATCGAAGCACGTGCGGCTTCACCCCGCAGAGCTCGCTCACCTCACCGATGGTGAAGTAGCGCTTCGCGGGGATCGGCGGGAGTTCAGCTTTCCTGCGGCTTTGCTCCATGGCGTGCTTTCTCCACCATGGCCTTCAGCTTCTGGCTCGCGTGGAAGGTGACGACACGGCGGGCGCTGATGGGAATCTCCTCGCCGGTCTTGGGATTGCGGCCCGGACGCTGGGGCTTGTCGCGCAGCTGGAAGTTGCCGAACCCGGATAGCTTGACGCTTTCGCCGCGCTCGAGCGCGCCGCGAATCTCCTCGAAGAAGGCTTCGACCATATCCTTGGCCTCGCGCTTGTTCAGCCCGACCTTCTCGAACAGCAGATCCGCGAGTTCCGCCTTCGTCAGCGTCATGAAGCAGCTCCCCTGGTCCCTAAGTTCTTAATCTAGCGGAGAATCTCCGGCCCAGGAGCGCTACCAGCGCATCGCGGGCAGCGTCGGCCTCCGCATCGGTGAGGGTCCGTGCAGTATCTTGCATAACTACCCGAAAAGCAAGGGATTTTGTCCCTGCAGGTAGGCCCGGACCGCGATAAAGGCTGAAGAACCGCACCGAACGCACGATCGGCGGTTTCTGGGCGTGAATTGTGTCCAGAACGCTCTGGACGGAAGTCTCGGCGTCGAACTCCATCGCGATGTCGCGCACCACGATGGGGAGCCGCGAAGGCGCTTCCGGCCGTGGCAGCGGAACCTGCGTCAATGCATCCGCTTCCACTTCGAAGACGATCGGCGGCTGCGGCAACTCGTACTTGGGCAGCCACTTCGGATGCAGCTCGCCGATCCAGCCGGCAGGCCTGCCGTCCACGAGCACTCTGGCCGAGCGCGCCGGGTGCAGCGCCGGATGCACGGCGGGCTCGAACCGGAGCTCGAGCGGCGCCGACAGGGCTTCGAGGTCGGCCTTGACGTCGAAGAAGTCGACCATGCGCTCCGCGCCCTCCCATTGCTGCTCGAGGGCCGGGCCGTAGGCCGCCGCGGCGATGCGCAACGGCTGGCCTACGCCGCGCACTGAGAGCGGACCGTCCTCGACGTGGGGGTCGCGATAGAACACGCGTCCGACCTCGAACACCCGGATGCGCGGCACCTTGCGCTGGTGGTTCTTTCTCACCACGTCGACCAGCCCCCCGATCAGGCTCGAGCGCATCACCGAGAGCTGGCTCGCGATCGGGTTGAGCAGGCGGATCGGGTCCGGGGCACCCGCGAGATCGGCCTCCCACGCCGGCTCGACGAAGCTGAAGTTGATCACTTCGCGGTAGCCGGCGGCCGCCAGCCGCTCGCGCAAGGCGTGCGGCGAGCGTCGCCGCTCCGGCTCGGGCAGCATCCTGGCCGGCGCGAGCGGCGGATGCGCCGCGATGCGCTCGAAGCCGTGGATCCGCGCGACCTCCTCGATCAGGTCCTCCTCGATCTCGAGATCGAAGCGGAAGCTCGGCGGCTTCACTATGAACCTGTCCTTTTCGCGCTCAAAGGGCAAACCGAGCTTGTCGAAAACCGCGGCCATCTCGTCTTGCGCCACCGCAACGCCGATCACCTTTTGCGCTCGCGCGATGCGCATCGGCACGGGCTTGCGCTCGGGCAGGCGCGCCACCAGGTCCTCGGTCGGCCCGGGCTCGCCGCCGCAGATGTCCACGATCAGGCGCGTGGCGCGCTCGATGCCGTCGAGGTTGTTCGCGAAGTCGACGCCGCGCTCGAACCGGTGCGAGGCATCGCTTGTAAAGTTGTAGCGGCGCGCACGGCCGGCGACCGCCGCCGGATGGAAGAACGCCGACTCGAGGAAGATGTTGCGCGTGACCTCGTCCGCCTTGGTGCTCTCGCCGCCCATGATGCCGGCCAGGCCGATCACGCCGGACTCGTCGGCAATGCACAGCACCGAGTCGTCCACGTCGACGGTCTGCTCGTTCAGGAGCAGCACCTTCTCGCCCTTGCGCCCCCAGCGCACGTCGATCGCCCCTTTGAGCTCGTCGAGGTCGTAGACGTGCAGCGGCCGGCCGAGCTCGAGCATCACATAGTTGGTGACGTCGACCAGCGCCGAGATGCTGCGCTGGCCGGCGCGCTCCAGGCGCTCCTTCATCCACGGCGGCGTCGGCGCCTTGGCGTCGACGTTCCGGATCACGCGCCCGGCGAAGCGTCCGCAGCCCTCGGGCGCGCTGATGCGCACCGGGTGCTTCGCGCTCGTCTTGGCCGGAATCCTTTCGATCTCGGGCGCTTCGAGACGAACCCCCGTCAAGGCCGAGACTTCGCGCGCCACGCCCAGGATCGAAAGGCAGTCGGCGCGGTTGGGCGTGAGCTTGAGCGTCATCACTCGCTCGTCGAGCCCGAGCACGGTGCGCACGTCCGCGCCGGGCTTTGCGTCCTGCGGCAGCTCGAGCAGGCCGGAATGGTCGCTCGACAGGCCGAGCTCGCGCGCCGACGCCAGCATGCCTTTGCTTTCCACGCCGCGCAGCGCCGCCGCCTTGATCTCCATCTCGGGAAGTCTGGCGCCGACCTTCGCGAGGGGAGCTTTCATCCCGGCGCGGACGTTGGGGGCGCCGCACACGACCCGCACCATTTCATTCCCGGTGGAAACCGCGCAGACGGTGAGCTTCTCGGCGTTCGGGTGCTTCTCCACGGAAAGGACCTCGCCCACCACCACGCCGCTGAACTGCGGGCCGTACGGCTCGTAGGCCTCGACCTCGATGCCAGCCATGGTGAGGCGATCGGCGAGCGCCTGCCCCGAAATGGGCGGGTTGCAGAAACTTCGCAGCCAGCTCTCAGGGACGAGCATTTAGGTTCGCATCCTGCTCAGGAAAACTGTTCAAGGAAGCGAAGGTCGCCGTCGTAGAACAGGCGCAGGTCGTCGATGCCATAGCGCAGCATCGTCAGGCGCTCGAGGCCCGAGCCGAAGGCGAAGCCGATGTACTTCTCGGGATCGAGGCCGAAGTTGCGCACCACCTGCGGGTGCACCTGCCCCGAGCCGGAAATTTCCAGCCAGCCGTCCTTGAATTTCATGTCGATCTCGGCCGAAGGCTCCGTGAACGGGAAGAACGAGGGCCGGAAGCGCAGCTCGAGCGTGGCGTTCTCGAAAAAGCGCCGCAGGAACTCGGTATAGACGCCCTTCAGATCGGCGAAGCTGATGTCTTCGTCGATCCACAGGCCTTCGACCTGGTGGAACATCGGCGAGTGCGTGGCGTCCGAGTCGACGCGGTAAGTGCGGCCCGGCGCGATCACCTTGATCGGCGGCCGGTGCATCTTCGCGTAGCGCATCTGCATCGGGCTGGTGTGCGTGCGCAGGACGAGCGGCCGGCCCTCGCTGTCCTTGAGGTCCACGTAGAACGTGTCCTGCATCGAACGCGACGGATGGTTCTCCGGGCTGTTCAGCGCGGTGAAGTTGTACCAGTCGTTCTCGATCTCGGGGCCGTCGGCGACCTCGAAGCCGATCGAGCGCCAGATGTCCTCGATGCGCTGCCAGGTGCGGACCAGAGGATGCACGCCACCACGGCCGCGCGCGCGGCCCGGCAGCGTGACGTCGAGCGCCTGCTCGGACAGGCGCGCGCTCAGCTTCTGGTCCGCGAGCTCGGCGCGCCTTCGCTCCAAGGCCTCCTCGACCTGCTGCTTGGCGGCGTTGAACCTCGCCCCGAACGCCTTGCGCTCTTCCTGCGGAAGAGACTTGAGCGTCGACTGGACCGAGGTCAGCTCCCCCGCCTTGCCGATGAAGCGGGCTTTCGCGTTCTCGAGGGACGCAGCATCGCCCGCCGCGCTGAACGCGGCGAGCGCGCGCGAGACGATGCCCTGAAGGTCCTCCACGCCCGTCGTGGAGCTAGTGCGCGAGGCTGGCTTTGACCTGGCCTGCGATCTTGGCGAAGGCCGCCTTGTCGGCGACTGCCAGGTCGGCGAGCACCTTGCGGTCGATGTCGATGTTCGCCCGCTTGAGCCCGGCCATGAACACGCTGTAGGACATTCCGAGCTCGCGCACCGCCGCGTTGATGCGGGCGATCCACAGCGCGCGGAACTGGCGCTTCTTCTGGCGGCGGTCGCGGTAGGCGTACTGCCCCGCCTTCATCACCGCCTGCTTGGCGATGCGGTAGACGTTCTTCCTGCGGCCGCGGAAGCCCTTCGCTTGCTTGAGGACCTTCTTGTGGCGCGCGCGCGCCGCTACTCCACGCTTGACTCTCGGCATGGCGCGCTCCTTACGACGAGTACGGCAGCATGGAACGGATCGCCGCCGCGTTGGTGTGGTCGACCCCGGTACGGCGCCGCATGTGGCGTTTGCGCTTGGTGGTCTTCTTGGTGAGGATGTGGCGCTTGTAGGCGCCGGCGCGCTTGATCGAGCCGCTGCCGCGCACCTTGAAGCGCTTGGCGGCGCCCCGCTTGGATTTCATCTTGGGCATGACTTCCCTACCTCTCTCTTTTCGTATGACGCCGGGCGGTCCCCGCTCCGCGGGCACGCTTCAAAAGCCACGGCTATCACTTATGGCCCGCTACGCTCGAGCGGGCTTTGCTGCAACCTTGGGCGCCATCTTGGGCGCTTCCTTCTTGGACGCCTCCGTCCTCGTTGCGTCCGTCTTCGTCGCATCCTGCTTCGGCTTCTCCGCCTTCGCCGGCGGCGCGCCCTTCTTCTTGGGCGCGAGCACCATCACCATCTGCCTTCCTTCGAGCCTTGGAAACTGCTCCACCAGGCCGACCGCGTCCAGATCCTTCTGCACCCGCTGCAGCAGCCGCTCGCCGAACTCCTTGTGCGCCATCTCGCGGCCGCGGAAGCGCAGCGTCACCTTCGCCTTGTCGCCTTCCTCGAGGAACTCCATCAGCTTGCCAAGCTTGATCTTGTAGTCGCCCTCGTCGGTGCCGGGCCGGAACTTGATTTCCTTGACCTGGATCTGCTTCTGCTTGAGCTTGGCTTCGTGGGCCTTCTTCTGCTCGCGATAGCGGAACTTGCCGTAGTCCATCAGCTTGCAGACCGGCGGATTCGCGAGCGGCGCGATCTCCACCAGGTCCACGTTGGCTTCCTCGGCCAGCCGCAGCGCCTCGTGAACCGACCTGATGCCCAGCTGGTCACCGTTTTCCGCTACCAGGCGCACCTCCGGGGCGGTGATTTCCCGGTTGATGCGTTGCGACCTACTATCGAGTGCGATGGGTGAAAAGCTCCTCAGTACGTTGAAAAAATTGGCCGTGCTAGCGCGCTAGAGCCTCGTTCCGGAGGCGAGCGGTGAAGGCGTCCAGGGGCATGGCCCCGAGATCTTCGCCGCTGCGCGTGCGCACGGCCACCGTTCCAGCCTGCACTTCCTTGTCCCCGACCACCAGTTGGTAGGGCAGTTTCTGCAGGCTATGTTCGCGAATCTTATAGGAGATCTTCTCGTTTCGCAAATCCGCCGAAGCTCTAAAGCCCTGTTTCGTCAGGTTTTCCTTGACAGCCTGGGCGTACGCGGCGTGGCGCTCGGTAATGCTCATGACGACCACCTGCTCGGGGGCGAGCCACAGCGGAAAAGCGCCTGCGTGGTGCTCGATCAGGATGCCGATGAAGCGCTCCATGGAGCCGACGATCGCCCGGTGCAGCATCACCGGCGTGCGCCGGGTGTTGTCCTCGGCCACGTACTCGGCCCCGAGGCGCCCCGGCATGCTGAAGTCGACCTGCATGGTGCCGCACTGCCAGACGCGGCCGATGCCGTCCTTCAGCGAGTATTCGATCTTGGGTCCGTAGAACGCCCCTTCTCCCGGCGAAAGGGTGTAGCTCACCCCCGATTTTTCCAAAGCTTGCTTTAGCGCCGCCTCCGCTTTGTCCCAGCTCTCGTCCGAGCCGATGCGCTTGGCAGGCCGCGTGGCCACCTTGTAGATCACGTCGGTGAAGTCGAAGTCGCGGTAAACGTTCTGCAGCAGCGCGGTGAAGGCGACGCACTCGGGAAGGATCTGGTCCTCGGTGCAGAAGATGTGGCCGTCGTCCTGCACGAAGCCCCGCACGCGCATAAGCCCGTGCAGCGACCCGGAAGGCTCGTTGCGGTGGCAGGAGCCGAATTCGCCGTAGCGCAGCGGCAGGTCGCGGTAGCTCCTGACCCCCTTGTTGTAGATCAGGATGTGGCCGGGGCAATTCATCGGCTTGATCGCGTAGTCGCGGTTCTCCGATGAAGTGGTGAACATGTTGTCCTTGAAGTTCTCCCAGTGCCCCGTCTTCTCCCAGAGGCTGCGGTCGATGATCTGCGGCCCGCGCACCTCGCGGTAGCCGTTGTCGCGGTACACGCCGCGCATGTACTGCTCCACCGCCTGCCAGATCACCCAGCCCTTGGGGTGCCAGAACACGAGGCCCGGCGCCTCCTGCTGCATGTGGAAGAGGTCGAGCTGCGTGCCGAGGGTGCGGTGGTCGCGTTTCTCCGCCTCCTCCAGCATTTTCAGGTACGCGTCCTGCTCCTCCTTCGTCGCCCAGGCGGTGCCGTAGATGCGCTGGAGCATCTCGTTCTTCGAATCGCCGCGCCAGTAGGC
>DATLUZ010000184.1:0-41398 GCA_035577785.1 Burkholderiales bacterium | reverse complement strand
CAGGACGTGAAGGAGGTCGACCCGGGCGGCTACCTCTTCTACGACAACACGAAGCCCTTGCCGCCGTCGAAGTTCCGCGACGACATCCACGTGATCGGCGTGCCGCTCACGCAGATCTGCAACGAGAACTACACCGACGCGGAACTTGGAGAGCGGCAGGGGCTTGGTGTTGTCGTAGAAGAGGTAGCCGCCCGGGTCGACCTCCTTCACGTCCTGGTTCCAGGTCTGCGGGTTTATCGCCACCATCAGGTCCACGCCGCCGCGGCGGCCGAGGTGGCCCGACTCGGTCACTCTGACTTCGTACCAGGTGGGCAGGCCCTGGATGTTCGAGGGGAAGATGTTGCGCGGGGACACCGGGATCCCCATGCGCAGGAAGCTCTTGGCGAAGAGCTCGTTCGCCGACGCCGACCCCGAGCCGTTGACGTTGGCGAACTTGATGACGAAATCGTTCGTCGCGGTGATGCGCGGCTCGATGCGCGCCGTCGTCGTTTCAGTTTTTGTAGGAAGCATCCTTGCTTTCGATTTTTCGCAGGATTGAGTCGAACTCAAGCTGGCCCAGGTCAGCCTGGTCGGTTAGGAATTCCTCGCCCATGGCGAACGAGGCTTCGCACACCTCGGGCGAGGGGAGTCTGAGCTTTGCGGCTTGGGCGGCGAGCTGGATCTCGCAGCTCCGGTTCAGGCGCCAGAAGCGGATGAAGGCTTCCGGAATGGTTCGTCCTGTCGTCAGGAGGCCATGATTGCGAAGGATGATGGCCTGGTTCGTCGGCCCCAGGCTCTTCACCAGGCGAGAACGCTCATCCAGCCGCATGCTCGGGCCCTCGAAGTCGTGGTACGAGAGCCGGTTCCAGAAGTTGTGCGAGTACATGTGCGCCGGCAGCAGGCCCTCGTCCTGCGCCGAGACCGCCATCCCGGCAAGCGTGTGCATGTGCCACACGCACTGCGCGTCGGGGCGCGCCATGTGGATGGCGCTGTGGATGATGAAGCCCGCCCGGTTTGCCTGATATTGGTTTTTTTCTACGGAAGTTCCGTCCGCGTTCACTTTGACGAGGGATGAAGCGGTCACCTCGTCGAAACGCAACCCGTAGGGATTAATGAGGAAGTGATGCTCCGGCCCGGGCACGCGCACGCTGACGTGCGTGTAGATGAGCTCGGCCCAGCCGAGGTGGTCGGCGACTCGGTACGCGCCGGCGAGCTGCACCCGCAACGCCCATTCCGCTGGAGAGACGGAGGACGCTGGGGCGAGGACGGCGCTCATGGGGGTCCTTTCAGGCCGCCTTCAGCGGGATCTTTCGGTGCTGCCGGCAGCCGGGGCCGGCGTAGGTCTCTTCCAGGAAGAACTTCTGCATGTCCCAGGCGCCGGTCGGGCAGCGCTCGGCGCACAGGCCGCAGTGCAGGCACACGTCCTCGTCCTTCACCATCACGCGCTGCGTTTTCAGCGGACCGGAAACGTAGAGATCCTGCGTTGCGTTCCCGGCAGGAGCATTTAATCGATTTCTTAATTCTTTTTCTTCCCCGTTGGCGGTGAAGGTGATGCAGTCCATCGGGCAGATGTCGACGCAGGCGTCGCACTCGATGCAAAGGCGGTCGGTGAACACCGTCTGCACGTCGCAGTTCAGGCAGCGCTGCGCCTCCTTCCACGCCGTGGCGACGTCGAAGCCGAGCTCGACCTCCATCTTCACGTTCTTCAGCGTGGCCTTGATGTCGGCCCAGGGCACCTTGTAGCGCGCGTCGACCGCGACGTCGTTGTCGTAGCTCCACTCGTGGATGCCCATCTTCTGGGACACGAGCGTCACGCCGGGCGCGGGCCTTTCCTGAATATTTTCTCCATTTAAGAGCTTATCGATGGAGACGGCGGCGTCGTGGCCATGTGCCACGGCCCAGATGATGTTCTTCGGCCCGAACGCGGCGTCGCCGCCGAAGAAGACATTCGGGACCGACGATTGAAACGTTGTTTTATCTAAAAGAGGTAAACCCCATTTGTCGAAAGTGATCCCCGAGTCGCGCTCGATCCACGGGAAGGCGTTCTCCTGGCCGACGGCGACCAGCACGTCGTCGCACTCGAAGCTCTGGTCGGGCTCGCCGGTCGGGACGAGGCTGCGGCGTCCCTTGTCGTCGTAGACGGCCTTCACTTTCTCGAAGGTCATCCCAACGAGCTTTTGATTCTGAATGACAAAAGACTTGGGAACCAGATAATTCAGGATGGGAATCCCTTCGTGCTGCGCGTCTTCCTTCTCCCACGGGCTCGCCTTCATCTCCTCGAAGCCCGAGCGCACGATGACCTTCACGTCCTCGCCGCCGATGCGCTTGGAAGTGCGGCAGCAGTCCATGGCCGTGTTGCCGCCGCCCAGCACGATGACCTTCTTCCCTATCTTTGAAGTATGTCCAAAGGAGACGGAAGATAACCAGTCGATCCCGATGTGGATGTTGGCGGCGCCTTCCCTGCGGCCGGGGATGTCGAGGTCGCGGCCGCGCGGCGCGCCGGATCCGACGAAGATCGCGTCGTAGCCTTCGCCCAGGAGCTGCTTCATCGAATCGATTTTTCTTTGCTTGAAGCTGACGCCGAGGTCGAGGATGTAGCCGACCTCCTCGTCGATCACCTCCATCGGCAGGCGAAAGCGCGGGATCTGGGTCCAGATCATGCCGCCGGCGCGGTGGTCCTGGTCGAACACCGTGACGTCGTAGCCGAGCGGCGCGAGGTCGCGCGCTACGGTGAGCGACGCCGGGCCTGCGCCGATGCAGGCGATTTTTCTGCCGTTTGCCTTTGCTCTGGGGATTGCGACCTTTTTCTTAACTTCTTCTGGGTCTTTGTAGTCCGCCGCCACGCGCTTGAGGCGGCAGATCGCGACGGGCTCGGGCTTGGGCTGGTTTTCTTCCTCGACCCGGCTGCGCCGGCACGCAGGCTCGCACGGACGGTCGCACGTGCGCCCGAGGATTCCGGGGAACACGTTCGACTTCCAGTTGATCATGTACGCATCCGAATACCGCCCCGCGGCGATCAGTCGGATGTATTCGGGAACCGGGGTGTGGGCCGGGCAGGCCCACTGACAATCGACAACCTTATGGAAGTAGTCGGGGTGCTTGATATCGGTCGGCTGCACGCTGCTCCTTCGTACCCTGGGCTGGTCTTCTAATTATGGTCACAGTCTACTCCGCGCGGCCTGCGTCGAAAAGCCATTTACTTTACTTATCAAACCCCTATCTTCGGCGGGGTCGGCTCAGCCCTTGCGCGCGGTGCCGTCGGGACCGACGGTGAAGATCTCCGACCTGAGGCGGTGGAAGTCGGTCAACCCCTTCCTCCTCGCCTCTTCGGGCGACAAGGTTCTCGGGTCGACCGGCATCTTGCGACCCCAGGCCGAGTAGATGCTCTGCACGGTCATCGCGTCGTAAAGCAGCATGTGCTTCCCCTCCGGGTAGATCACCATGATGGGATCGTCGCCGTGCCAGCTGAACTGCGCTTCGGCGCCGTGCTGCACCATCTCCGCGCCGATCAGGAGGTTCAGGTGCGCCTGGATGCTCGAGTACCTGCGGTCCTTGAGCAAGGGGGTGGAGTTCGCGACTCCGTCCTGCAACGAGGTCCAGGAGCGGTTATCGGTATAGCGGCCGTTCTCCTCGCCGCCCGCGATCACGTCCTTGAGGTCGTAGTCGCCGTGGATGTACGACCAGTCGATGCCGGGCTTCTTGAGCTGGATGCAGCCGAAGCGCTCCGAGTCCGGATTGATGTCCACCCGCCACGACCAGCGCGACGCGGCGCCGACGCCCACGCGGTCGACGCCCCACGGGGCGCGGCTCTGCTGGCTGTAAGGGTCGATCGCCCGGTGCTTCATCGTCGGCGAGAGCACCTCCATCGTCTTGTCCCAGTAGCTCTGGTACTTCCTCAGTTTTTCGCCCGCGTAGACCGTGGGATGGAACCCGGGATGCACCACCAGCCCGGCGATCTCGTATCGCCTCCTGGTGGTGGCGCCGATGGGCTCCGGATTGTCGTGGGCGGTCTTCGCCTTGCAGATCATCGGCTTCGGATAGAAGCCGGGCTTGCCGATGTACTTCAGCGCGGCCTCGTTGGTCGGCCGCACGAGGATGATGACATCATGGTGCCGCGCGACCATCAGGAATTTCTGCAGGTCGATGCCGCGCATCCCGATGCCCTTTGGCTTTTCCATGGCCAGGTTCCCTCCCCCGAGTGAGACGAGCCTCGCCGATCATATGCGAAGAGCCGCCCGATTGGCATACCCCGCGCGCGAGCTACGAGACCGCTTGTCCGCTCGTCTCCTAGGGGCGGCCGCCCAGATTCGCAACGTAGTGGCGCGGGCTGCCGACCTCGTAGAAAACGATGACGTAATGCGTGGTGACGTCGGCGAGGTCGCGGATGGCCCGGATGCTGCGCCACTCCCGGTAGACCGCGCCGTTCTTGCGCCGGCTCCAGAGCGTCCCGGACCAGTAGCCCTCGCGCTCCACCTCGGCATAGATCTCGGCGTAGCGGCTCTCGGGCTGAAGCGCGTTGCGGAACGCCGTCTCCGACTGCCCCACGACGTCGTCGCGGTCGTGGCCGGTGATCTCGCAGAAGGCCCGGTTGACCGTCTGGATGGTGCCGTCGGCGAGCGTGATCATGATCGCCTCGGTCATGCCCTCCAGGGCGTGCGCGTGCAGGATGAGGCGTTCCTCGCTCGAGCGCAGGTCGGTCACGTCGCGCGAGGCGAGGATCAGCCGGTGGCGCGGCGCGCCGACCGCGCCCTCGTCGCCCGCGAAGGCGTGGATCAGCGTCTTGTACTGGCGCATGCGGCCCTCGCGGTCGACGAGGTGCAGCACGACCTCGCGCGAGCGGCCGGTCGCCGCGACGCGGCCCACGGCCATGCGGGCGCGCTCGGCGTCGTCCGGATGCACGCGCAGGAACGCGTCGACCCCGGGCTCGAGGTCCGCGCGCTCGAGCACGCGCTCGTAGGAGGGGCTGGCGTAGAGCCAGCGGCCGTCGTGGTCGACCATGCCGATGAGATCGGCGACGTTCTCGGCGATCAGGCGGTAGCGCTCCTCGCTCGCCTGTAGCTTGTCGCGCGTGCAGACGAGGCGCCGGTTCTGGCGGTAGACCACGTAGCCGACGGCGCAGGTGTAGGCCAGGATGCCGACCATGAGGACCCCGTTCACCAGGTCGCTCGCCGCGGGGGCGTAATTGAAGAGGCCGGCCACGACGACGAAAGCGAGCGCGCCTATGAGGCTGAATCCCACCGACAGCAGCCCGCCGCCGATGCCGCGGTTCACCGTCGCGTTGAGCACGGTGGCGGCCACCAGGCCCAGCGTGACCACGGGCTCGAAGCCGAAGTAGGCGCACCACGCGCCGAAGAGCGTCGAGTCGACGAACAGGTTGTGGAACTCGGCCTGCCGGGGCCGCTTCGAGTGCCGCGCGCGCAGGTACAGGAGGTGCGGATACACCAGGAACTGGGCGGCGCACAGGACCCACGCCTCCGCCGACGCGCCGCGCTCCCACAGCAGCAGGCCCAGCGCGAGAAAGCAGTACGCAAAGCCGCCGGTGCGCACGGCATAAATCGTCCGCACGAGTCGCGGCGTTTCCATGGACCGATCGTTATTCCGAATTAGGGCCCGAATTGAGGCCGACCGACAACGGTATCGTACCTCCCGCGCGGCGCTGTGAGGAATTGTCAGGGCGATTGGGGCGCCGGATAATTGCGGCATGACCACGCACCTCGATTCCCTGAAGAACTACTCGCTGGTCGTCGCCGACACCGGCGACATCGACGCGGTGGCCCGGTGGAAACCCCAGGACGCCACCACCAACCCCTCGCTCCTCCTCGCCTCGGCCGAGGATCCGCGCTACCAGCCGCTCGTCGACAAGGCGATCCGCGAGGCGGACGGCGACGTGGGCTGCGCGGTGGACGCGCTGTTCGTGCAGTTCGGGGTGCGCATCCTCAAGCACGTGGCCGGGCGGGTCTCGACCGAGGTCGACGCGCGGCTCTCGTTCGACACCGAGCGCTCGATCGACAAGGCGCGGCGCCTGATCGCGCTCTACGAGAAGGAAGGCGTGTCGCGCGAGCGCGTGCTGATCAAGCTGGCGAGCACGTGGGAAGGCATCCGGGCGGCGGAAAAACTGGAGCGGGAGAAGATCCACTGCAACATGACGCTCCTCTTCTCCTTCGCCCAGGCCGTTGCCTGCGCCGAGGCGGGCGTCACGCTCATCTCGCCCTTCGTCGGGCGCATCTACGACTGGCACAAGCAGGCGCGCAAGGTCGACGACATCCCGCTCGAGGAAGATCCGGGCGTCGCGTCGGTCACGCGGATCTACAACTACTACAAGAGACACGGCTATCCGACCCAGGTGATGGGCGCGAGCTTCAGGAAGGCCGGGCAGATCGAGCTCCTCGCCGGCTGCGACCTCCTCACCATCGCGCCCGACCTGCTCGACAAGCTCTCCAAGGCCGAGGGCGAGATTCCCCGCCGCCTCGCGCCGGATCAGGCGAAGAAGCAGAGCATCTCGAAGATCGAGATGGACGAAAAAACCTTCCGCTGGATGCACAACGAGGACGCCATGGCGACCGACAAGCTCGCCGAGGGCATCCGGCGCTTCGACGCCGACGCGCGCAAGCTCGAGAAGCTCATCACCTCGCTCGCCGCGGCCGTGCCCGCGAAGTAAAAGAAAAAGGGGTCATAAAAGAAAAAGGGGTCAGACCCCGATTTTGATGCCGATGTTCCACACCCCGGGTTCTAGTCCGGGGTTTTCATGAGCTTCTCCCAGATCCAGCCCACGAGATAGGCCGCCGCGGGCACGACCACGCCGAAGAACGCGGGCCACAGCGCCTTGCGCGGCTCGACCTCGTCGCCGAAGGCGAGGATCGAGGCGACGTTGAGCGACGCCACGATCACCCAGATCACGGTAAAGAGCAGCCACAGCTTTTTCCACAGCTTCATGGACGATCCCCGCGGTGAACTATTTTCACCGATTGCAGTAGGGTGGGCGCGTGGCGCGGATCAAGGCAACGTTTGGTTCGTACCTCGTCGCCCTGGTGATGCTGGCGGTCATCCCGCTCATGCTCATCGCGGGGGTCCTGATCTGGCGCCAGACGGTGCTCCAGCGCCAGGCGTTCGAGCGCAGCCTCCTGCAGACGGCGCAGGCGCTCTCGCTCGCGGTCGACCGCCAGATCTTCGCCGACCGGGTGATGCTCGAGACCCTCGCGCGCTCGCCGCTCCTCGACCGCGGCGACATCCGGGGCTTCTACGCGCTCTGCGCGCGCGTCAGCGCCGAGCACGGCAGCCTCTTCATCTCGCTCTTCGACAACACGGGCAAGCAGCTCTTCAACACCCTGCGCGCGCCGGGCGCGGCGCTGCCCACGCCCTTCGAGTTCCCGCCGCCGTCAGACCCCGAGCATCCGCCGATCGGCGACCCCAGCGCCCTCCAGGAGGTGCTGCGCACCGGAAAGCCGGTGAACTCGGACCTCGTCTACGGGCTGGTCGCGGGGCGGCTCATCTTCCTCGTCAACGTGCCGGTGATCCGCGGCAAGCGGATCCGCTACGTCCTCAACGCGGGCTTCGAGCCGCAGGTGATGACGCGGCTCCTGCAGGAAAGCAAGCAGTTCGCCGGCGTCCCGGCGTGGATCTGGGACCGGCGCGGCTTCATCGTCGGGCGCTCGCAGAACGCCGAGCAGTACGTCGGGCGCCGCGTGCCGCCGCAGCAGCTGGAGCAGATCAGCTTGCGCAACGCCGGCGTCTCGAAGGGCAAGTCGGCCGAGGGCATCGAGCTCTATTACTCGTACGCGCGCTCGCCCATCAGCGGCTGGACCGCGTCGGTCGGCGCCGAGCGCGGCGAGCTCGACCGCGCGGTGCGGGCCGGCTGGGTCGTCGGCGGCACGCTGATGGTCGTCGGCATGCTCGCCGGGCTCTCGCTCGCGCTCTCGCTCGCCGCGCGGCTGCGCCGCGCGATCGTGTCGCTCGCGGGCGCCGCGAGCCGCAACGAGCCGCCGGACGCGGCCGGCCTGCGCACGCGCGAGATCGAGCTCCTCGAGCACGCGGTGCTCGAAGCGGCGCAGGCGCGCGAGGCGCGCGCGCGCCGCGCGCAGGCCGAGGCCGAGAGCGAGACCAAGGACCGCTACATCGCGACGCTCTCGCACGAGCTGCGCAACCCGCTCGCGGCGCTCAACAACGCCGTCTACCTGCTCGGCATGGAGGGCCGAAAGGAGATCGCGCCCACGCTCGAGATGATGCAGCGGCAGATCGCCCAGCTCACGCGCATGGTGAACGACCTCCTCGACGTCTCGCGCGACACGCACGGCAAGATCGCGCTGCAGCTCGCGCCGACCGACCTCGCCGCGGTGCTCGCGCAGGCGATCGAGACCGCCGTGCCGGCGCTGCAGGCGAAGCGCCTCACCCTCACGCATGAGCTCGCGCCCGGTCCGCTGATGGTGCGCGGCGACGCGGCGCGCCTGCTACAGGTGTTTTCGAACCTCCTCGACAACGCCGCCAAGTTCACGCCGCCCGGCGGCAAGGTGAGCGTGTCGCTCGCGCGCGAGGACGCCGAAGCGCTCGCCACGGTGAGCGACAACGGCGTGGGCATCGATCCGGCGTTCCTGCCGAGCATGTTCGAGGCCTTCACCCAGGCCGACACCAGCCTCGAGCGCACCACCAGCGGCCTCGGGCTCGGGCTCGCGCTCGCGCGCCAGATCGTCGAGGCGCACGGCGGCAGGATCTCGGCGACGAGCGCCGGGCGCGGCCAGGGCAGCCGCTTCACCGTCCGGCTCCCGCTTCTTTCCGAGTCGCCGTCCTAGTTATACCTGAGGAGGACTCTGACCTTGTCCAGCTCGTCGCGGGCGCGCTTCGCCTCGGCGAGCACCGCATCGCGCGCGCTGCGGCGCTTCGAGTCCTCGAGCAGGAGCGAGGCCTGCACGTGCGGCGCGAGGCGCTTGTTCGCCTCGGGCAGGCTGCCGAGCAGGTCGGAGAGCGCCATGAGCTGCACGTCGAGGTCGAAGTGGTCGCGCTCGACCTGCTTCTTGAGGTCCATCGCGGCGCGGATCCACGGCGTGTCGCGCCGTTCCGAGCGGGACATGTGCGCGACAAGCGCGGCACGGCTCTTAGCCGCCTTCTGCTCGAGGCGGCTCGCGTCGGTACGGCGGCGCAGGATCTCGCGCACGCCCACGAGGTAGGGCTCGGTGTCCTGCACCAGCCCGGGGTCGTGCCAGCTTTGCGCAACGCGCAGGCTTTCTTCGACCTTTGCGACCGCCTCGGCCGAAGGCATTTTCAGCCCGCGCTCGAGCTCGATGGTGGCTCCCTGCACGATCGTCACCACCGAGTGCGCCTCGCTGCGCTGCCTCGCTTCCTTGTGCAGCAGGTAGCCGACGCCGGCGGCGATCGCAATGCCGATCGCGCCGACGAGCGCAGAGGCCATCCGGGTAGTCGACATGCGCCGAGAATAGTCCGGCGCCGCGCGGCGACCGAGGAGAAATTTCTCACGTGTTGCGTAGGGGTGACGCTTTTCTGCGACACGCTGCGCCTTCCGGACGAGCGCCCCCGGTTCGGCGCGCAGTTCGTCATGTTGCAGACTAACGGCATGAAGCCTGCTTCGCGCGTTGCTGGAATGCACAACCGCAGGAAAGTCCGCCTCGGGCTGAGGGTCATCCACCGGCACCGAGTCGGTAAGCTCGAATTCCGCCGCGTGTCCGAGCTGGTATTCGTACGTGGGCGTCCCAAGGCGATCCTGGGCTGGATCGACGTGGGCGGCGTGCGCACGCCTATCTTCCTCTGCGACCTCGACCCGGCCAAGCTGAGGAAAGCGGCGGCGGGAAACCAGGCAAAAAACACCTACTACTACGATTCCGTCACCGTCGACCCGCGCTACGAAGAGCTGGGCCCGGCCGAAGTAAATACTACAACGCCATGACCACCGGGGCGTGATCGCTCGTCCCGAACTCCGCTAGCACCCTGCAGCTCTGCGCGCGAGCGGCGATCGGCTGCGACGCGAGCACGTAGTCCAGCCGCCAGCCGATGTTGCGCCTTCGCATGTCCCGCCAGGGCGGCCACCAGGTGAAGAGACCGGCGTTGTCCGGATCGAGCGCACGCCCGACGTCGGTGAGCCCGGTTTTGAGAAGCGCCTCGAAGAGCTCCCGCTCCTCCGGGCGCTGGCCGATGATGCCCGGCTTCCTCTCGCGCGGGTGCACGTCGAGGTCGCTGCGCGCGATGTTGATGTCGCCGCAGAGCACGAGCTCGCGCCCCTCCTCGTGCACGCGCCGGACCCAGGCTGCGAGGCTCTTCATGAACGCGAGCTTGGCCGCGTAATCCTTGCCGCCGTTCGGCACGTAGACCGAGGCGAACACCCGGTTCCCGACCGCCGCCTGGACGATGCGCGACTCCATGTCGAACTCGGGATGGCTGAATGCGGGCGCGGCGTCGAAGGCGCCCTTGCGCACGTGCAGCGACACGCCCGAATACGCGCGCAGGCCGTGCCAGAACACGTGGTAATCGTCGAGCTGGCATTGCAGCGGGACCTGCCCGAGCTCCGCCTTCAGCTCCTGCAGGCACACCACGTCGGGGCGGTCGTCGCGCGAGAGCCAGTCGCAGAACTGCGCCTGCCGCGCCCGGATGCCGTTGACGTTCCACGTCCCGATTTTCATCGGCCGTGCTACTCCGGCTCGATGCCGGCTTCCTTCACCATCTTCGCCCACCGCACGGTCTCGGCGGCGATGTAGGCGGCGAACGCCTGCGGATCGAGCGGCTCGACGCCGAAGCCGATGGCCTGGAGCGCCTGGCGCACGTCCGGGGCGGCGAGCGCCTGGCCGGTCGCGCGCCAGAGCGTCGCGACCACCTCGCGCGGCGTGCCCGCCGGCGCCGCCATCCCCGCCCACACCGTGACGTCGAAGCCGGGGATCCCTTCGCCGAGCGTCGGGATGTCGGGCGCCACCGGGCTTCGCTTCGGCGTGGTGACGCCGAGGCCGCGGATCTTGCCCGCCTTGATCTGCGGAAAGCCCACGGCGTAATCGGCGAAGGTGAAGCTCACCTGCCCGCCGAGGACGTCCTGCAGCGCCTGCGGCTGGCCCTTGTACGGCACCTCGAGCACCTCCACGCCCGCGAGCGAGCGCAGCATGGCGATCGATACGCGCATCCCCGCCGAGGCCTGCGCCGCCGTGAGCTTGCCGGGATTCGCCTTGGCGAGCGCGATGAACTCCTTCAGGTTCTTCGCCGGAAAGTCGCTCCTCACCGCGAGGATGAGCCCCGTGGTGATGAAGCGCGCGACCGGCGTGAAGTCCTTCTGCGGATCGAACGGCAGCGTCCTGTACAGGCTCGGGTTCGCCGCGAAGGTGGTGTTGTTCGCGCTCACCAGCGTATAGCCGTCCGGCGCCGCCCTCGCCGCCTCCGCTACCCCGATGTTGCCGTTCGCGCCGGGCTTGTTCTCGATCACGAACGGCTGGCCGAGCGTCTTCTGCATGTGCTGCGTGGTGATGCGAAAGATCTGGTCGGGCGCCGAGCCCGCCTGGAACGGCACGATCACGTAGATCGGCTTGTTGGGGTAGCCCTGCGCGGCCGTCGCGCCCGCTGCCGCGATGAGAAACAGCGCCAGGAATGCACGAATCATTTTCACCGCTCTGGTCCTTCGGATTTCGTGGAGATTGGATCGCCGACCCTCACCCTGCCGGCAGAAACGATCCTGGCTCGCAGGCCGCCCTTGCCGCGAAAGAAGCCGAGCACTTCGCTGTGCGTCCGCCTTGCGAAGAGACTGCAGGGCTCGCAAAGCTCCAGGCCTTCGAAGACTGCAGGGCCGACTGAAAACTGTCGGCCGAGCAGAGGATTCAGGCGCACTCCGGCCGTAACAATGTTTCGCCGCGGCATGTCGGGCGCCAGCGCATGCCCTGTCGCCGTGACGAAGGCTTCGATGTTCTCCGATTCGATCAGGGTCACCTCGTAGTCCGGACTGCGACGGTGCTTCGGTTCTGCATATCGGTCTCCGGCCAGGCCCACGCCCGGAAGCGCTTCCACGACGGCCAGTGAAGTCATCGCGGCTCCCCGCTTGGGCGCCACGAAGATGTGCACTACGTTCGACACGGGTGGTCAGGTCGCCGGGCACTCATCGCCGAACTCGAATGGCGCGCCTGGTTGTGCTGCATCGGGGGCCAGGAAAGCACGGCGGAAGTTGAACGCATCCTGGGTCGGTCCTTTGGCCCGGAGAAGCTCGAGCTTCGCAGTCGCCTCGGCGATGCTCGGGCGATGCCCCCTTGGGACCCACCACAGGACGAACCACGCTTCCCGCATGCGCTCGAACCATTCCTTGCGGCGGCGCATGACCTCGGCATGCGCCGACCCGTAGACATACTTGTTCAGAGACTGGACATCCCGCCAGACCGAGATGTTGACCAGGGTATCGTCGCCCAGCGGACGGAACGCGGTCGCGTTGCCTTCCTCCGATTGCATGCGCCAGACGAAGCCGGGCGAGCTCTCGGCGAGCGCGTTGATCCGGTCGAGATTGGCGACGAAGTCGGCCATTCTCGGCGATTCGAGCGGCTCTCTCATGAGGGCGACGTTCAGTTGGGCCAGCTCATAGGCGGACATGCGGGTTCCTTTTCATCTAACGCGGGATCACGGGAAGAAGCAGGTAGGGTTGGCGACCGGGCTCGAAGTGCAGCGTGTTGGTGCCGCCGAAGATTTCCTTAGGGCGGTCGCGCGGGTCGTCGTGAACGAACGGGCCGACGCCGCTCTGCGGGTAGCCGACGCCCGCGATAAAGATCGGCTCGCCGGGAGACTCGTAGTCGCGGCCGCGCACGGCGAGAGCAAGACGGAAACCCGCGGGTATGACGATGCACGTGGGCCAGATCTCGATGTCGAGCTCCACCGCCTCGCCGGGAGTGAGTTTTTGGGATTCATCGTGGCTGTGCCAGGGCCGGTACGGCAGGCTCTTCTGCGGGTCGAGCTTGCGCTGCGAGGCGCGCAGCCAGCCGAGGCCGACCGGCACGCGCGGGTCGTTCGAGCCCTGGAAGGTGACCTCTTTGCCGTCGGGATCGAGCACGCGCAGCGCGAGGAAGACATCGGCGTCGTTCGTGTCCGAGGAGAGATAGAGCTTCGCCGCCACCGGGCCGGTGATCTCCATCGATTCCTGGAGCGTGATCTCGAACAGCAATCCGTCGCCCTGGGTTTGATATGGAATTTTTGTAGAAGCTCCGGGTTCGCTGCGCTCGAGGCTCGTCTTGCCCGGGTTCAGGTAGAAGCGCGTCCAGCGGGTGCGCTCGAGCGGCCACTCGTTCTCGTGGCGCAGCACGAACTTCTCGCCGGGATGGCGGATCTTGAGCTCGACGCGCGGCTGTCTTGCCCAGCCGGTGTCCTCGCCCTTGAGGAAGTGGCCGAAGAAGCGCCGCTGCAGCCGCTCGCCGTCGCGCACGTAGAAATTTTCCCAATGCGCGCCGCCGTGCGCCTCGAGCCACTTGTCGCGCGAGGCGGCGCGCATGAAGCCCTCGAAGTTGCCGCGCGTGTGCAGCCCCTGCCCGCCCCAGTTGGCGGCCGAGAGGAACGGCGTCTTCACCTTCGACCAGTCGGGCGAGCGCGCGCGGCAGTTCTCATCGTCGAGCGCATGCTCGACAAGGTAGGACTCCTGGTCGACGCGGTTCGCGCGCAGCTCTTCGTCGGAGATCCGGTCGTAGCCGCACACCGGCTCGCCGGTCGCGGCGCTCTTCGGACCGCGCTCGCCGAGCCCGTGCTGCACGCGCTGCACGGAGCGCACGAACCAGTTGGGGATGAAGCGCGAGGCGATGCCGCCATGGCGCAGCGCCTCGCGATAGTGGTCGCTCGAGCCTTCCCAGGCGCAGAAGGCGGCGAGGTGCGGCGGCTGCAGGGCCGCCACCTGCCACGCGTTCATCGCGTAGTACGAGATGCCGTTCAGGCCCACCTTCCCGTTCGACCACGATTGCGTGCCCGCCCACTCGATGCAGTGGTAGAGGTCCTGCGTCTCGCGCGGCGACCACGGGTCGAGCGTGCCCGGCGAGGCGCCGGCGCCGCGAGAATCGACGCGCACGATGGCGTAGCCCTCGGTGGTCCACTTCTCGGGGTCGACCACCTCCCAGGCCTGGTAGCGGTTGGTCGAGCCTTCGAGGAACTCCGGGTGCGCGGCGACGAGGCGCTCCCAGGCCGCCGGGTTGCTTTCCTGGAAAGCGTAGTTCTTGCCGTACGGACCGCACGAGAGGATCACCGGATAGCGCGCCTCGCGCGCCGGCAGGTAGACGTCGGCGCGCAGCTCCGCGCCGTCGTCCATCGGGATCGCCTGGTTCGAGAGGATGCGCATCAGAGGTATCGCCTGAAGAAGTCCACCGACAGCGCAGCCGCGCGGTCGGCCTCGGGCTTGCTGTAGGTACGCCCGCCGTGGCGCGCGAACGCGTGGTCCGCGCCCGGATACTTGTGGATCGTCACCAGCGGATTGGGCGCGAGGCGCCGTTCGAGGAGGTCGTTCACCTCGGCCTGTACCCAGCGGTCCTTCATCGCCATGTGCAGCATGAAGGGACGATTGAGGTTCTTCGCTTCGCGGATATTGTGCTCGATGTAAGTGCCGTAATAGGCGACCGCGCACTCCATCTTCGTATTGCGGCAGCACATGAGGTAGTTGAGCTTGCCGCCGAGGCAGTAGCCCACCGAGCCGATCCTGCCGTTGGACTCGGGGATTTTCTTGAGAAAGGACACTGTATCTTCCATGTCCCTCACCCCGAGGTCATAGTCGAAGTCGTAGTAGAGGTCGAACGCCTTCTTCACGTGCTCGGGGTTGTGGTCCGAGAGCTCCACGCCCGGCTCCTGGCGCCAGAAGAGGTCGGGTACCAGGCACACGAACCCCGCCTCGGCGAACTCCTGCGCGTGGCGGCGCATGGTGTCGTTCACGCCCCAGATCTCCATGATGGCGATGATCGCGCCGGCGGGTTTGCGGCTCGGGTAGGCGATGTGCGCACCCATCACGCCGTCGCGCAGCTCGATTTTGATGTTCATCAGTTGAGCTTCAAGAGCCGCTTGGCGTTTCCTCCGAAGATCAAGTCCTTTTCCGCCTTGGGAATCTCGAGCGCGTTGATCGCCGCGATGGTGCTTCGGATGAGAAGCCGCCCGTCCTCGGCGTCGAAAGGCGCATCGGTGGCGAACACGGAGTGCTCGGCGCCGAAGAAGGCATGCCCGCAGCGCGTCGCGGCGACGGCGCCGTTCAGCGCCGTGTCGGCGTAGATCATCTTGTAGTAGTCCATCGGCGGGCGCTTCAGACCCGCCTTCTCGGCCTGCGGGTTCTTTTGCGAGGTGCCGAAGAAGATCTGGTCGAAGCCGAGCTGGATCTTGCCGGCGTAGAACGGGACCATGCCGCAGTAGTGGTGCGTGACGATCTTGAGCCCCGGCAGCTCGTCGTAGAGCCCCGAGAAGATGAGGCGCGTCACGCAGGCGGTGGTCTCGTAGGGCCAGCCGAAGGTGAACCAGATCTCGTTCTCGGACATCTTCTCGCTGGCGTAGTCGGCGGTGTTCGGCCCGCGGATCGGGTGGATCCACACCGGCAGATCGTGCTCGGCCATGCGGCGGAAGATCGGCCGGAACTCCGGCAGCGAAAGGGGCTTGCCGAGCACGTTGGTGAAGAGCTGGATGCCGCGCGCGCCGAGGGTGTTGATCGAGCGGTCGATCTCCTCGAGGCAGGCCTCGACGTTGTTCGCCGGCATCGAGGCGATGAAGCCGGGGAAGCGGTCGGGATGCCGGCTCGCGAGCTCGGCGAGGCCGTCGTTCGCGATGCGCGCGACCTGCGGCGTGAGGTCGGGGCCGCCGAGCTGCTCGATCGGCGGGTTCGCGAGCGACAGCACCTGCTGCAGGCCGTCGAACTCGTCCATCATGCGCCGGCGCTCGTCCACGTCCCAGAGCGTCGGCACCTCGGGGAACGCCCTCATCGCCGGGTGGTTCGGCAGCAGCTCGCGCACCCGCTCGAACACGGTTTTCGGCATGAAGTGATTGAAGATGTCGATCATCGCCCCTCCGTAACTTCCTAGTCTAGCAACGATATCCGTCTGTCAGGGCGGTACCGGCCTGCGGCATCGAACTTGCTCCCCAGCCGGGGATGGCGGGCCAGATCGAGCTCACGTTCCTGCGTGACACCGCGCCGCCCAAGCGCAAGGGGCCCTACCGCCTCGTGCGCTTCGAAGGCGAGGTCATCCGCGCCGAGCCGGGCGGACCCGCGGTCGCGAAGCACGAGCACCACGAGTGGATTGTGGACGGCGCGCCCTACTCGCGCCTCCAGATCGATTGCCGCGCGAGCGTCCGGTTCGAGCGCGTCGACGGCGAACGCTCGCAGCGCTACGGCCCTTACAGCTCCGTGTCCTTCGTCGATGGCGTCGCGTACGTCGAGCACCAGATTTTCGCGTTCGTGGACCGCTCGATCAGCGACTGGTACTCCCACGAGAACGAAAGGCACTGGCCGATCATGATCGTGGAGCCGATGGACTAGCGGCGCTTGGTCGAGGCCCTGGCCGGCTTGCGGCGGCGGAGGAAGAGACGCATGAGCGCGAAGCCGAGGAGCAGCATCGCGTAAACCGCGGGCTCGGGAACCGACACGAAGCTCGCGCTGCCGCCGTTCGCGAATCCCTGCACGTGCAGCCCGACCTGCAGCTCGCTCGAATGGATGCCCTGGGCGAGCTGCTCGAACGAGCCGGCAAAGGCGATGTTCAGCCATTCGCCGGGGTTGATGCCGCTCGGCTGCGTCGGCACGTTCGAGTCGAGCCCGAGGTCCGAGGAGAAGGCGATCGAATTGCCCCCCGGGAGATTGACCGGCGTCGCGCCCCAGCCGAAGGATACGCCGGCGCTCTGGGTGAGCGCGCCTTCCGCGAGAGCGAGACCGGAATCCTTCCAGTCGAAATAGATGTCGGTGATCGAGGAGGCCTTCGGGCCGGTGTTGGTGAAGAGGAAGTTGACGGTGCCGCTGCCGCCGTCGGCGAGCGTCAGCTCGAGCTGAGTCGATCCGGTGCCGCAGTTGGCGCTCGAATCGAACGTGATGCAGCCGAATGAATAGGTGATGGCCGCGTGCGCCGCGAACGCCGCAGCGGAAAGGACCACGCCAACGAAAACGCGAGCACAGCGCTTCAAGAAATCCTCCGATGGTTCTTTTCCCGGACGTTACGGCGGCGCCAGGAGAAAGTACATGCCCGGAGGGCTCGATTAGCTAGAAAGACCCAATCAAGCCCTGCCTTTTGTCGGATTTTTGCAGAGCGCCTATTCGGCCTTGATGTTCGCTTCCTTCACGACCCGGCCCCACTTCGCGTAGTCGGTCTTGATCTTCTCGACGGTCTGCGCCGGCGAAAGCACCTCGGTGTCGCAGCCGGTGGCGTTGATGCGCGCGACGAGGTCCTTGTCGGCGCCGGCTTTCGCGAGAACGCTCGTGAGGCGCTCGACCGCCTCGCGCGGCAGGCCCGCGGGGCCGAGGAGCCCATACCAGGCGGTCGAATCGAAGCCCTTCAGGCCGAGCTCGTCCATCGTCGGAACGTCGGGGAACGCCGCCGAGCGCGTGAGCGAGGTTACGGCGAGCGCGCGGATCTTGCCGCTCTTCACCGCGCCCACCGCGGGGCCGAGCGACGAGAACAGCATCGGCACCTGCCCGCCCATCAGGTCGGTCATCGCCGGGCCGCCGCCTTTGTAGGGAATGTGCAGCAGCTTCGCGCCGGTCACGCTCTTGAAGTACTCGCCCGAGAGGTGGTGCGGCCCGCCGACGCCGGAAGTGCCGTAGCTCCACTTGCTCGGCTCGCGCTTGGAGATCTCGATCACCTCGGCGACGGTCTTGAACGGCGTGGACGGATGCACCACGAGGAGGCTGCCGCTGCCGCAGACGTGTCCAAGGTGCGTGAAGGACGAGAGCTTGTCGTAGCCGACCTTCGAGAGGTGCGGCGCGACGGTGAGCGGGCCGCTGTCGAAGTAGTAGAGCGTGTAGCCGTCGTTCGGCGCGCGCGCCATGGCTTCCATCGCCACGCCGCCGGCGTTGCCGGGCCGGTATTCGAAGACGAGCGGCTGCCCGAGGAGCGGCTCGAGCACGCGCGCGAGCGGCCGCGCGCCGGCTTCGGCGGAACCGCCGGGCGAATAGCCGATGAGGAGCCGGATCGGCTTGTTGGGATAGCCCTGCGCGAGCGCCGCCGAGATCGCGCCGACGCACAAGCCGATGACGCACGCTGCCCTGAACATCCCTCCTCCCCGTTTGCAAACCGAGCTTCGAATCGAACGTCGTCGCGATACTACAAGCGGTTGTCCAAGCGTAGCACGCGTACGGAATGGAATACCTGCCGTTGCCGATCGCAGCGCTCGTCGCCTATTACAAGATCACCGATACATCCGGCGGCGCGTTCCCCAGGACCACATCGGCGACACGATTCACGCCATGGCGGTCGCGCTTTCCACCGCGGCATCGAAGCGCTCAAGGCGTCCGCAGGTTCGCTCTGGGACGGCGTATAACGCGAAGCTTAGTCGGACGCCACGCTCAGCCGGAGGCAGCGGGCGGCTTCTTCACCGCGGTCTCATCACCCTCGTCGGCGCGCGACGGCCGCGAGAGCAGCGCTTCGAGCACGCTCGGCTCGATCGGCTTGCGGTAGAACTCCTCGCACCCGGCCCGCAGCGCCCTCTGCTCGAGATGCTCCTGGGGCAGGCCGGAGATCGCGATGAGGTGCGTGTGCTCGAGCCCCGGCTCGTAGCGCAGCTGGCGCGCGATGTGGTCGCCCTCGAAGTCGGGCAGGCCGATGTCGAGGATGACGATGTCGGGGCGGAAGCTGCGCGCGACGTCGAGCGCCGCCATGCCGTTGATGGCGAACTGCACCTCGTGGCCCATCATCTTGATGAGCAGCGCCATGGAATGCACCGAGTCGAGGTCGTCTTCGACCACCAGGATGCGCTTCCTGGGTGCGGTGTGCTTGAACCGATGTATCGTGGCCATGTTCGTGTTGGCGTTGTTGTTCTTATGAAAGGAACGGCACCATGCTAGCGCAGCCGGGCACCTCGCTGCCCTCACCGCGCTGTCGCTAAAGCAGTGAAATTTTCGTAGTGCAATCGCTACGCCGGCTGCCGGCCGTGCACAAGCGCGACATGGGTCACATAGGCGGCCATTACTGCGATCGCAGGCTACTTGACGACGACGACGCCTTTCATGACCGGGTGCAGGCGGCAGATGTAGTCGATCTCGCCGGGCTTGCGCGCGACGAGCTTGAAGCTCTTGCCCGTCTGCAGCTCGCCCGACTCGATCTTGGCCTGCTCCGCGGTCACCGAGTGCGGGAGGATGTCCTTGTTCGTCCAGACGATGGTGTCGCCTGCGGCGACCTCGAGGCGCTCGGGCACGAACTTGAAGTTTTCGATGCGCACCGCGTGCGTCTTTCCGGCGGCGTGCGCCGCCGCCCCGGAAAGGAGCGCGGCGGCGAGCACGATCCGAAGAAAAGCTCTCATCGATTACTTCAGCGACGCCTGCAGATGCTTGGCGTGGTCCAGGTGCTCCTGGATCGCCGGCCGGACCTTCTCGATCAGGCCCTTGAGCTCGGCATTCTTCGCGTTCGGGATGAGCACCTTGTCGATCGCGTCGAGCACCTGCTGGTGATAGTCCACTTCATGGTTGACGTAGGCCTTGTCGAACTCGGCGCCCTTCAGCTTCTTGAGGTTGCTCTCGTTCTGCTTCGCCGCGCTCTTGAGCGCCTTGCTGGTGTCGCTCTCGGCTGGCTTGACCTTCAGCTTCTTGGCGAGGGCGCCGGCCTGCTTGTTCACCGCGGTGTGGTCGTTGATCATCTGCTGCGCGAACTGCTGCACTTCCTTGTTCTTGCTGTGCGACTTCGCGATCTTGCCGGCGTCGACGTCGATCTTGTTCGCCGCCACCACGATGCCGGCGATCTGGGGATCGGTCGGGCCTTTGTCCTGCGCTGAGGCGATTGCGAATGCCGATGCGGCGGCCAGGCCTGCTGCCAATTGCAGAGCTTTCATGAGTTCTCCTTGGGGGAATCGGAAACGGATGTACGGCGATTGGATGCCGCAAGCGGCGGGCCCGTTCCGGCCCTACCCCCAGGAGGGTTAAAGCGTTAGGCGGGCGGCGGGTCGGTGCGGCGGCGCCCGCCGCGCAGGGGCGGGCTGGCGGCGCGGCGACGGTCCCGCGCCTGGCGACTGACGTGGATGATGGCCTCGGCCCCGCCCATGACCAGCACCCAGTTGAAGAGCGCGGCCCACTGCACGCCCAGGTTCTGCCATTCCATGAACAGGAACACGGCGGCCGCCAGGGCGAAAGCTCGGATGATCCAGGGCCAGATGAGCATGGTCGTGTCAGGGTCTTTTAGCCTGCCGGCGGCCCGAGATCAATACCTCCGGCGGCCGCGGGTTCGAAATGACAGCTTGGGCCACCCGGGCCCGCCGGCCTCAACTGCAGAAGCCGAGGATCTTCTCCTCGGGCGTGCATGCCTTGGCCGGCGCCGTCTTGCCGACCTTGGCCCGCTGGGCCATGCAGCTCCGAAGCTCGCGCGCGATCGGCGGATAGTAGGTCCAGCCCTTGTTGAGCTGGGGCAGCGCGAGGCTCACCTCGCGCCACTTGGGATGGCCGCTCTTCTGCAGCGTGTCGAAGTTCCGGCACAGCGAGCGCGCGAAGCGGACCAGGTATCGAGTGGTGGCCTCGAGCTTGTAGTCGTAGGTGACGAGGAACGCGCCCACGGCGATGGTGGTGAAGTCCTCCGTGAGGAGGTTCGGGTAGCTCGCGGCGCGCACGGTCGCGGGCGCGTAGATCGAGAGCGGCCGCTTGCTCGACGGATGCTTGGGGTCGAACTTGAGCAGCTTGATGAACTTCTGCGCCTCGGGCTTCATGTTGGCGATGATCGGCGCCGGCTGCCCGGCGGCGACCACCGCGACGTCGATCGACTTGTCGGTGATCAGCTTGACCAGCGCCTCGTCGTTCGGCATGAACGTGGCGTTGGCCTCGGGCATCGGGCGCTCGAACATCATGCGGTAGAGCGTGTGCGTGATGAACGCGGCGCCGCTCCCGACGAGCCCTCCGTTGATTTTGGCGTCCTTCAGGTCGTGGAGGTAGTGGTACGGCGAGTCGGCGCGGGCGATGTAGTGGATCTCGGTGTTGTAGAGCGGCAGGATGACGCGCAGCGGGCTGATGATGCGCGCCGTCTCCGTCTCCTTTCCTTCGCTGCCGCGATCGACGAACGCCTGGTACACGTCGGCCTGGACGATGGCGAATTTCACCCCGGCATCGAAGCGCAGGTGCCGGATGTTCGCCGCCGAGCCGTCGGTGGGCATCACCTCGAGCGAGATGTCCGCGCCCGGCGCGACGTACTTCGCGAGGTCGGCGCCGATGGCGAAATAGGTGCCGCGCTTGTCGGCGGTCGCGATCTTGAACTCCGCTGCCGCCTGCGCCCCCATGCATTGAAACAGCAACACCGCCGTTGCAGCGGCCCGCATCATTTTCATTTTGTCCTCCCCCGGTGCTTCGCTTCCTATCCTATTCGCCTGCGCGAAAAGCTCAATGGGCGGGTGGTCCCATGACATTCGTCATGCCGTAAGGATTACAGAGCGGAATCAGTTGAGCACCGCGTAGAGAAGAAAGCAGACGCCGGCGACGCCGAGGAGCGAGAGCGAAAGCGGAGCATGGGCGAGCATCTGGTGAAGCTCCGCCCAGCTGCCCGGCGAAACCGCCCAGCGGATGTGCAGCCAATTGAGCACGTCGAGGACGGTGAGCGGTTTCCAGGTCGACCTGGTGAGCCAGGTCAGCGCCTGCCATCCGAGCACCAAAAGCCCGGCGCCGAGGCAGACAAAAAACGCCGTGCCGAAAAACCCGCCCCTTCGCTCCCCGCGCATCGAGCGATTGTGCTCCTTCAGCCGTTGCGGCGTGGTCGTGTAGCGGCCGCGCTACACGACGGCGCGGGCTTTACCGACAAGCCGGACGCGCCGGGGTTTAATCCGGGTGCGCTAGCATCGGGCGCGCCTCAAATTGGGGGGGCGCCCGTATGGTCAATGTGCACGACCTTGCTTCTGCCGCCGCCGCCAGGCGGCGGGTGCTGGTCGTCGAAGACAACCTCGATTCGGTGCACTCCATGGCCGTCCTCGTGAAGATGATGGGCCACGAGGTGCAGTTCGCCATCAACGGCTTCGCGGCGCTCGCCATCGCAAGGGAGTTCCGTCCCGACTTCGTGCTGCTCGACCTCGGCCTGCCCGACTTCAACGGCTGCGAGATCGCGCGCCAGCTGCGCTACGAGGAGCCGTTCAGGAACACGCGGTTCATCGCGATCTCGGCGCTTCCCGCGCGCGAGTACCGGCCGCTTGCGCTCAGGTCCGGATGCGACGAGTTCTATGCGAAGCCCATCGACCCGCGGGTGCTCGAGCGGCTCCTGGGAGATGCGAGCACGCCAGGCAGCCCCGATTAGTTCTTTTGGACTAACGTGGTCGACCCAGCCCCCTACGGCCGAGCGGAGCGTATATTCCGCGTCGCGGCCGCACGGTTGGGAGGGGGGACGATGAACCTGCGAGCGACGGACCGAGCTGCGATCCTGGGCATGGCACGGAGCAAATTCCTCGACGGGCTCGACCGCGCTGACCGGGCGCGCTCGAAAGTCGAGCGCGCGAACCAGCAGATATTCATCTCGCTCGTCCTGATCGACAACGCAAGACGCCGGATCGCGCGGCGTTCCCGCGATAACGCTTAGGCCTCTGCCCGCCGCAACGGCATCAGCAGCCGAAGCACTTCGTCAGGCTTGCACGGCTTCACCATGTGGTGGTCGAAGCCGACGCGCTCCGCGACCATCCGGTCGGGTGATTCCTTCCACAATCCGGTGATGGCGATGAGCAAAGGCCTGCGAATGTCCGTGAACGAATTTCGGATGGCTTGCGCAATGGCGTAGCCGCTCAGGCCCGGAAGACCGATGTCCATGATCACGGCGTCGGGTCTGAAGACGCTCACCGCCGGCAACACGTCCTTTCCGCTGTACACCCGATGCACCACGTGGCCTTCATGCTCGAGGACGCACGCGAGCGCGTCGACCGTGTCGCGATCGTCGTCGGCGACCAGAATGCGCAGCGCGTTGCGAATCGTTCGACGCTCGAGTCGAGAAGCCTCGAAGGACGGGCTTTCCATCCCGGAGAATTTACGCCCGGAATTGTTACCGATGGAAGGTGCGCGCCCCTTGCAACCAGACGTCCTTGTAGTCAACGCATTACAACCTCGTCGTCCATTAGGAAGCCGGGTGAGCTCGGACCACCGATGGATGAGGGATTTGGAATAAGTAGCAAACGTATCGGCCTTAAGCATGGCCCACCGTGGAACGCGGATACTGAGCGGATGACCTACCGTTCGGCTGACTGGAGCCCCGTGCCAGGTTCACGGCTGTGCCCGAAATGCGGTGGACATTTGCGGCGCGTTCGCAGGAACGCTCTCGATCGGCTCGTAAGTCTCGTTTGGGAACTGAAGCGGTACCGCTGTACCGCGTGCGGGTGGAGAGGTGCGCTTGGCAATCAGAAAGAAGACGGCACGGGCCGGTTGCCGTAGCGCCACGAATCCCGCCGGCGGGCCGCTTGAGGAGTACCTAAGCGGCGACTATTCGAATCCGACAAAAGGGCGTAGGTTGAAGTCGTCTGGGCGTCGATTGCAGGATTCAACGTCCCAGCGCTACAGAAGCTCGTACCTCGGCGCCGTACAAACTGGAAAGCTTTCCAGCCACTGCGCCCAGGGCTGACCTTACCAAACGGTACCCAATGCAGAGTGTGCATACCGGCGCGCTCCGCGCCGGCAAAGTCGACGACTCCGCCGACCCTCGAGTCCTGTGGCGCGAGCAGGTAAAGGACAGCAGAGAGCGCGCCCGACTGCTGTGTGAGCAGAGCAAGCTACTTCGCGAAGAGTGTCAACGCACGCGCGCCAAGGCGCGTTCGACCCGAGCCCTACTTGAATCTTCGCGGCGCGCGATTGGCGTGTCTCGTACTCTGTTGGTCCTGGCGAAAGCCTGAGCGCGGATCGCTTCCCTCAGCAGGCGGTGGGCTTGGCTCCAGGCCAAGAAAGATCCGGCGCAGTCTTTCCGATTCTTCCAGACGCGTCTTGGTGCGCCCGATCCGCTCGAGGCTGGAAGCGATGAGGTCCCGGTGCCGGGAGAGTCGGGTTAAGTCGGCCATGGCGCACGCCGTTTGGACAGGCGGATTTTGCCGTTTCCGTTGCGCCGCTGTACAGGCCCCTCGGAAGCGCGCATAGTGCACGACACCTTCGCGCCGTACAAGCCGAATAACCCTCCGGCCACTTCGCCTAGGCGCAACGAATGCGAGGCGCATGTGGCGGAGAGCGTGGAAATTTTTATCAGGTTATGCAAGGCCGAAGTGGGCGTGCTGACGCATGAGGCGCGCCAGGAATACATGGCCCGGCTATTCGACGCGGCGCAGCGCCAGATCAACGTCAATCGACTTCTCCTCGAACGGCAGAAGAGATACCTCGAGCACTCCAGACAGAAGATCCTCGCTAGGCACGCGAAGAGGATGGGCGGCCAGCAGCCACCGCGCGGGGCCGCACCTTTCCCCTCCCGCGCAACGCATCTGTACGACGTGTGAGGTCGGCGGACCATTCCCGCAGCTCTCTCGACCACGCCTTCAAAAACTTGCTGCGGATTCGCATGGCGCTGTCCGGGTTCTTCAGCATCTCGATGATGCACTGCGCATCGTCCACATGAACGGCGAGCGCGATCTTCGGCGCGCGTCCATCGAGGAAATGCAGCTCCCGCCCGTTCCGCCTGAACAGTCCGCCGCGTAGGTCTGCGCGTCTGAGCGTGCGTAGGACTCTTTGCCCGTCGGGAGAATACTCGTAGAGCGGAATCACGCTCGCTACGACATTTGCGATGCTCTCCAGGGGAGGCGGTTGTACAACGGGATAGACCGCCCGGCGGATGCTCATCAACGCCAATTCCAGCGGCACCAAGTTATGCGGCAAGCGGTCGTTGCGGCCCAGCATGGCGCTAAAAATAGCGGCCCCTATTTGACAATGCAAGGTGGCCTGGGCGCGGGCCGCCTGAAGGTCGCCAAACGGCGACTGTTCAACGCGGACAAAGGAGCGTAGGCCGGCTCCTCCGGGCGGCGATTGTCAGCATCGACGTCCCGTCCCGCACGTACGCCCACGCGCGTGCCACGCGCGACCTGCTGGAATCTTCGCGGCGCCCGATCGGCGTGTCGCGCACTTTGTTCGTCCTGTCCGAGCGCTGACCAGGCGGCAACGCCGAGCTTCGCCCTGTCTACCTTAGGGGGTTCCGCCTAAAGGAGGATCTCCCAAGCGTGTCGCTTAACAGTCCGCGCGTAAGCTCTCTGGATCCAGTAAGACGCCTCGATCCACGGCCATGACGCAAGGAAACATGCTTGAACGCTATAGCATTCTCCATGAGTTAGGACGCGGCGCGGCAGGCGCAACCTACGAGGCGCGCGATCGCACGACCGGCGCGGTCGTTGCGCTCAAGAGGCTCGATGCCGCGTTATTGAAGCAGTCCGAGCCGAACTTCGCCGGCTGCGTCCTGAAGCAGGCGCGTTCCGCCGGGCAGCTGCGCCACCGCAATGTCGCCAAGATGGAGCACGCCGGCGAAGCTGGCGGCACGGTCTACATCGCGGCGGAAATGCTCGAGGGCGAGAGCCTGCGCGAGATCCTCGACAACGGGCCGCTCGCGATCGCGCGCGCGATCCAGATCGCCCGCGACATCGCATGCGGGCTCGCGTATGCGCATCTCGAAGGCGTGGTGCACGGGCGCCTCAAGCCGTCGAACATCATGATCTTGCGCTCGGGCGTGGTGAAGATCACCGATTTCGGCATCGGCCCGCTCCGGCAGGCCGTGCCGCTTTCCGGACCGCGGACCGGCTCCCTGAGCTACATGTCCCCGGAGCAAGTGCGGGGCGAGGCGGTAGACCATCGGGCCGACTTGTTCTCGCTCGGCGCCGTGTTCTACGAAATGCTCGCTCACCGGCCACCCTTCGAAGGCGACTCGCCGAAGGCAGTCACCGAGAACATTCTCCATGCCAAGCCGCGGCCGCCGAGCGAGCTGAACCAGCACGTTCCACGTGGGCTCGACAAGATCGTCCTGAGCATGCTCGCCAGGCAACCGGCCGACCGGATGCCCGGCGCCCCCAGTCTGCTCCACGAGCTGAAGCGCCTCGAGGAAGGGCTCGGGCTGAGCTCGGGCGCAAATGACGCGAGCGACGAACCGACGGCAAGCGTGCCGCCAGCCCGGGCCGAGCCCGGCCTGCGGACGCCCGACCCGAACGGCTTCGAGCCCGCGCCCGTGCATGACGCCGCTCCGGTCGCGCGGCATGGTGAAGCGTTCCAGCAGGGCGATCAAACAATCGATCGCGAGGCCTTCGACTATCACAGGGCAATGATGCGGCGCGAATCCAGGGCGAAACGGTCCTCGCGATTGCGGCCTGCAATGTTTGCGGCGCTCGCCCTGGTGCTCGCCGTCCTCGGTGTCGGACTCGCAGGCGTCATGGGACTTCCCGGCTTCACGGGACTTGCCGGCTTCATGACTGACTTGCCAGGCCGCAGCAAACGAGGCATCGCCACAAACCCCGTACCGGAAGTGCCTGCGACGGCGCCGGTGGCGTCGCGCCCAACCGCACCTCCACTTGTGGCGGTGGCGGCCAAGGAACCGCTGATCGCGCCCGATGCGCCGCAGCCATCGCCGCCACGCATCGTGGGCGAGGAGCAAGCGAAGCAAGAGCCATCAGGCACCCCGTCGACCCCGGCACCGATGCCGCCGAAACCGCTGGCGCCCGAGCAACCTGCATCAGCTGACGCCGCGCCGCCGCTCCCGCGGGCGATGCAAGCGACAGCAGCGCAGGTTCCTGCGCAGCAGCGTGACGCCACCGCGCGGGTCATCGTCGCGGTATCGCCGGGAGGCGAGATCTACATCGATGACAAGCACTACGGCACGACACCGCCGATCACGACCTTCGAGCTCCAGCCGGGAATGCATCGCATCGAAGTTCGCAGCGGGTCGCGGAAGCCGTATTTGACTTACATGACGGTTCAGGCGGGCGAAGTGCGGCGCATCCGGCACGACTTCGAAGCAAAGCCGAGCCGTCCATCCGGCTGATTCCAGGGGCTGGCGTCCCCACGGTTTCAGCCGTGCACCGCAGCAAGCGTCACGATAGTACGCTGGCTATATTCAGGTCCGATTAAAGCGCCTACGCTGAACTCGTCTGACTGTCGATCAAGGATCGACATAGAGGTTGCCGATGCAGAGTGTGCATACGCGCTCGCTTCAAAGGGCCGCCGAGCTTGTCGGTGGGGTCGATACACTCGCTCATCGCCTAAACGTGTCGCCCGAGAAGCTGGAGTATTGGCTCAGCGGCGTATTGCCAGTGCCGACCGAGGTATTCCTCGCCTTGGTGGATTTGATCCTCGAAGAACATCTCTCGGAGGCGAGCCGCAACTCCGAGGTCGCAGCAAAATAAACATCTCGACGAACCGGTGAAGATGGCACGCCGCAGTAGCCCGCGCGCCGCACACACGCTTCACGCGTCAGGTCCCCCCCCCCGGCGGGCGCCCCGGAGCGCTTCAGCGTCATTGACTATTTTTGCCGAAGCGGTCCGTAGCGACCTGGCTTTCTGTATCAGTGTTCGCGCGAGATCTCTTATCACTCGATTGCGGATGCGCAACGCGCGCTCTGGATGCTTGAGCATTTCGACGACGCAGTCGACGTCGTTCACCTGTACCGCCAAACGAAATTTTGAAGGTCGGCCATCCAGGAAGATCAACTCTCGGCCGCCGTCCCGGAAAACGCCAGCTCGAATAGGGTTCGGCAGCGGCTTGGGCACGTGCCGTGCATCGTCCGAGTACTCCCAAATCGGCACTGTCGATGCGATGAATGTAGCGATCGCATTCGGCTCGGTCGAAACCGGCAACGTGCTGGCCGAGAACCGCGATTGCACCAGGGTTACGGCCAGCGCGAGCGGTACAAGCGTATGCGGCAGCCGGTCATCTTGACCGATCATCGCCTTATTTTGCTCCTCCGAGATGACCTACGGGAAGGCAGCGGGACCCGGCGCGCGACTCCCTGCGGACGAGAGCGTGCTCCTAAGTCAGCTAAATTTGGCGTCGCAGCCTGATGCCTAGCTGGCGCGTCCGCCCGCCACGACGATAAAGGGCCCCCGCCGCACGCCCTTTACTTCCGGCTCTGGCGTGACTTGATCGCCGCGCTCAAGAGCACGCGAGCGCCGCATAACGCCTGAAACCGCCCTGAGAAGAGCGGAATGATTGCGCACGTTGCGGGATCGGTGGAGAAGCCCCCCATCTTCTTCTTCAACTCCGCAGTAGCCCCGTGCAGCTCGATCGCCCTTTTTTGGGCGGCCACGATCCGTGCAAAGAGACTGGTTTCCAAGAACGTCAGCGGCATATCAGGAGGAGCCCGCAAAGCCTAATGAACGGGAAAGCTTCGCGCAATCGCGGTTTGGTCGATAGGAAGATCGTCGCGCTGTGGGCGTCTGAGCCAACCATCATGAAGATGGCGTCCCCACGGGGATTCGAACCCCGGTTACCGCCGTGAAAGGGCGATGTCCTAGGCCTCTAGACGATGGGGACTGCGGGTCGGTTGGTGGAGGTAACCGGGATCGAACCGGTGACCTCTTGCATGCCATGCAAGCGCTCTCCCAGCTGAGCTATACCCCCGACCGAGGGGCGAAATTATAGCGCGGGTGCGAATCCGGGGTCAGCGCCCGAATTGGTTTTTGCGTACGCGAGAACGAATTCGGGCTCTGACCCCGAATTCAGCTCCTGCAAGGTCCGACGCGCCTGCCGGAGGTCTTGGTGTAGGTCTCGACGCGGTAGCCCTGGAATTCGCCGGTCATCCACAGATCGCTGACCACCGTGCCGCGGCCGGTAAGCCGCGCGACGCCGTGGCCGCGCAGGTTGCTCTTCGGGCACGACACGGTCCAAAGCATCGAGTCCTCTGTTTTCTCGCCAGGCGTGAGCTCGCAGGGCCCGGTCTGGCTCTGGCGCGCCATCCAGCGCTCCGGATCGTCGGCGTCCTCCTGCCTGATGCAGCGCCTGAACACGCTCGCTTGCTCGCCAGGCCGGATCGGCGCGCTGGTGACGGTAGTGACGGCGTTGAACTCCCATTCGCCGGGTTCGAGGCTTTGCGAAAAAGCCGGTCCGCACGCGAGCGTCATCAGGATGGCCAGGGCTCGTTTCACCAGCGAATTCGGGATCAGCTCTTGCACGGCCCCAGGCGCTTGCCGGTGGTGCGGGTGCTGGTCTGGATGCGGTAGCCCTGGATCTCGGTGGTCATCTGCAGCTCGCTCTCCACGGCGCCGGGGCCGGTGAGCCGCGCGACGCCGTTGCCGCGGGAGTTGGTCTTCGGGCAGGAGACTTCCCACTTCATCGAATCCGCGGTGCGCTCGAGCGGCTTCAGCTGGCACGGCCCGGTCTCGCTCTGGCGCGCCATCCAGCGTTCGGGGTTCTCGGCGTCCTCCTTGCGGATACAGCGCTTGAATACGTTGTTCTGCGCTCCGGTGACCAGCGGCGAGGTGGTGACGGCGTTGAATTCCCACTCGCCGGGCTCCAGGCCTTGAGCAAATGCTGCTCCGGACGTGAAGAGGAGGAGGGAAAGAAAAATCGGTTTGCTCATCAATCCTCGCTCAAATGGCGCGAAAGGCGAAGCAGCACGGTCTCGCGGCCGAGGAGCTCGAGCACCGCGTCGATCGAAGGCGTCTGCGTGCGCCCGGTGACGAGGCGGCGCAGCGGCATCGCGAGCTGCGGCATCTTCAGGCCGTTCGACTTCACCGCTTCCTTGATCGCTTCGCTGATCGCCGCGCGCTCCCAGGGAACCGCGGCAAGCCGGGCGCGCAGCATCTGCAACGCTTTTTCAACGCTCGAATCCCAATCCGGTTTACCCGGATCCACGTCGACGGCGTAGAAGAGCATCGCTTCGTCGGCGAGCTGCGGGATGGTGCTCGCGCGGTCCTTGAGAAGCGCGACGACCTTCTCGAGCGCCGGCCCGCCGGCGACCTGCGCGCCGCGCTTGCGCAGCTCGGGCTCGACCAGCGGGGTGAGGCGCGCGTCGGCGGCCTCCTTGAGGTACTGCTGGTTGATCCAGGCGAGCTTCTCGGGATTGAACTGCGCCGCCGAGCGCGACACGTGGGCGAGATCGAACCACTTCACGAGCTCGTCGCGCGAAAAGATCTCCGCGTCGCCGTGCGACCAGCCCAGCCGGGCGAGGTAGTTGACCAGCGCCTCCGGCAGGTAGCCGAGGCTCGCGTACTCCATGACGCTGGTCGCGCCGTGGCGCTTCGAGAGGCGCTCGCCGTCGGGGCCGAGGATCATCGACAGGTGGCCGAACTGCGGCAGGGTCTTCCCCAGCGCGTTGAAGATGTGGATCTGGCGCGGCGTGTTGTTGACGTGGTCGTCGCCGCGGATGACGTGCGTGATGTCCATGTCGAGGTCGTCGACCACCACGCCGAAGTTGTAGGTCGGCACGCCGTCGGCGCGCAGCAGCACGAGGTCGTCTAGCTCGGCGTTGGGAAAGCTGATCGGCCCCTTCACGAGGTCGTTCCAGCCGACCTCGCCCTCCTCCGGCGTGCGAAAGCGCACCACCGGCGCGACGCCTTTCGGCGGCGTCAATCCCAGCGCCTTTGCGCGCTCCGGGCGCCAGCGGCCGTCGTAGCGCGGTTTTTCCCCTTTCTCGACCTGTTGTTTCCTGAGGGCCTCCAGCTCTTCCCGCGACATGTAGTCGCGGTAGGCGTGCCCGCCGGCGATGAGCGCCTCGGCCACCTCGCGATAGCGCGCGAGGCGCTGCATCTGGAAGAACGGGCCCTCGTCCCAGTCGAGGCCGACCCAGCGCATGCCGTCCAGGATCGCCTGCACCGACTCGGCGGTGGAGCGCTCGAGGTCGGTGTCCTCGATGCGCAGGATGAACTGGCCTCTGTAGTGCCGGGCGTAGGCCCAGCAAAAGAGCGCGGTGCGGACGCTGCCGATGTGGAGGTAGCCGGTGGGGCTCGGTGCAAAGCGCGTGCGGACCGTCATGGGAAGACGCAATTTTAATGTTGATCCGACCCCATTTATTGGGCGTAGACTGGCTGCGGAGTCCTTCAACGGGGGAGGAGTCATGAAACCGTCAGGTACCGCGCTCGCGGTCGCTACGCTATTCGCTTTCGCACTCATTTACCCACTTACCAATGCGCTTGCCCACGACGACGCGGCCGGCCCGCGCGGCGCGAAGCTCGGCAAGGTGCAGTTCAAGACCACGTGCAGCGCCGAGGCGCAGAAGCAGTTCGAGGTGGCGCTCGCGCGGCTGCATTCGTTCCACTTTCCCGAGACCATCAACGCGTTCAACGCGGTGACGAAGATCGACTCGAGCTGCGGCATCGCGTACTGGGGCCTTGCGGTGGCGAACCGCCCCAACCCGCTGGTCGGCCCGTGGGACAAGGCCACGCTGCAGCGCGGGCTCGACTGGGTGAACAAAGGCGAGTCGGTCGGCGCCAAGTCGCAGCGCGAGCGCGACTGGCTCGCGGCGATCAAGCTGTTCTACCAGGACCACGAGACGCTCGACCAGACGACGCGCACCGCCAACTACGAGAAGGCGATGGAGCGACTGGCGAAGAAGTACCCCGACGACGTCGAGGCGCAGATCTTCCACGCGCTCGCGCTGAACGAGGTGTTCGACCACAAGGACATGCAGCCGCTGCTCAAGGCGGCGCGCATCCTCGACCCGCTCGACAAGAAATACCCCGAGCACCCGGGCATCACGCACTACCTCATCCACAGCTACGACTTCGCGCCGATCGCGCAGAAGGGCATCCCGGCGGCGAACAAGTACGCGCAGATCGCGCCGGCCGCGCCGCATGCGCTGCACATGCCGTCGCACATCTACTCGATGGTCGGGATGTGGAACGAGTCGATCCAGGCCAACCTCAAGTCGAACCAGGAGTCGGTGCGCTATTCCACCGAGGCGAAGCTCGACGGCGTGCTCGCCGGCGTGCCGCACGCCAACGATTTCATGACCTACGCGCACCTGCAGCTCGGCCAGGACCAGAAGGCGAAGGCCCTGATCGCGGAAAGCGAAAGGATGACCAAGGTGATCGGCCCGGTCTCGGCGGGCCAGATGGCGCGCGCCGCGGTTCCGGCGCGCTACTACCTCGAGCGCCAGGACTGGCAGGGCGCCGCGCAGTTGAAGCCGCTCGGCACGCCATGGCTGCCCGCGGAGGCCATCACTCATTTCGCGCGCGCCATGGGCGGGGCGCGCAGCGGCGACACGGCAGCGGCGAAAGCCGATCTCCAGAAGCTGCAGGACCTGCGCAGCGCGCTCGAGAACGCGAAGCAGTCGTACTGGGCCGAGCAGGTCGAGATCCAGGTTCTCGCTTCCACCGCCTGGCTCGCGAACGCGGCCGGTGACCGTGGAGAGGCGCGGAAATACATGCGCGCCGCCGCCGATCTGGAGGACGCGACCGAGAAGCATGTCGCGATGGAGAACCGACTCTACCCGATGCGCGAGCTGCTCGGCGACATGCTGCGCGAGCACGGCGACGACGCCGCGGCGCTGAAGGAGTATCAGGTTTCGATGAAGAACGCGCCCAAGCGCCTGCGCGGCTTCTACGGCGCGGCGATGGCGGCGAACGGCACCGGGCAGAAGAAGCTCGCCGCGACCTACTGGGCGAAGCTTGCCGAGCTCACCAAGAACGCCGACAGCGAGCGCTGGGAGATGGTGCAGGTGAAGCACCAGCTCGCCGCGAAGTGAGGTTTTTCTTCGCCTTGTTGTTGGTGTGCAGCACGGCGTTTGCCGAACCCGGGGAGGACGACGCGAACGCGGGCGTCGATTCCGACTACGTGGCGGGCCGCCGCGCGATCGAAGCGAAGGACTGGCCGAACGCGATTCGCCTCCTCTCCTCGGCGGCGCTGCGCGACACGCGCAACGCCGAGATCCAGAACTATCTCGGCTACGCCTACCGCAACACCGGCGAGCTTTCCTCGGCGTTCAAGCACTATGCGCGCGCGCTGCAAATCAACCCGCGCCACCGCGGCGCGCACGAGTACCTCGGCGAGGCTTACCTGATGGTGAACAACGTCGGGAAGGCGGAAGAGCACCTCGCCGCGCTGAAGAGCATCTGTCTCCTGCCTTGCAACGAAACGGGGATTCTCGAGCGCAAGATCAGCGAATACCGGAAAGGAAAATAGAAAAAAGGGTCTGACCCCTTTTTCTAGTCGCTGCCGCCTTCGACCTGGAAGCGCTGGGTGCGCCAGCGCAGCATCCCGCCGGAGAGGTTGGCGACTTTCTCGAATCCCGCTTTGCCGAGCATCAGGGTCGCCTGCGCCGAGCGCGCGCCCGAGCGGCACACCACCACGATCGGCTTCTCGCGACCGAGCTTGGCGGCGTTCTCGGCCAGCGTCCCGAGCGGGACGAGGCTTGCGCCCGGGATGTGGCCGAGCGGCCCGTTGAATTCGTCGAGCTCGCGCACGTCGAGTATCTGGACCTCGCGCAGGTGCTCCTCGAGCCAGTTCGGTTGCACTTCCCAGATGCCGGCGAACGTGTAGGTAAGCGCACCCCAGTCCGGGTTCTCGGTGGTGCTCTGCTGGGGCTGGCCGCACTTCAGGTTCGCCGGCACCGCGAGCTCCATCTGCTTCGGATGCGGCAGCCCGAGGTGCCTCATGTAGCCGACGAAGTCCTGCTCCAGGATGCCTTCGGCGAGGCGCGGATTGTAGAGCTTCTCCTCGCCCACGCTCGTGGCGGTGAGGCCGCGGTAGTCGTGACCCGGGTAGAGGGTGCATTCCTCGGGAAGCGTGAAGATCTGCGAGCGGACCGAGCGGAAGAGCTTGCCCGGGTCGCCCTGCTGGAAGTCGGTGCGCCCGCAGCCCCGGATGAGCAGCGCGTCGCCGGTGAACGCCATCGACTGGTCGTCGAGCACGTAGGTCGTGCAGCCGCCGGTGTGGCCGGGCGTGGCGCGCGCCTCCAGGTGCCTTCTTCCGAAGGGAACGGTTTCACCGGCTTGAATGTACTTGTCGGCCCCTTCCGCGCCGCTCGAGGCGGAAATCGCGATCTTGCCGCCAAGCCTCTGCCGCAGCAGCCAGGCGCCGGTGACGTGGTCGGCGTGCACGTGCGTCTCCAGCGTCCACTTGAGGCGCAGGCCGAGCTCCTCGATCAGCGCGGCGTCGCGCCGCGCCTGCTCGAACACCGGATCGATGAGCAGCGCCTCGCGCGAGGCGCCGTCGGCGAGCAGGTAGGTGTAGGTCGCCGACTGCGGGTCGAACAGCTGGCGGAAGACGAGCATGGCAGCCGCACTTTACGCCACCGCCGGCTGGTCCGCACGGCACATGCCGGCCACTCCTTACGACACCTTTCGACGCCGAGCGTCCCCCTGCATAGTGCTGGAGCCGCATCGAGGAGGACTGTCATGGCCGTCGCCGCCGTCGCCGACCGCGAAAAAACCGATTCCCTCCTGAGCTACTACGACGAGCATGGCTACGTCGTGGTGCGCAACCTGATTTCCAGGGAGCGGATCGCCAACCTCCTCGCGCTCTACGCGCGCGACATCGTGCCGTCGCGCCAGCGTTTCTTCCGCCAGAGCTCGAGCTGCTACGAGCGCAACCGCATCAATCCACAGGGCCACGTGCGCCAGTCGTTCCTCGACATCCACGACTATGAGCGCTTTCCCGAGTTCAGCGCCGCGTCGCGGGACATCTTCTGCGGCCAGGAGATGATGGAAACGGTCAGCGCGATCACCGGCGCGCCGCACCATAACCTGATGCAGACGATGCTGTTCGATCTCGGCACGGCGAGCGGGCCGCATCAGGACCGGTATGACCTCGACCGCATCCCGAACGGCTCGCTGATCGCCGCCTGGATCGCGCTCGAGGACATCCGCGAAGAGGCCGGGCGGTTCTACGTCATGCCGGGCTCGCACGAGCGCTGCATCAAACGCATCGGGGATTACGTCGAGCAGCACCGCTCGTCGCGGTTCGCGCCGGCGCTGCGCCAAGGCGACGTCCTGCTCTGGAACCCGCGGGCGGTGCACGGCTCGCTGCCGACGCGCGACGAGCGATACTCGCGCAAGTCCCTCACCGCGCACTACCTCCCCTCGCACCAGGGCTTCGACAAGCATTACAAGGAGTACGAGGGCGTGCGGTTCTACCGCAACCAGCCGGAGTATTCGCTGCTCAATCACGTGGTGTACGCCTTGAAGGCCAGGCTGCGCCAAGGCAGCGCCTGAGCCCGGCCGCCCCAGGGTCTTTTTGCTAGAATGCGGCCCTTCGCGGGCCCGGGTGCTTAGCTCAGCGGTAGAGCACTTCCTTCACACGGAAGGGGCCACAGGTTCGATCCCTGTAGCACCCACCAAACATCAAAGGCTTACGCTAAGGACGAAGCCGTAGTACGAAAAAAGTATGAATCCATCAGCAACCTGAACGTGAGCAAGAGGCGCTTCCCCGAGGGCGTACCGGTCGACGTCGCAGTATTGCAGGAGAAATTCAACGACGTGGAACGGGCCATCAAGCTCATCGCGGAGCTCGAGCACGAGATTCGGCCCGCGATCGCCGCGCGGTGTGCGGAGCCTGCGGCTTCACCACTGATTGGGTCAGGCTCGCCAGCGTGGCTGAAAAGCTCTGGAACGAGGCGAAGAAGAAGTAGCGCGACTGCGCGCCCCGGGGCGCTCAGCTTCCAGGCCCTCGACGCGATCAGGACGCGCTACCTCAAGCGCCCAGGCGCGCGGGCATAGAAACAAACGTCAGCGACGGCCCAAGGCAGCCCCACTTTCGTGGGGCTATCTCATCCGCGCATCAACGGAGCGGCTGCGGCTCGCCGTACAGAAAGTCGTCCATCATGACGATGTCGTGCTTTCGATCATCATTCGGCCCTGGGGCGACGTTTCCAGCCGTAATGCGCACACGGGCGATGCGCGCGTCGGGAAAGACGATGCCAAGGAAGGACAGCCCTCCATCCCCCGGAGAGGCCGGGACGGAGCCGATAAAGAGCAGATCGCCGTCAGCGTCAAAGTATTCGATCAGCGTGCTCGCGTTGCGGTTTCCGTCCCTCTTGTCATGCCCGCTCCCATCGGGCTGGTCCACGTCGGTGAACACCGCGCCGAAGCCACGGACCAGTGCGGGTTGTGTCCCCAGGGTGCCAGGGACGAAGAACAAGGCTTCGGTGATGTTGCTGCCTACCGGGGTGAACAGGCGCTGAGGGCTGAAGGTGCGGAAGATGGTGCCATAGGTCGGATTGTCGAAGAGTTCCACAAGGCCGCCCTGCGGCCCGCCCGCGACGGGGGCCTGCGCAAGTCCGGTTCCCGGTGTGATGAACTGACCGCCCCGGGTGTTGAGGAATACATTGAACGGCGTTACCGGGACATCCGTATTGAGGTTCGCACCGCCGCCGTCCCAGTTGATCTCGCGGCGACCGTTGGCAAGCGGCCCTGCGCTGTTGCCATTGTTGGGATTACCCAGAGCCGCCCGAAAATCATCGACCGAGCCCTGAATCGAGGTTGCATCCGGCCCGGCTGCCTGGAACACAGTCGGCGGAACAAATTCCTTCTTGTCGTCATCGTGGTCCCTGTCCGCCGCAAGCGCACTGCCGCAGGCGAGAAGAGCGACGAACAACGACGTACGAATCAGCGATTGCATGGCATTCCTTTTGGTTGGGTGAGAGAAAACGCCGCGAGCCTACGCGCGGCGGCGCGCCGAAGGGAAAGAATTACCCTGCCGATACCACTGAAACGCTGCCGTTACAGGACTTCTACTTCTCCAGCGATTATTTCGCGCCTTGACTTCATCGAACGACTACTCGGCTTGGGGAGAACCATGAACTTGAGCTATTGCATCCTGTCTTGCGCCGCGCTGGTCGCGGTCTCGTCGCGCGGCTAACCCTGATTGCATACCGCGTTTCGTATTTGGCTGAAACCGTCGGTTATTCAAGGCTGCGCCCTGCCCTATGGAGGAAGCAGGTGCCATTCACGGCCGACCATAGACGGGGAACGAGCGAAGTGGAGCGAATAGCTTAGGTACTTCGACTGCGTTTCCTCAGCACGTTTAGTAATTGCGCATCGAGCCATGTGGCGAGATCGACTCCCATATAGACAGTTCCTTCTTCAAACGAGCGTCCAGGAGTCACTTCCAGTCGACCGTTGGGATGCGAGATCGTCACAGGCCCAAGGCATTTCCATATACCGTCTTTCTCGCGCCGGAACGAAGTGAAGTACTCTTCCACGTCATAGCCCGAGCAAAGGACATTCCGCGCGGCGGCACCCCTGCAGAACTGGTCGCGTAACGAAAAGTAGCGAACAGGGCGCGAGAATGGGCAGCGCTCAGCCTGCCTTGATGCGGTTCAATGCTTCAGTGCCAGCCCGAGGACTTATCGGCCGGTGTGCCGTGCGCGCTGATGATGTCCACCACGAGGAGGAAGATGCGTGGTGGTACGTCGACCTTTCCGTTCATCATCATGCGAACGGTACCCACGGAAAGATCGAGGCGCGCGGCAAGTCGATTCGCACCGCCCAGCAGCTCTGCCGCCTTTTCCACCGAGCGGCTGTATACGTCTCCCATGCGTCGATCATTTCCCGGCGTTGGCTTGGAGCTTCGGCGCCTTGTCGAGCTCTTCGAGCAGCGTCTCCGGCTTGACCGGCTTCACGAGGTGCAGCTGGAATCCCGCCTCGCGAGAGCGCTGCTTGTCGTGGTCGCTTCCGTAGGCGGTCACGGCGATGAGCCTCACGCGCGCTGTCGCCGGATTGTTGCGCAGAGCCGTGGCGAGCTGGTAGCCGTCGGTATCGGGCAGGCCGATGTCGCAGAGAACGACGTCGGGCGAAGTCTTCTCTGCCGTCTCGATGCCTTCCCTGCCGCTGAATGCGACTGAAACGGTGTACCCGCAGAACTCCAGCAGCTTTCTGAGGCTCAGCGCCGAATCGTGATCGTCTTCCACGACCAGCACGTGCCTGTTTTTCTTCGCGTCCAGCGCCGGAAGCTCGGGCCGCGATGGCGGCTCCCGGTCCCGCAACGTTTGAAGGCGACCCCGCAGATTGCTGAGCGCGTTATAGATCTGGAATTTCAGCGCCGCTACGCCTTGAAGCGACCCGGCCTCCATTCCGACATGGCCGTCCTCGGAGAAGAGCAGCTTCGCGCGGCTCTCCACACCGCGGATCAGGACGCGCGTTTCCATGTCATTCACGATTTCTACGGCGCGCGCGCAAACGTCGGACAGCCGCCGCATTCCCTCGATGTCACTGCGGCCGCCCGGGTGGGTCACGACGAGTCGCATCAGCGCGGAATACAGATTGAGCGCTTCGTCCAAGTCGCGCTTAGGCATTTCGTGAGCCCCCCTGGTGGATCTACCAGCAGCCCATGCTACTTGCCAACCGGGTGGCTTGCCCGTCGCGGCGAGCCCTATTTCCGGGTCGCCGAATCTCTACAGAGGCGCCCGGCGAGTCCGGCAGGGCCGAACCCCATGTCAATTAGTGTGAAGGCCGGCCCCGGCGCCCTCGCCGTGGCGTCTAATTCCTGAGCGAAAGCACCTTATCTCGCTGTACTGAGCCATGGCGCCCCAGACGCACAACGACGTTTCGGACCTCACCGCGGTGTATCAGCGCACGCCGGTGGGCGCCGACACCTGGGTGCGCGCCGACGACACCACCAGCCTGCGCAACTTCCAGATCGTCGCCGCGGCCGCGCAGGCGCTCGAGCGGCTCGGGCGGATCGAGATCATGGAGACGCACGAGGGCGACGAAGGCAACCTGCGTCTCATCGACGGGCTCCGCATCCGTCGCTTGAAATAGCGAAAGCGTCGAGGGACGCGTAGCGCGATCGCTACGCGAGGGGCGTTTGTTGTCGTTTTTGGACACTTGTCGGCGGACAGGGATCGCTCCAACATGTCGGGCTAGTAGAAACCCCAGGCCCGCCGCCATTTCCGAGCAGGAACTCAAACCGCCGCAGCGCGCCGCCCTGAGCCGGCGCGTCCTCGTGGTCGAGGACGACATCGACTCGGCGCGCAGCCTCACCTGGATCCTGCGCGACATGGGCCACGAAGTCGATTACGCCATCAACGGCTACGTGGCGGTCGACATGGCGGGGAAGCTTCGGCCCGAATTCGTGTTCCTCGATCTCGCGCTTCCGGGCCTGAACGGCTTCGAGGTCTGCGAGAGGCTGCGTCGTCTGCCCGAGTTCAAGGGCACGCGCATCATCGCGGTCACCGCATATTCGCAGGACGAGTACCGCAAGCGCGCGGGCGATGCGGGCTGCGACGGCTATATCGTGAAGCCGCTCGACCCTTTGGCGCTCGCCGCGCTGCTGGTCTGAGCTTAGGCGCGCCCGAGCGGATTAAGCCCCGCCACGCTGAACGAGCCGGTGAAGTCGAGGTCGACGCGGTCGTCGGTCTCGTAGCGCTCGAGCATGCCCTTCTCCTCGAGCTCCTCCAGGACGTCGTTCAGCGCGCCCTCGGACCAGCCGAGCTTCGCGCGCACTTCGCGCGCGTCGGTGTCGTGGACGAATAGGCCGAGCACCCGGCGGTACTCGAGCGGGACGTTCGCTTCCTGCGCGTCCCAGGCCTTGCGGCCGGCTTCGGTGCGGCGGTAGAGAAGCGCCATGCGCGCGATAGTGGCGCCGCGGGCGCCGGGCGGCGAGGAAGCTTGTCCGCCGATCTGCAAGAAACTGTGCTGGAATCAGGCCGTCTGCCTGAGCGCCGTGCGCGTCTCCTCATACCGCCGCATGCGCTCGCGCGCGGCGTCGAGCTCCTCGCCGGCCATGGTCGCGAGCCATTCCTTCATCTCGAGCACCTTCGCTTCGTTCCAGTTCGAGAGGTCGGCGACCAGCGCCTTGTCGTCCGCGCCGCCGCGGCAGGCGGCCAAGCTCGCGAGCAGCAGCTCGTCCGCGCCGAGAAGCAGCAACGAGAGGTAAAGCTCCGTTCGAACGTCGTGGTCCACGCCAGGCGCGAAGCATGGAACATACCTAGGCGCCTCGACCGTTGCCGCGGGGCAGGCGCCCGTGCAGGCGCAGAAATTCGCCCAGCAGCTCCGCCTCCCTCACGCGGGGATTCGCGGCGATCTCCCAGCCGTAGTGCGTGGCGCCCGCCGTGCCGTGCGCGCCGGTCTCGAGGTGCTCGCGCAGGCGCGACTGGATCGTCGCGCCGTTGCCGAGCGCGCGGCCGTAGTAGATGAGCTCGGCGTTCTCCCAAAGCGCGAACACGCCGGGATCGCGCGGCGCGCCCCCGACCATGGTCGCGTTGAACGCATAGCGTGGGCTGGCGATCGGCATCTTCGTCAGCGCAAGTTTAAGGCAGCCACGGATCGCTGCGTCTGCGCCACTTGACTGCACCGTATTCCGTACCAAACCCGACCGGAGTGTCACCTATCCGCTACAGCGATTGGCACAGGCTTTGCTGAAAAGGGATATCGAGAACATGGGAATGGAAGGAAGCGAGGATGACATGCCAATCAAGCCCAACGGGGGTTTGTGCAAAGTGCGCGAGCAGATCGTCGAGGACGACGCGAGCGGCCTGATCCTGCAGTTCGAGTGCGAGAACGGGCGCACGCGCCTCATCATCGCGGGCGCATCGCTGCCGTTCGGCAACCGGGAAATTATTTTCGACGACGAGGGACGCGAAGCGGCCGCAGGAACGATGGTCGGGCGCTTCCGGCGACCGTCGTGGCTTACTAAGGTGAAGTAGTCCGGCGCGGACTACGGTGAAGTAGAACGGCGAAGAAGGCTGTCCAGCCACTGGCGCGCGTCGGAGGAACCGCGCGGCGGCAGGTTCATGCAGCGGTCGCGCAGATTCTGCAGCACGTGCTCGATCATGCCGCCGCGGTGCTCCGGCGCGAGCGTGTCGAGCGCGCGCGCGAACGCATGCGCGAAGTGGCTCTTGTCGAGCACGCCGTGCTCGTGCAGCGTCTCGACCAGCACGATGTTCGCCGCAGCGAGGCCGGCGAGCGTCTCGAGCACGCTGTCGAATTCCCGCTCGTGCCGGTCACCCATTTCTACTCCTGGAGCTCCACCCGGGCGAGATAGTCGGCGAGCCGCCGGTGCAGATGAACGATGCGCAGCGTGCTGGACTCCTCCGCCGCGCGGCGGATCTCCTCGCCGAGCGCGGTGAGCTCGTCGAGGCCGTAGACGCGCGAGAAGCAGCGGATGTTCTGGCCGAGGTCGCGGATCGCGGCGAGGTCGCCGGCGTGCAGCGCTTCGCGCATGCGCTCGAGGTCGCGGCGCCGGTTCTCCAGGAACCCGGGCAGGAGCTCCTTCACCGAAGGCTCGGCGCGCAGCAGGATCCTGTCTCTCATCCGAGCCTCACTACGCAGCCTGGTCCTGGAGCGTGCGCCAGAGCGTCGCGAGCAGCACGTCGACGTTCACCGGCTTCGCGAGGTAGTCGCTCGCGCCCGCCTCGATGCACTTGTCGCGGTCGCCCACCATCGCCTTGGCGGTGACGGCGATGATCGGCAGCGACTTGTAGCCGTCGAGCTGGCGCACGATGCGCATGGTGTCGAAGCCGTCGAGGCCCGGCATCATCACGTCCATCAGCAC
>DATLUZ010000183.1:0-11434 GCA_035577785.1 Burkholderiales bacterium | reverse complement strand
CCTGCGAAAGACACGAATTACCTCGTCCCGTGATACTGGAAACAGCGGCGCCATCGGCGATACGGGTTTCGGCAGCGAGGATATGATCTCGGCGGCTCGGGGCGACAGCGGCACGGCGCGCGCGGCGGCGTCGTCGGTCTTTCGAACGTGGGCTACGCCACGCCCGGAATCCACGTCACCCGGCGTCAAGGAGAGCAACTCGGCCTGGCGCATGGCCGTCTCAAGTGCCAGTTCGGCGAGCGGCGCGAAATAGGTGCCGTGCGCCCTCAGTCCGGTGAGGAGGCGTTGTTCTTCGTCACCGACAAGTCGGCGATCGCGCGGCTTCCTCCGGTCGGCTGACACCCTTATCCTCCATAGGAGCAACCGGCCGAGTCGTCAGCACGCGGATCAGCGCCCTTTCAGTTTATGAGCGGAGGATCATAGCCGCTGGGCTTTATCTCTTGGTCCTGCAAACGGCAGTACGAAACGCTGCAAGGGGAAATTTCCGTGGGCCTGATCTCTGTTGCACGACGCCGGAAGCTTGCTGGCGGAGAGTGAGTCCCCAGCACGGCCACCCAGCACGGCCACTATGATATTGACGCGATAAGGATTTTGATAACCTGTCCCGCATGTCCACATCGCCCTTTCCCATCCGCACGCCGCGCGACCTGCTCAACAAGGCGAAGCGGGAGATAGACGAACTCGAGCAGAGGGCCGAAGGCTTCCGCGGTGAGCCAGGTCCAATCGCGATCGGCCACTTGACCTGGAACGCGGCGTGCAGCCTCTGGCGCGTCACCGACTGGATCGTCAACAGCCCTGATGCCAATTTGCAGGCCCGACCCGGACGAACGCGCGCAAGCGTTTCGCCAACTGCGATCCGAGTCCGACGCGGTGGAAATGTGCTGGGCCCTCGCGCTGCGCTTCAAACACTTCGAGCTCGAGGCCGATTCGACTGCTCGCGACGTGTTCGACGAAGAAGCGTACGTCAGCGCCCCCGCCGCGTGGCCGCCGGAGATGTCAGCGGGTGCCAAGGAACGAGTCTCCATCACCATTCCGCTTGTCTCTAGCGTCGCACTCACCGTGCGCGCTTCCGCCGACTTCACGGCGCGCGCGGTCGGTTTCTTGCCTCGAAGCACGCTGACCCGAAGGTGAGCTCGATCATCTCGTCGTTCGGCGCGCGAAGTGGAATGAATAGCTTGAGCGGCTAGTGCCTCGAAGCCGGCCCCCCATCCTCGCCGAAGCCCCTATGCGGCGTCTCGCTGAGGACGATATCCACCGCCCGTAGAACTATCCCATCGGGGATCTCGGTGGACCCGGAAAGCCAGGCGCTGACCTGCGATGGTTGTTCACCTAATTTTCGGGCCAGCTGCTCCCGCCCGCCGACAATATCGAGCGCCCTTAGAAGGATTTCGACTCTCGAGCCCGCGGCCATTTTCAAGGCACCATAGGAGCGACGTGGTAATTTTATGCGCGTCCGATCGGTTTTCAACGTCCGATCGGTTTTCAAGGGGGGCTTCGGCAAGCAACGCATTTCCGACCTGCCTTAATTTCCGTTCCGTCAGCAAAGACCCGTCGGCACGCCGCCTGCTGGTCGCCGCCGATATGCCAAGCGCGGAAAGGACTGGTCGAATCGCGGGCCGCTACACCACGCAGCTCAAAGGCTGTGCCTATACCTATGAGGCGACATGGCGCGAAGCGGGCGACGGAGTTATATGGAGCGCTACGTTGAAGCGGGACGATCAGGTGATCGGCACGCCCACGGGACAGATTCGTGCTGCGGGGGGCGTAAACCTCAATGATGAGGTTCGCCGGCTCGTGGAAAGCGCAATAGAAGCTCGGGCTAATAAGAAGTAGGCTGTCCGCTGCTGGTGACCAGCACGGCCATTCCAAAGGCACCCATGCGGGGGCGGCGCCGAGGTGTTGCTTGTTCCTGGCGGCAAACGCTACCAAACGATCCAGCGACCTCTAGGCGTGAGGAGCGGCGAAGTGGAACGAGTAGGTCGGTGCGAAAAATGCCCTCCCGGCTCCAAAAATCACAGTTTCAGCGACTATCGGCGCGATAGAAGAACGGCGAATATTGGGCTAGGAGGGTGCCTAGGGAGGGCGGCGCGGAGATGCCAGCCCCCAAAAAAAGCACGCAAGTGATCCGTCTTCGAGGTTTGATGTCTCTGGCCAGCGCAGCCAGGATGGTCTATGCGCGCGCGACGGGCCGTCACACGGACGACGTGGCCACGCTCAACAACGTGGCTCGCCTCATCGCCGCACACACCCGAATTTTTGAACTCAGCATTGACAAGACAGCCATGTCAGTCTCCACAGAGACCCTTGCCGCCGGTCAGCTCGAGGACGGCGGTGAATCCCTACAACTGAAGGACCGCGCACCTATTCGCGGCCTCGCCATTCGGCGGGTCGACCTTTGGGATGCGCAGGATGAAGTTCGCAAGATCTATGGCACTGCTAATACTTGATCAGTCCGCCCACCGTCGCCTTGTCTTTGGCCCGCCATCAAACCCGGGCGGTCCTCAGGGTAGGGGCAAAAAGAAGCTTGGGACATCCCACGACCAGCAGCAAGTCCAACGTCGCGTCTTGGTCGTGGAGGACAACTTGGACTCACTCCACTCGCTTGTCGCGCTGCTCCGGTCGGAAGGGCACAAGGTCGAGTATGCGATTAACGGCTACGCGGCAATGACCATTGCAGAAGAATTTCAACCGGAGGTTGTACTGCTCGATTTGGGCCTGCCTGGCGTAGACGGTTATCAAGTGGCGAGATGGCTCAAGGTGCAGCCCGGCCTGGGGGCCTCGAGGATCATCGCCATTACCGGCTATGGTACGGACGCCGATCGCGCCAAGTCGCGCGCGGCCGGATGCGAGCATCACCTCGCCAAACCTTACGATTTCAAAGAGGTAATGGCGCTCGTAAGAGGCGAATCAGACAACGCGGGCTCGTAGCCCTTCGGCAAGGGCGCCGCGGATGTTCTGGAAATGAAGTTGGAGCGGCAACGACTTAGTCGGTCGTGCTCGCCTCGCCTAACAGGCGCTCAAGCAGCCTCGGCTCGATCGGCTTGGGATAAAACTCGTGACAGCCAGCGTCCAACGCGCGCTGCTTAAACTGTTGGGCGGGGAGTGCGGAGATGGCTATGAAGCGGGTGTTCTGGAGGCCTTGTTCGTACTTCAGTTGCCGCACAATCTCGCAGCCGTTGAAATCTGGTAGGCCAATATCGAGGAGAATGATGTCGGGTCGGAAGGTTCTTGCGATATCCAGCGCGGCGAATCCGTTGATCGCGAACTGGACCTCGTGGCCCATCATCTTCACGAGCATGGCCATCGAATGCACGGAATCCAGGTTGTCCTCGACGACTAGGACGCGGCGTTTCAACTCGGTAACGGGTTTGAGGTTGCGAACGTTAGACATGTTATGTATCCCTCCGGACGGGATGATAACTGCCTAGGTCAACCGCTTGCGTCGGTGTTTCATGGAAGCTTCTGTAGGCAAATAGCGACACTCCGACAGTCTTTGAAACTGCCGTCACATAGTGGGAAGCAACTCGGTCCGGAATTTTGTCTCACACGTCGTTTCCTGACGTATTGCAGCCGCCGGGCGAGCTATCGCGCCTTACCGTTATCCGCAATTTGCTTCCACGTGCGTCCGCCTTCCTTCGATAGGAAGACGCTCCGTTTAAACGTGGCAATCGCGTATTCGTCGCGCGTCTTCGGGTTCTGCGCGATGTAAGCCACGGCATCATCGCCTACGGCCGGCAGCTTGATACGCGAGCTTGGCCCTTGCCGCAAACGTGCCCGCACAAGCTGCGCTGCCTTGTCGAAGCTTCCGTACCAAAGATGTTTCCCATCCAGGTCGTAAAACACCGCTGTCCCCGGCCCGGGCGCAATCTGACTGAAGCTGTTGCCGCCGTCGCTCGATTCGAATACGCCTTCGGAGGTTCCCAGCGCGACGAGCTCCACGTCGTCAGGATGGACGGCGACCGATATGAGCTCTCCCTTCACGCCGCGCGCATCGGCGGCTCGCCAGCTCCCGCCAGCGTCCCCGGTGCAGTGCAAACCCGGCTGCCGGATGCGAGAGCTTGGCGCCGGGTTCCACACGCAAATCGCGCCGGTGTTCCAGCTTGCGGCGAGCAAATGGAAATCTGTCTCCCCTTCGAGACCGAGCTTTTCCCACGTCTTTCCGCTGTCAGTGCTCCGAATGAGCCCGAAGGGGTTCACCAGGCCAGAATCCGGCGCTGGGTGACCGCTACTATAGAGGTGGTTCGCCGTGGCAGCGAGGCCCATGTAGTCGTGCTGCGGCCCGGGCGCCTTCGACCATTTTCCAGCCTCGTATACGGCCAGCCCGTGGTGACTTGGGATCATCAGCCGCTTGCCGTCGCTGCTATACGCAAGACCGTGGACATGGGTCAGCGTCACTTGCGCATGCGCGAGCGCCGTGACGCCAAGGACGAGGCTCGCAACAAACCAATATTTCGAGGTCATCGTTTCTCCGGGTTGTTTCGTAGCAGCTCAGCTCGCGTATCGAGCACCTCATGCGAGGTCCAGTGGCTCTTCATGAACGCAAGTACGGCTCGGATCTCATCGTCACTGAGTACGCCGCCAAATGCAGGCATATCGCTCTCGTAGCCAGGCGGTGCATAGGGTGGTACAAGCCCGCGCTTGGTAATGCCGAATAGCACCTCGTCCGAGTGGTGCCAAGTGTGACCGCTTTCGTCATGCGGCGGCGCAGGCATCCGTCCGTTCGGTAGTCGGGTCCGCCATTCGGCCTGCCCCTCTAACCTTGCGCCGTGGCACGACGCGCAGTGCTGCGCATAAAGCTTCTCCCCACGCGCGACCTGTACAGGATCGGCGCCGCGCTCGCCACACGCCATGAGCATGAGCAAAAAAAGCAAACCGCTACGAGCAGGAGGCACGGATGGACTCACTGATCTCCTTCGGGGAAGCAAAAACGATAGAAGCGCGGTCGCCCTGCATTCCGGCTCCCACGATCACCGGCTTGCCGGGTGCCGGGCCGAGCTTGCTTGAATCGGTCTTGAATCGGAGGTTGAACTCCCAGACCTTCTCCAACTTGCCGTCGGCGGTCTCGACGGCGTATGTGTCCCCGCAGTGCTTGATGGAGCGGACCTGCCCAGCGGGCGGCGCGGTTTTAAGGTCGGGTCTCGCGCGCGTCATGCCCATCATGCCGCCGCCTTTTGCAGAGGGTGGCGGCGCCTTGTTTTCGTCGACTGCTTTTAGATACGCGATCAGATCCTGCCGCGACTGGCGGTCCTTGATCCCGGGAAAGGTCATGGTCGTGCCGGGAATGACCTGCGCCGGATTGGCAAGCCACTTGTCCAGCGTCGCTTCGTTCCAGGTTATCTCGGAGCGCTTCAGCGCCTCCGAATAACGCATGAAGTCATCCAAAGTCCCAGCCTTGCGGTTCCAGACATGCGCGAGGCTCGGGCCCGTTCGGTGTTCACTGGGCTGCAGAGAGTGGCAGGCCATGCATTGACTAAAAATCTTTGCGCCCCGGTTAGCATCCCCTGCGGCGAAATTTGGCTGCACGACAGCCACCAACAGCACAGCGACGTTCAAACTGGCTATTTTCACGTTACAGTCTCCATCGAGTTCACTTCCGAAATCCAACTGTCGTAACCGGCCGCACGCGGCAGCGGCCCAAAGATGGCTACCAGCGCGCCGAGCGGCGCGTAGGGAAGATCAGATCAGGAAGGAGTGAAGCAGGATGCGCCGTGGCGGCGCGGCTACGGGAGGACCGTCCAACGCTCTATTTGCGCGTGGCGGCGATTCGAAGGGCTTTAGCGCCAACACGGGCATGTCGGCAGCACTAAGCACCACCACAAACGGCTCACCCGCGAGTTGAAGGTCGGAGGTGCAATGGACTACACACGCATTGGAGATGTGGTCTGCCAGCTTAGACACCGGCACGTCGCAGCCATCGCACGGAGCGCCGGGGTCGGAATTGGCCGCGCTGGCGGGCATCATCGACGCGCGGTCCCTGAAGCACCCGGCGAGGGCAACGTTGACCTGCGCAAACGCGAGCAACGCCAGCAGAATCAGGGCGAAGCGTCGTTTAAGCCGGGAAGACATGGGCCAGGATCTTACCGCGAGCGTGTCGCTATGGATTCTTCGACGGATCGGTCGTCCTGCCGTCCGTCCTTCCCGGCCCGCCGCTTGACTTGCGTTCATTCAGGAGACGCACGAGGACAAGAAGTATTGCGACAAGCAGCGCGATCACCAGGACCCAGCCGAGCAGGCCTATTCCCATCATCCAGCCCATCATCGAACCCATTGCGCCGTCCATCATGGCTGCGCTCACACCGCGTGGTCCACGGTACTGGCGGAGAGTGAGGGATTCGAACCCCCGAGCCCTTCCGGGCTAGCGGTTTTCAAGACCGCCGCATTCGACCACTCTGCCAACTCTCCTATCCTTGATATTCTAGCTTTCTGCCATTTCGCAGACCGGGGCGGCCGAATTTGAGATCCGCACAGTGGAAGGTGAGTTGCCTGATGCCGCTGCTGCTCATCGCCGCGGCATGCACCGCGACTTACTTCAAGGTGACCGACCTCGATACTGGCAGGGAGTACTACACCGGAGATTTCACGCGGAAGGATGGCGCGATCCGCTTCAAGGATGCGAGGACCGGCGCGACTACGACCGTGCAGAACCCGCAGGTATTGGAGATCGACCAGCGGACCTTCGATTCGGGTGTAGCCGCGCCGTCTGCGCCTTCCTCGAAGTAGGCGCGCCGCGCTAGCAGGTGGTCATGCCGTTCGGACAGATGCGCGTCGTCGACGGCGAGATGGTGGTCGAAGGGATCGTCGTCGAAGGGACCGTGGTCGAAGGAATCGTCGTCGACTGCGGCACCGTAGTGGTCGAGAACGGCGAGGTCGAAGGCGTCGCCGCTGGCGGGATGCCTGGGGCCGAGCCGACGACGCTGCTGCCGGTGCTCGCGCTGCCCCCGATGGTGGGGGTTGAGCCGACGATGCTGCCAACCTGGCTCGGCGGCGTGCCGGTGATGCTCGGCGTCGGCGTGGTCGCGAAAGGCGAGGTGGTCTGAGCACCCGGGGTGGTTGGCGACGCTGTCCCGATTCCGGGAGTCGTGGTCACCGCGCCCGGCGTCGTACCGACAATGCCCGGGGTTGTGGCGACACCGCCGGCTCCGCCGGCACCACCCACTTGGGCAAGCGCGGGAAACGCCGCGAGACTGGCGGCGAGCAAGAGCGGAAAACGCAGAGAAAGCAGCATGGGAAATCTCCTTTGTAACCGGGCTGAGTAGGGACACTCACGCAAGCTTCGTTCCGACGTGGCGCCGCATCTTTGCGCGCCAAGCCCTTGAAAACCCACGGTGGCGTCCCCAGATTGGCGCTAGCTGCACTCTAAGCCGTTGAAACTCCGGTCAGGTTTGGTAGTCTTATGCGCAGGAGGCCCCACCCAAAATGGAACTAAAGCCCATTCGAACCGATAACCAGGATTTCCGCGGGAATTACGCGGCGGCGCAGGACCATGCGCTGCCTGCCGATTCCGCCCAGCGGGTTCTGCGCAACACTTACCTGCTTCTCGCGCTCACCATGGTGCCGACGGTGATCGGCGCCGCGATCGGGATCCAGCTCGCTCCGGCCATGATGGCGAGCCCGGTCATCTCGGTGGTGCTCATGCTCGCCTCGGTCATCGGCCTGCAGTTCGGCATCGCGCACTACCGCAACAGCGGGATCGGCGTGGCGCTGCTGCTCCTCATGACCGGCCTGATGGGGCTCTTCCTCGGGCCGCTGCTCAACGTGGCGCTGTCCATGCGCAACGGCATGCAGCTCGTCGGCTACGCGGCGGTCGGAACCGGCGCCATCTTCCTGGCGATGGGCACGATCGCGACGACCACCAAGCGCGACTTCAGCTTCATGGGCAAGTTCCTGTTCGTAGGGATGGTGGCGCTGCTCATCGCCGCGCTCGCCAACATGTTCTTCCAGATCCCGGCGCTCGCGCTGACGATCTCCACGCTGGTCATCGTGGTGTTCTCGCTCTTCCTGCTCTACGACCTGAACCGCATCGTGCGCGGCGGCGAGACCAACTACGTGATGGCGACTACGGGCGTGTATCTCAGCCTGCTCAACATTTTCTCGAGCCTGCTGCAGATCCTGCTCGCGCTGAGCGGCGATCGGGACTAGCCCGCGCCGGCGCGGCGGTACACGAAGGGCGCCCTCGGGTGCCCTTCTTATTTCCGGACCAGGTCTTCGGCCTTGAGGCGCGCGCGCACCGCGGCGCAGGTGATGGCGAGCTGCTCGAAGATGCTCTGGTGGCCCCGGATCGAGGCCGACTGGGACGAAAGCGGATGCCTCGGATCGTCCTGGTCGATGCGCTTGCGGTGCTCACGCGCGAGCGCCGCGACCTGATCGAGGACGTCGGGCTGCCGCAGGCTTTCCGCCGCGTGGAGCGCGCCGGCCAGCGCGTGGTAGGCGACCTGGTGCTCGCCGATGTCCCTCGCCTCGCCGTAGAGCCGCAGCAGCGCATCGCGCACTTCTGAAAGCGTCCGCACGTCAGCAGGGGCTGTCTGCATATCTGCGGAGGATACTCTCAACCACTCAGCGTTCGAAGAGCGCGATGCTCTCGACGTGCGCGGTGTGCGGGAACATGTTCACCACGCCGGCGGCCGCGAGGCGAAAACCTTTCGTGTGCACCAGCACGCCCGCGTCGCGCGCAAGCGTCGCCGGGTCGCACGAGACGTAGACGATGCGCCGCGGCCAGGTTCCCGGCAGCGCTCTTGCGATCTCGACCGCGCCTTCGCGCGGCGGATCGATCAGCAGCTTGTCGATTGGCGCGTAAGGCGCGAGCTGCGGCTCGAACAGGTTCATGACCTCGAATTGAACCGCGAGGCCGTTCTGCGCCGCGTTCTGGCGCGCGCGCTCGACGAGCTCGCGGCTCCCCTCGAAGCCGATCACGTCGGCGCCGCGGCTCGCGAGCGGCAGCGAGAAGTTGCCGAGCCCGCAGAACAGGTCGGCCACGCGCTCGCCGGGCCGCGGGTCGAGCAGCCGCACCGCGCGCGACACCAGCACCCGGTTGACGCCGTGGTTTACCTGCGTGAAGTCGGTCGGCCGGAACGCGAGCCGCAGGCCGAACTCCGGCAGCTCGTAGTAGAGCTCGCTTTGCGGGGGATGAAAGGGCCGCGCGGTGTCCGGCCCGCCTGGCTGCAGCCACAGGTGAGCCGGATGGGTTTCGGCAAAGCTCCTCAGTAACGAACGATCCTCGTCGGTAAGCGGGTCGAGGTGGCGGATCACGAGCACGGTCGCGTTGTCGCCCACGGCGACCTCGATCTGGGGCAAGCGGGCGCGGACCGAGAGTGCCTCCACCAGCGCGCGCAACGGCAGGATGAGCGCGCTGACCTGCGGCGGAAGCACATGGCACTCGCGCATGTCGGTGATGTAGCTCGAGCGCTTCTCCCGGAATCCGACCATCGCGCCGCCTTTTTTCGGAACGTAGCGCGCGCCGAGGCGGGCTCGCCGGCGGTAGTGCCAGTCCTCGCCGTAGATGATCGGCAGCATGGTGTCGGGCTGCACCTTGCCGATGCGCGCGAGGTTCTCCTCGAGCCAGCGCTGCTTCGCGGCCATCTGGGTACGCGCGTCGGTGTGCTGCAGGCTGCAGCCGCCGCAGACTCCGAAATGCGGGCAGCGCGGCGTCTGCCGGCTGGAGGAGCCGCCCAGCACGCGGGTGAGGCGCCCGATCTCGAACGAGGACTTCTTGCGCAGGACCTGGAAATCGACTTCCTCGCCGGGGAGCGCGCCCTCGACGAACACCACCTTGCCTTCGGCGTTGCGGGCGACGCCGCGCCCCTCGGCGTCGAGCGAATCGATGCGCAGGTTCACCTCCAGAGCGACAGGAACTCGCGCCAGTGCGGCTCGGTTCGCCGCTCGAGCGTCTCGCGCAGGAGGCCGCACTCCGCGTCGTATCCTTCGCTTGTCAACAGCCCGCGCACCATCTGGAAGCGCTGGAACAGCAGGAACGTGTTCACCACGTCCACCTCGCAGTAGTCGCGGATCGCCTGGATCTCGCCCCTCCGGTAGGCGGACCAGACTTCGGCGCCGCCTATGCCCTGCTTGCCGGGCAGGCGCGCAAGCCGGGCGAGATCGTCGAGCGGCGCGAAATTGCGCGAGTTGAACATCGCGAGCTGGTCCATCAGGTCCAGGTGGCGCGTCTGATAGCGGTTCACGTAGTTGTTGAAGCGAAACGCCTGGTCCGCGTCTCCAAGCTCCCAGAAGCGCGTGCAGCAAACACCGTGGATCAGCGCGCGGTGGTTAAGCACCGGGATGTCGAAACCCTTGCCATTCCACGACACGAGCTGCGGCGTCTTGCGTTCGATCGCGTCGAAGAAGCGCGCCAGTGTCGTCTTCTCGTCCCGCTCGGGTTCACCGATGGAGAAGATCTTGACGCCTTCGTCGTCGCGCGCAACGCACGAGATGACGATCACGCGGTGCAGGTGCGGCGGCAGGAAATCGTTGCCTGACTGGGCGCGGCGTTTTTGGAACCCGACCTCGGCTACATCGGCGTCCGGCAAATCGTCGGGCAGGCTGTGGATGCGGCGGATGCCGGCGCAATCGGGGATCGTCTCAATGTCGAATACGAGGATCGGGGTCATTCAGTCAGGAAAGACCCCGGTGGAGAGGTAGCGGTCGCCGCGGTCGCAGACGATGGCGACGATCACCGCGTGCTTGTGCTCCTTGGCGACGCGCAGCGCGACGTGCACCGCGCCGCCCGAAGAGATGCCGGCGAAGATGCCCTCCTCGCGCGCCAGGCGGCGCGTGGTCTCCTCGGCGTCGGCCTGGCTCACGTACTCCAGCCGGTCGACGCGCGGGCGCTCGTAGATCTTCGGCAGGTAGGCTTCCGGCCACTTGCGGATGCCGGGAATCTGCGAGCCTTCCTCGGGCTGGCAGCCGATGACCTGGATCGAGCGCTTCTTCTCCTTGAAGAAGCGCGAGCAGCCCATGATGGTGCCGGTCGTGCCCATGCTCGAGACGAAGTGCGTGATCTTGCCCTCGGTGTCGCGCCAGATCTCCGGCCCGGTGGTTTCGTAGTGCGCGCGCGGGTTGTCCGGATTGGCGAACTGGTCGAGCATGAAGCCCTTGCCTTCCTTCACCATCTTCTCGGCCAGGTCGCGCGCGCCTTCCATGCCGCCCTTCTGCGGCGTGAGGATGATCTCGGCGCCGAAGGCGCGCATGGTCTGCCGGCGCTCCACCGACAGGTGCTCCGGCATGATCAGGACCATGCGCAGGCCCTTGATCGCCGCCGCCATGGCAAGCGCGATGCCGGTATTGCCGGAGGTGGGCTCGATCAGCACGTCGCCCTTCCTGATGGTGCCGCGCTCCTCGGCGCGCCGGATCATCGAGATCGCCGGGCGGTCCTTCACCGAACCGGCCGGGTTGTCGCCTTCCAGCTTGGCGAGAATGACGTTGCCGTTCTTCCCGGACTCGG
>DATLUZ010000182.1:0-6967 GCA_035577785.1 Burkholderiales bacterium | reverse complement strand
ATGCGCAGCCGCTTCAACGCCCCGATCGAGTACGACCGCGAGGCGAACGGCTACCGCTTCGGCGCGCCGAGGCCCGGACCGCGCTACGAGCTGCCGGGGCTGTGGTTCTCCGCTGACGAGGCCTATGCGCTCCTCACCATGCACAGCTTGCTTGCTGAGCTGCAGCCCGGGCTGCTCGAGCCGCACATCAAGCCGCTGCAGGAGCGGGTGCGCTCGGTTCTCGGCGGCGAGCCGGCGTGGAAGGAGGTGGAGAAGCGCATCCGGGTCTTTCAGCCCGAGCGCCGTGCTTTTCCCCAAGGGGAAACCGCAACGCATTTCGGTGTTGTTGCGACCGCGGTCTTGAGGAGGTCAAGGCTGTGGATCCGCCACTTCAACCGCAAGGAGAACCGCGAGACCGAGCGCGAGATCTCGCCGCAGCGGCTGGTGCATTACCGCGACAACTGGTACGTCGACGCGTATTGCCACAAGACCGAGGGTCTGCGCACCTTCGCGGTCGACGCGATCCGGGCGGCGGAGCTAAGAGAAGGTCGGGCGAAGGAGGTCCCGGCCGCCGAGCTCGACGAGCACCTCGGGAGCGGCTACGGGATCTTTGCGGGGAAGGAAGTGGAGTGGGCTCGGCTGCGCTTCAGCGCCGAGTCAGCGCGCTGGGTCTCGGCCCAAATATGGCATCCAAACCAGCGAGCGCAAACTGAACCAGACGGGAGCTACGTGCTGGAAATTCCCTACGCCAATGATCGGGAGCTCCTGATGGAGATCCTGAAGTTCGGCGCCGACGTGGAGGTCCTTGGCCCCGCGAGCCTGCGCGATCGGGTATCCGGCGCGCTCGGCGAAGCGTCAAGACGCTATACGGAGTCTTGACGCCTCAGCGACTCGCGCAGTGCCTTGTCCAGATCCTGGGCCGACACACCGGCCGCCCGCGCCCAGTTCCAGGCTTCGATTTCCTTGTCGAGATCAAAGGACTCGAGCTCCTGCGGGGCGGGCGACGCGTTCGCTTCTGACATGTCTCTCTTCATACCGGTTGAGCATGCATTCAGCATGCCGTGCAGCCTAGTCCGGTTGGACGCGCGACTGTTTCAGCTGTAGCGGGAATTCGGGGTCAGAGCCCGATCTCGTTTTTACGTACGTGAAAACAAGATCGGGCTCTGACCCCGAATTCGTCTAGTCGATCAGCCCCCGCGCCACCATGGCGTGGATCCCCTTGTTGCCGTCGACGAGCTGCGTGACGTGCAGGTCGCAGGCCAGGCTGCAGAAGACGTAGGCTTCGGACCGGCTCCACCCCTTCATCTGCACCAGCCAGGCGATCATGTCCCTCAGGGCCTGCTTGGCCGCGTCGTCGAGGTCGGTGTCGATTCCCAGGGTGATGTAGTGCGTGGGCGTCAGCGCGCGCGGCATCGCAAGCTTCATGCCCTTGTGCAGCACCAGCTCGAAAGTGCCTTCGAGGCAGGTCTCGAGGGCGGTCAGGCAGACCTCGCCGTCGCCCTGCACCGCGTGGCCGTCGCCGGCCGAGAAATTGGCGCCGGGCACGAACACCGGCAGGAACACCGACGTCCCGGCGACATACTCCTTGCAGTCGACGTTGCCGCCGAACTCGCGCGGCTCGATGCTCGAGATGCGGCCGTACTCCGGCCGCGGCGCGGTGGCGAGGATGCCGAAGAAGGGCCGCAGCGCGATGGTCGGTCCCCACGCCAGCTTCGTCGTCATCTTCTGGCGGTCGATCGGGATCGTCCAGCGCTCGAACTTCGGAAAGTCCTCGGGCAGGCTGCCGCGCAGCGGCCGGATCACGCTCCAGCCCCAGTCCGCGGTGAGCTTGATGGCCTTGATGCGCACTTCAAGGGTATCCCCGGGCTCGGCGCCCCGCACCGCGATCGGCCCGGTCAGGATGTGCGCCCCCAGGACCGGCTTCAGCTTGGTCGCGATCTCGTAGTGGTCCGGGCGGTAGAGCGCCGGGTCGGGCGCCACTTCCGGCCAGCCGGACACCGTGTCGACCACGACCGTGTCGCCGGAATCGACCGTGAGGCGAGGCGGGAGCTTGGCGTCGAAGAAGCCCCAGTGGACGTTCTCCAGCGAGGGGGCTAGGCGATGGTCTTTTGCCATGTCGTTCTTTCCTAAAGAAAGTCAGAAATCGGGGTCAGACCCCAATTCTGGCTTAAGTAGCTCACGCCCTGAGCCACCGCCCGGTTCACCATGCCCCCATGCGAACCATCATGATCGACGGCGGGACGAAGGTCGCCTGCCCGAAGTGCAGCCACCACTTCCCGCTGTCGGACGGCCTGTCGCGCCAGACCATCGAGCGCCACGCCGAGGAGTTCGAGCGCGCCTTGGCGGAGCAGAAGAAGGCCCTGGAGCGCGAGCTCGTCGCCGAGAAGGAGCGGGCACTTTCCAAGTTCCGCGACGAGGAGCTCGGCCTCCGCCGGCGCCTGCGCGAGCTCGAGGAGGCGGACAAGAACCGCGACGTCGACTACCAGAGGAAGCTCGACGAGGAGCGCCGGCGCATCGACGCGCAGTACAAGGTCCAGCTCGAGTCCGCCCAGCGCGAGGCCGCCGAGCTCAAGCGCAAGCTCGAGAGCGGCGCGGTGCAGTTCCAGGGCGAAGGATTGGAGGTGAGCCTCGAGGCGCTGCTCCGGGCCGCGTTCCCGTTCGACGAGATCGTGCCGGTGCCGAAGGGCATGAACGGCGCCGACCTGCTGCAGCGCGTGCGCGCTCCGTCGGGCGCGTGCTGCGGCACCATCATCTGGGAGGCGAAGCAGACCAAGGCCTGGCAGCCGTTGTGGCTGCGAAAGCTCAAGGACGACCAGCAGGCGGTCGGCGCCGAGGCGGCGGTGATCGTCACCGCGTCGATGCCGAAAGACACGCGGGAGCCGATCGTGCGCGAGTCCGACGTCTGGATCTCCCGCTTCGACGCCGCCCGGCCGCTCGCCGAGGCGCTGCGCCTCACGCTCCTCGAGCTGCACAAGTCCCGGGTCGCCAACCAGGGCCGCAGCGAGAAGATGGAGCGGCTCTACTCGTACATCTGCAGCCCGCAGTTCACCCAGCGCGTGAAAGGCGTGGTCGAGGGCTTCGCCCTCATGCGCCAGGAGCTCGAGGCCGAGAAGATGGCCGCGGCCCGCATCTTCAAGAAGCGCGAGATGCAGCTCACGCGCATGACCGAGGGGCTCCTCGGCGTGGTCGGCGATTTGCAGGGCATCGGCGAGTCGAGCCTCGCCCAGCTCGACGCCGTCGCCGCGCTGCCGCTCCCCCTGGAGGAAGAACTGGAAGCCTGATTCCCTTGCCGCTCCACCCTCCCTGCGACTGCAGGGTCTGGGGTCAGACCCCGATTTTCCTCAATTGGGGTCTGACCCCGATTTCTTGTTGAGCTCCAACGCCCGGGCAAAGAGCGCGCGGCGCACCCGCTCGCGCTCGGGCGCGATGTCCGTTCCCGCCATCCGGCCGGTCCGCGCATCCACGTACGCGCCCTGCTGCACCCAGAGCCCGAACCGGCCGCGCCTTTCGCGCACCAGCTCGACGTGGAGCGCGCTCGCGACGAGCTCCGTGCCGACGCGGATGGTCATGCGGGTGCGTGACTCCGGAATCCCCGGGTCGCTGCGCCAGCCGGTGACCAGGCGCCCGCCTGCCGCGTCCGCTTCGACGAGCGGATACTGCGCGGCGGCCTCGCGCGCAGCCTGCCAAAGGAGCGGGTTCGGCACCAGCTTGGCGTCGTTGCCGATGGGCTGGCCCGCCGCATGAGAATAGAGCGCGGCCGCCCCCGTGAAGAGGGCCGAGAACGCCACGAGCACGCAGGCCGCATAGCCGGCGCCGCGCGCCCACGCCGGGGTGGACCAAAACCAGCCGAACGGTGCGCGCTGCGCCTCGGGGTCGAGCGCGCGGCTGCGCATGGCGACGCCGATGAGGCCGAAGGCGAGCACGCAGAGCGGCTGGTGGAGGGCCGCCGAGAAGGTTCGCAGGGGAAGGCTGAAGCCCGACAGCGCGAAGGCGTCCAGCAGCCAGAACGCGGGGACCGCGAGCGTCGCCACGGCCACGCCTCGCCGGCCGAGCAGCAGCCCACCCAGGAGGCCGGTCACCGGCAGCGCGAGCGGCGCGCCGATCAGGTAGCCGTAGCGCGACAGAGGGTGCGTATCGATTCCCATGGCGGCGAGCACCGCGCGGTTTACCGTGAACCCGAGCGCTACAACCGCCACGGCCAGTACCAGCGCGTACGCTCGGCGCGGCGGGAGGGGCGACGCGCGCGTGCGCAGCATCTCGGCCCACAGGTGTCCGGCGCCGAAGTACGCCACTCCGGCGAGGAACGCTGCCGTCGAGTCGAGCCGGTAGTCCCACCACAGCTGATCCGTTCCCGTCAGCCCGAGCAGCGGCAGCTGCACCTGCGTGCCGCCGAAGAACGGCGCGCCGTCGCGCGGGAAGGTGGCGTCGACCCACATCCCGAGGCCCGCGGCGATGGCGAGCCCGGCGACGGCGCGGCGCGGCGGGAACCCGCTCCACCCCACGAGGAAAAGAACCAGCCAGAGGATCGCGACGAAGCCGAATGTCATGCGGATCTTCAGCGCCCCGATCTCGGCGCCCCAGATCGACACCGCCATCGGCAGCACGACCAGCACCGCCGCGAAGAGCGCGAGGCTCATGCGGGGCGGCGCCTGGGCCACGAGCGGGCGCTCGTCCGACGCGAGCGCGCACACGGCGAGCGCGACCACGTAGACGTCGGGCGCCGAGGTCAGCGCGACGATGGAGTGGGACGCGAGCGGCGGCAGCAGCGGCAGCCCGCCGAGGGCGACCAGCCACAGCGCGCGCGGGCCGTAGCGATGGCCGAGCAGCGCGGCGAGCGGGATGGCGAGGTAGCTCGGCGTGAAGCTGAACGGGCCGGCATACCAGTCGAATGCGAGCGCCCAGAGGGCGGGAATCCAGAGCAGGGCTTTCACCGAGACAGCCGATTATCCGGACCGCCGGAGATGCCTCGTAGGCGCTGAGTAGCCCATCTACTGAGCCACTCATGCCATGAAACTGCGCCTCTTGGAGCAGTCCGAACTGCCCAGCCCGCCCGATTGTGTTTTGGACCCGATTTTTTGACGCAGCGCTGGCTCATCGCCTGAGCCACCACCCCCATCAAACTGTGCCTCCCAAGAGGAGGACTCCGTGACCCTCGCCGTCCCGCTCGACCTGGTGTTTGCCCTGAGTCCGCTTCTGCTCCTCGCGGTGCTGCATTTTCTTGGACGATAAGCTGGACGATTAGATAACGCGTAAGCCCATGAACGTATTGAGCAAGCAGGCAAATCGGGGTATAGAGGAGGCTGGGGGAGCAAGTGCAGAACCGGGACGGTCGGACCCTTTATTCGGCAGGGGACCTCGTCGCGTTCCTGGAGTGCGAGCACGCGACGACGCTCGCGCTCCAGGATCTCGCGGCGCCGCTTCCTCGCGCCGAGGATGACGCGTCGCTCCAGCTCATCCAGGACAAAGGTTTTTCGCACGAAGCCGCTTTTCTAGAACAGCAAAAACAAAAGACCCCTCGAGTCTTCGAGCTCCCCTCCAACGGCAACCCAGCCGAGCTCGCCGCGCAAACCGAGCGCGCGATGCGCGAGGGCCACGACGTGATCTTCCAGGCGGCGCTTATGTCGCCGCCGGGGGCGGGTTCCGAGGCGGGTTCCTTTTTTGGCCGCGCCGACTTCCTGCGCCGGGTGGAGACGCCGTCCACGCTCGGCAGCTGGAGCTACGAGGCCGTCGACACCAAGCTCGCGCGCAGCGCGAAAGCGAAGTTCCTGATCCAGCTTTGCTTTTACTCCGACCTGTTGCATCAAGTACAAGGCGTCGAGCCGCGCTCCATGCACCTCGTCCTCGGCGACCGCAGCGAGCACACGTACCGCCTCGCCGACTACTCGCGCTACTACGCGCAGGTACGAGAGCGTTTCCTGGCGTTCACCGCGAAGCATCCCAACAACACCTATCCCGAGCGCGTCGACTACTGCCAGTTCTGCCCGTGGCGCGAGCTGTGCAAGGAGAAATGGAAGTCCGACGACCACCTGAACCAGGTCGCCGGCGTCACGCGCTCGCAGATCAAGCGGCTGCACGAAGAGGGCGTGCACACGCTCTTTTCGCTTTCTCAATTCAAGACAGAAAACCCAGCGCTCTCCCGGCTCCAGTCACAAGCCAGCCTCCAGCTCGACCGCCGCGAGACCGGAAAGCCGCGCTTCGAGCGCCTCGAGCCCGATCCCGAGGGCTGGCGCGGCCTTCATCGCCTGCCGCCGCCCGACGCGGGCGACGTGTTCTTCGACATGGAGGGCGACCCCTTCGAGGCGGGCGGGCTCGAGTACCTCTTCGGCATCCGCTTCCTGAAGAACGGCGCCGCGCGCTACCAGCCGTTCTGGGCCCACGACCGCGCCGGCGAGAAGCGCGCCTTCGAGCGGCTCATGGACTTCCTCGCCGAGCGCCTCGCGCGCTACCCGGGGATGCACATTTACCACTACGCCCACTACGAGCCCACGGCGCTGAAGCGCCTGATGTCGCTCCACGGCACGCGCGAAGCGCAGGTCGACGACCTCCTGCGCGCGGGCAAGTTCGTCGACCTCTACAAGACGGTGAAGGAGGCGCTGCGCTCCTCCGAGGGCTACGGGCTCAAGGACCTCGAGGCCTTCTACATGGCCGCGCGCACTGGCGAGGTGCGCGACGCCGGCGCGAGCATCGTCCAGTACGAGCACTGGCGCACCACCGGCGACGCAGCGGCCCTGGAATCGATCGCCAAGTACAACTCCGACGACTGCCTTTCCACCGAGCTTCTCCGCGACTGGCTCTGGTCGCTCCGTCCCTACCCCGCTGTGAAAGCGGACGCCAACCCGTTTTTTGCCCAAGCGGCGGGATTCGGTTCCGCGGATCTGCTCGGCTCGATCAAATCCCACCGCACCGCGGCGATCGAAGCCGACCTCGAGAAATACCGCTCGCGCCTCGCCGGCTCGCCCGCGCACGAGGTCCTGTTCCAGCTCCTCGA
>DATLUZ010000181.1:0-2535 GCA_035577785.1 Burkholderiales bacterium | reverse complement strand
TACATCTTCGCCGACTTCGGCGTCGGCACGATTTTCAGCATCGACTCCACGGCGCAGGGCACGCTCAACGTGACCGAAGGATTCATGTCGGCCCTCTCAATCTCGTCGTTCGGCCAGGGCATCGACGGCGAGCTCTTCGTCGTCGACTACGGCGGCGGCGGGCTTTACCACATCCGACAGTAGCAGCCGCAGGCCCGGATCAAGGGCGCTTCGCGAGGGCGCCGAGGGCGACGAACACCAGCGCCGCAATCGCGGGCTCCAGCCAGATCGTGGCGTTCATCGCGGCGGTGTGCGCGGCTGCGGGAGCGAGCAAGTAGTGCGCGAAGGTGTCGAAACCCAGCGCGGCGTAGACGGCGATGAGGCCGAGGCCGACCGCGGGATGGCCGCGGCGCAGGAGGAGGTAGCCGGCCGCGCCGAGCATGGTCTCGCCGAGCCACGCGGCGTACACCGCGGGACGCGTAATCCATCGCGGCATGTTGGGATAGTCGGCGAGGAATTCCGCGTTGTGGACGTGGTGCGCGAGGCTGGCGGCGGCATAGGCGAGAAGCAGCACGCCGAGCGCCTTGACCCAAGCGCGCTCGAATGCCATCGCGCGTTCCCGGCTCATGCGAAGAGCCTCGCGAACGCGTCGCTGCCCTTGGGCGTGATGGCCACGGCGCGCGAGCGCCGCATGCGAAGGATCCAGCCGTGCTCGAGGTACATCTCGAGGAGCGCCGCGCCGAGCGCGCCGCCGATGTGCGGCCGCCTTTGCGTGAGGTCGACGCAGGCGCGCGCGAAAGCGCGCCGCTTGTGGAGAGCCGCCTCGACGTCGACGCCGAGCGCCGCCAGCCGCTCCTCGCCAAGCGAGGTCAGGCGGAAATCGCGCTCATCGGGGGCGAGCCAGCGCGCTTTCAACAGGGCGGAGCAGACCTGCACCGCGGTTTCGCCTGCGAGGTGGTCGTAGCAGGTGCGCGCGCGCAGAAATTCGCTCGGCGCCGCCCTGGCGAGCGCCGGCGGGCGCGGTGCGCGCGGCCGCAGCGTCTCGCCCAGCGAGCCGAGGCTTTCCACCGCGTCGGCGACTTCGGGGGTCGCGATGCGGAAATAGCGGTGGCGCCCCTGCGCCCGCAGCTCGAGCAGGCCGCCCTCCACCAGCTTCGCCAGGTGCGCGCTCGCCGATTGCGCCGAGATGTTGGCGGCGAAGGCGAGCTCGCCCGCCGGGCGCAGCGTGCCGTCGATCAGCGTGCGCAGGATGCGCGCCCGCGCCGGGTCGGCGAAGAAGCCTGCGATGCGCGCGAGTTCGGTTCCATCCATATTTCACCTTCGGCTGAAACGTAGACGCTACACCCGATGCACAATCCCTGTCCAGCTACTCACGGCAGAGAGCCATGGAGCGCACTGCAATTCGGGTCGAGCCCTTCTCCACTTACCTGGAGCGCCGCCGGAAGGGGCCGATCTTTCCGGTCGTCGCGGCGGGGGGATTCGTCTTCGTGTCCGGCCTGCCCCCGTTCGACCCGGCCACCGGTGAAGCGCTCCGGCGCCCGTTCGGGGAGCAGGCTGAAATCGTGCTCGCGCAGATGAAGCGCTGCCTCGAGGCCGCCGGCGCCTCGCTCGAGCGCGTGGTGAAGTGCAATATCTACTGCACCGACGCCTCGCGCTTCGACGAGTTCAACGAGGTCTATGCGCGCTATTTCCCGGAGGGGTCGCCGGCGCGCATCTTTTTATGCGTGGCGCCTTTTCCGGGACCGTTCGACATCGAGATCGACTGCATCGCGGTGCGCTGACCAAGAAGAAGGATGACAACTCCGGCCGTGATAGCCACGTCGGCGATATTGAAGATGCCGGTGCGAAATGAGCCGATGCCGATATTGATGAAATCCACGACGTAACCGTCGTACAGCAACCGGTCGGCGAGATTGCTCGCACCGCCGGCAAAGATGAGGCTCGCGCCGCCGACCAACCAAGGGCTGGCGGGAGCGAAGAAGACGGCGTACACGAGCAGGCCTGCAAGCACGCATGCAACGCCAGCGCGAAAAAAGGCTTCGCGCCACGGCTTCGGCAGCGACGCGCCGAGGCTCAGAAACGCGCCTTCGTTATGGCTGAGCTGCAGGCGCAGCGAGCCGGCAACGAACGACAAAGCGTGTGTCTTCGGGAGCCGCGCCTCGGCGTAGGACTTCGATACCCGATCGCAGCCGGCGCAGCACAGCACCACGGAAAGGATCAGCAGCAGCCGCTTTGCGACGCTCATGGGTCCTGGCTCCGGCGCGCGGCGAGAAAAAGGCCGGCGGCGATGAAGACCGTGATGCACGCCAGCGTGATGCCGAGCTGGCGGCCTTCCCACAGCCCGGCGAACCAGCGGTTGAACTGGTCGAACATCACCGCCGCCTTGCCGCCGAAGCGCTCGAGCTGGTGCACGTAGGGCTTCGAGCCGTGCATCTCGGCGAGCGCCGCGTTCCCGGCATCGTCGGCCGCGGCGAGGTAGATCCCGAGCGCACTGGCCAAGCCGACCGCCAAGACTACGAGCGCGCCGAGCCGAAAGCGGGTTCTCCTGTCCACCCG
>DATLUZ010000180.1:0-52674 GCA_035577785.1 Burkholderiales bacterium | reverse complement strand
TTGATGTAGCGCGCCGACAGCTCGGCGGCGGTGGTGAGCGCGTTGGCCGTGTACTTGACGCTGTGATGCGCCTCGAAGCGCGACTTCAGCCCCTTCAGGATCTCCACCGTCTCGTCCACGGAAGGCTCGACCACGTCGATTTTCTGGAAGCGGCGGGAAAGGGCGTGGTCCTTCTCGAACACGCCGCGGTACTCGTTGTAGGTGGTGGCGCCGATGCACTTCAACTGACCGGTGGAGAGCACCGGCTTCAGCAGGTTGGACGCGTCCAGCGTTCCGCCCGAGGCCGCACCGGCACCGATCACGGTGTGGATCTCGTCGATGAACAGGATCGCGTTGGGGTTGTCGACCAGCTGCTTGAGCACCGCCTTCAGGCGCTGCTCGAAATCCCCGCGGTACTTGGTCCCCGCGAGCAGCGCGCCCATGTCGAGCGCGTAGACCGTGCACTTGGCGAGCAGGTCGGGGACACTGCCCTCGACGATGCGCCGCGCCAGGCCCTCGGCGATGGCGGTTTTGCCCACGCCGGCCTCGCCGACCAGCAAGGGGTTGTTCTTGCGACGCCGGCACAGCGTCTGCACTACCCGCTCGAGCTCCTTGTCGCGGCCGATCAGCGGGTCGATCTTGCCGGCGAGCGCGAGCGCGTTCAGGTTCTGGGTGTAGTTGTCGAGCGGGCTGTTCGAGGTCTCGGCCTGGCCTTCCTGCTCGGCCTCCTGGTCGTTCTTGCCCTGGTGCGCCTGCGGCGTCTTGGTGATGCCGTGGGAGATGTAGTTCACGACGTCGAGGCGCGCGATGCCCTGCTGCTGCAGGAAATACACCGCGTGCGAATCCTTCTCGCCGAAGATCGCCACCAGGACGTTTGCCCCGGTGACTTCCTTCTTGCCGGAGGACTGCACGTGGAGGATGGCGCGCTGGATCACGCGCTGGAAGCCGAGCGTCGGCTGGGTGTCGACCTCGCGGTCGGCGGCGATGCGCGGGGTCTGCTCGGCGATGTGCTGGGTCAGGTTCTTGCGCAGCTCGTCCATGTTGGCGCCGCAGGCGCGCAGCACTTCGGCCGCGGTGGGGTTGTCGAGCAGCGCGAGCAGGAGGTGTTCGACGGTGATGAACTCGTGGCGCTTCTGGCGCGCCTCGACGAACGCCATGTGGAGGCTGACTTCGAGTTCCTGGGCAATCATTTGCTGCTGTTCCTCCTGCCTGCCGTTAACACCTTTTCCTCCGCGTTCCTTGCTAAGTCTCTTCCATCACGCACTGCAACGGATGCTGATGCTTCCGGGAGTATGCCGCGACTTGCTGTACCTTAGTGGAAGCAACGTCGCGGGGATATACCCCACAGACTCCGATGCCTTCGCGATGCACCTTCAGCATCACCTGGGTGGCGCGTTCCCGGCTCATCCCGAAGAACTTCTGCAGCACCACCACTACAAACTCCATGGGGGTGTAGTCGTCGTTCAGCAGCATGACCTTGAACATCGGCGGAGGCTTCAGCTTGCTCCGCTGGGCCTCCAGTATGGTGTCGTCCTTTTGCTGCGCCATGCCGCCAGACTACGCGCCCTCGAGCACCCCAGAATCGGACAATTTCCGCGCTTGCCCGTTCCCCCCGCCGATTCCGCTCGCCTTTCCGGGTTTTCCGGTGCGTCCATTCGCCATACTGCGGTCTATCGTAGTCTTTGTCGGGGGGCGAAGCAATGCGGCCGGCGGCGCCGAAGGGCCAAATTACGGCGTTTTTTCACGGCCTTGGCGCACGCGCGACAGCGCCTTGGCTCGGGCGCCACACTCCCCTAGGGGATCCCTTGACGTGCCCCTGCCGGGCGCGTAAAAGGCGGGCTGTGTTTGGATTCAGGCTGTCTGTTTGCCATCTAGGGCGGCGGGGTCGTGGAGTTCCAGGCATGGCTCGGGTCAAACGCCCGGTAGCTCATCAATAACGACGACGTACTAGGGAGAGCGCATGGCAACAGGGACGGTGAAGTGGTTCAACGACGCAAAAGGCTACGGGTTCATCACCCCGGACGACGGCAGCGAGGATCTGTTCGCGCATTTTTCCGCCATCAACATGTCGGGTTTCAAGACGCTGAAGGAAGGCCAGAAGGTGAGTTTCGACGTGGTGCAGGGGCCCAAGGGGAAGCAGGCCTCCAACATCCAGAAGGTCTGAGCGCAGCTGTAGGCTAAAAGGGCTAAATAACAACAAAAAGGCCGCCCCGTCGGGGGCGGCCTTTGTTTTTCCGCGTTTGCTTTCTGTTCTTCCTTACATCCGCTCGATCATCGCCTGGCCGAAGCCGGAGCACGACACCTGCTTCGCGCCCTGCATCTGGCGTGCGAAGTCGTAGGTCACGATCTTGTCCTGGATCGCCTGTTCCATGGACCGGATGATGGCATCGGCGGCCTCCACCCAACCCATGTGGCGCAACATCATTTCCGCGGAAAGGATCTCCGAGCCCGGGTTGACGTAGTCCTTGCCCGCGTATTTCGGCGCGGTGCCATGCGTCGCCTCGAACATGGCGACCGTGTCACTGAGATTCGCACCCGGCGCGATGCCGATGCCGCCGACCTCCGCCGCCAGCCCGTCGGAAATGTAGTCGCCGTTGAGGTTGGTGGTCGCAAGCACGTCATATTCGGCGGGCCGCAGCAGGACCTGCTGGAGCATCGCGTCTGTGATGACATCCTTCACCACGATGTCGGGGCCGCCCTTGGGGTTCTTGAAGCTGTGCCACGGGCCGCCGTCGAGCGGCTTGGCGCCGAATTCCCTCACCGCCAGCTGGTAGCCCCAGTCGCGAAAGCCGCCCTCGGTGAATTTCTGGATGTTGCCCTTGTGCACCAGGGTGACCGACCTGCGCTTGTTGTCGATCGCGTACTGGTAGGCGCGGCGGATGAGCCGCTCGGAGCCTTCGACCGAGACCGGCTTGATACCGATGGCGGAAGAGGCGGGGAAGCGGATCTTCTTGACCTTCATTTCCTTCACCAGGAAATCGATGACCTTCTTCGCCTCGGCGGAATTCGCCGGCCACTCGATGCCCGCATAGATGTCTTCCGAGTTCTCGCGGAAGATCACCATGTCGACGTCCTGCGGCTTCTTGAGCGGCGAGGGTACGCCTTTGAACCAGCGCACCGGGCGCAGGCAGACGTAGAGGTCCAACTCTTGGCGCAGCGCGACATTGATCGAGCGGATGCCTCCTCCCACCGGGGTGGTCAGCGGTCCCTTGATCGAGACCACGAATTCCTTGGAGGCCTCGAGGGTCTCGTCGGGCAGCCACACGTTCTCGCCGTAGATCTTGGTGGACTTCTCCCCGGCGAACATTTCCATCCACACGATGTTCTTTTTCCCTCCGTAGGCTTTCCGGACGGCGGCGTCCACCACTTTCAGCATGACCGGGGTGATGTCGAGTCCGGTGCCGTCGCCCTCGATGTAGGGGACGATGGGGTTGTCGGGCACCGCGAGGGAGAAGTCCTTGTTCACCCGGATCTTCTCTCCGCCCGACGGAACCTTGATGTGCTTGTACGCCATGGGTTCTCCTGCGGATTCTGGTTGGAAAGTGCGGCGAGGCTCTCGAAAGGGGGGCGATTATACTCGCCTTTTCATGCGCTAGGTTATTGATTTGGAATAATTTTGCGCCGCATCAAGCGGACTTTAGTCAGGTGCTCGTCAACCCGCCGCGCGCAAGCGCGTTACATGCGGTGGACCGGTCTTTGCCGGTTTTTCCCAAACCACTCTAGAGAAGGGGATGAGAATGAAGCAGTTCATTTCGATGCTGGTTGCGGCCGTGTTCGCCGCCGCGAGCGTGACGGCGATCGCGCAGGACAAGAAAGACGACAAGGCCAAGGCCGGCCAGATGGACAAGAAGGACGGCAAGAAGGCCGCGAAGAAGTCGTCCAAGAAATCGGACAAGAAGTCCGCGAAGAAATCCGAGATGGACAAGAAGTAACCCGCTGCAAAGAAATCAAGGAAAGGCAGGGTCTCCCCTGCCTTTTCTCTTGATGCGCTCCGTTATCGCTTTCGCCGTGCTCGCCGCGGCGCCCGCCTTGGCCCAGCCTCCGGTGGCGCAGCTCAACGCCGGCATGCATCTCATCCAGGCCGAGGTGGTGTCGGATCCTGGCACGCGCGCCCAAGGCCTCATGTACCGTAAAAGCATGGCCCAGAACGCCGGGATGCTCTTCATCTTCGACGAACCACAGGTCCACTGCATGTGGATGAAGAACACGCTGATCCCGCTGTCGGTGGCTTTCATCGACGACCGCGGCGCGATCGTCAACATCGAGGATATGCAGCCTCAGACCGAGGATTCGCACTGCGCGGCGCAGCCGGTGCGCTACGCGCTTGAAATGAACCGCGGCTGGTTTAAGGCCCGAGGCGTGAAGCCGGGAAGCCGCCTGGGCGGCATTCCCGGCGCCAAGTAGGCAGCGTCGCTCGGCCCGGCTAGAAGCCCACGCCGCCGTGGCTCTGCGCCACCATGAAGTAAAGCATCGGGATCGACAGCATGGTATTGATGCGCGAGGCCATGCCGGCGCGCTTGCCGGCAGCCGCTTTCTCGTCTGGGGCCGCCTGCACGATGCCGAGCACTTTCTTCTGGTTCGGCCAGATGATGAACCAGACGTTGAACCACATGATCGTGCCGAGCCAGGCGCCGAGGCCGATCGAGGTGAACGGCTTCTGCAGCGTGAGCGCCTGCACCAGGTAGTTGTTCATCAGGGCGAGGAGCAGGCCGAGGATGATCGTGGCCATCGCCGCCCAGCGGAACCAGAACAGCGCCGTCGGCGCGATCACCTTGCTGATCGCCGGCTTCTGGTCGTCCGGAATCTTGGGCATCGACGGCGTCTGCACGAAGTTGAAGTACCAGAGCAGCCCGATCCACATCACCCCCGCGGTGACGTGCAGCCAGCGCATGGCGAACAGCCACCAGCCGTGTTCGCCGAGTGCGACCTTTCCCCCGGCGGCGACGAGGATGATCAGCAGGACGACCAGCACGACGACGCCAGCGGCGATCGTGCGACCGAGCGATTGGAAGATGGCACCCATGGTCTTCTCCCCGTTGTTTATGGGTTCTTGCGGCCGGAAAAGTCTAGCACGCGTCAATGACCGGCCGCCAAGGCTCCCGAGGCGGCGACGAGCAGCACGATCACCTGGGCGGCGACCAGCGCAGCCTGTACCCGCTCTTCGAGCTTGACGAGCATCGGCAGGACCGCGAGGTAGCAGACCGCCGTCACGCTGGCGATCAGGGCGACGCAGCCGAGGCTGACGTAGTCGGCATAGGGCAGGAGGCGCAGCCAGGCCCAGCCCACGGGCGCGCCGGTCCGCGCGAGGTACTCGCCGACCGGCAGCTGCCAGAGCGTCGGCAGCGCGTCGAGCGGCACGAACGACGGTATGGCGCCCCCGGCGTACAGGCCGAACGCAACGAGGGCTGCGGCGAACGCGACCCGCGTCACCGCGCCGAGCCAGCGCGCATAGAGCTCCTGGACGACCAGCTCGCGGCTCACGGCCAAAGACCCGTGCCGCGCCCGAGGGACCGGGCGCCGGCGAGGAGGAGCACCGCGATCACGACGCGTCGGACCACGGACGCGGGCGTGCGGGCGAGCAGGCTGGCTCCCAGCCGCGAGCCGAGCATGACGCCGAGGATCGCCGGAACCGCAAGCGCCGGCAGCAGCGCACCGCGGTGGATATAGACCCACGCCGCGGAGCTGTTCACGATCGAGATGATGAGGCCGCTCGTGCCCACCGCGACCTTGAGCGGCGCCGCCATCACGAAATTCAGCACCGGAACGTTGGCGAATCCGGCGCCCAGGCCGAAGACGCCGCCGAGAAAACCGATGCCGGCGAAGGCCACGAATCCGGTCAGCGTGCGCCGCGTGCGCCAGTCGACCACGGCGCCTTCGGCCGGATCCTCGTAGCGGCCGCGCAGGCGCAGGATCGTGCCGAGCGCATCGGCTTCGCCGGTTCCGGCGGCAGCGTCGCCCGTGCGCCAGACGACGATCGCGATCGCGAGCACCGTGGCGCCGAGCGCGGTCTGGACCACCTCGGTGGGCAGCGCGAGGCCGGCCAGCGCGCCGGCGAACGAGGCGATGGAGCCCGACAGCGCGAGCGGCACCGCGAGGCGCAGGCTGGCCAGGCGGTTGCGCAGCAGGCTGGGCCCCGCCGCGAGCGTTCCGGCCAGCGCGAAGACCAGTCCCACGCCGCGCACGAAGTCGAGGTGGAACGGGAAGAAGCCGCTGACGATGGGCACGAAAAGGACGCCGCCGCCGACGCCCGCGACGACCGCGACCACGCCGATCACGAAGCTCACGGCGAACAGCGCCACGAGCCAGATCCACCATGCGTCCGCCATTTTTGGCGCTATGCTAACCCGATGCCCCGATTCGCCGCCAACGTTTCCACGCTCTTCACCGAAGCGGGATTTCTGGAGCGCTTCGCCGCCGCGCGCAAGGCGGGATTCCGGGCGGTCGAATATCAGTATCCCTATGACTTCGCGCCCGCCGAGGTGGCGCGCGCGGCGCGCGAGGCGGGCGTCGAGGTCGTTCTGCACAACATGCCGCAAGGCGACGCGCAGAGAAACGAGCGCGGCACCGCCTGCCTGCCCGGCCGCGAGCAGCGCTTCCGCGACGACCTCGAGCGCGCGATCGAGTATGCGCGCGCCGCGCGCTGCTCGAGCCTGCACCTGATGGCGGGGGTCGTTCCCGCCGGCGCCGAGCGTGCAGCGCTGCACGCCACGTACGTGGCTAACCTCAAGCACGCCGCGAAGCGCCTGGGCGAGGAGCGGATGCGGCTTCTCATCGAGCCCCTCAGCGAGCGCACCGTGGCGAACTGCTTCCTGCGCTCGAGCGCGCAGGCGGCGCAGGTGCTGGAGCAGGTCGGCGCCGGCAACGCGCTCATCCAGTACGACCTGTTCCACATGCAGATCATGGAAGGCAACCTGGCGGCGACGATCGAGCGGCTGCTGCCGCGCATCGGGCACCTGCAGATCGCCGACGCGCCGGGGCGCCACGAGCCGGGGAGCGGAGAAATCAATTTCGATTTCCTCTTCCGGCATGTCGATGCCCTCGGCTACGCCGGGTGGATCGGCTGCGAATACAATCCGGCGCGTGGGACTGTCGAGGGCCTGAAGTGGGCCAAGCCGTACCTTTGACGAAACCGCCGGCTGCCAGCAGGCAATCCGAAGTCGCGAGAGCGCTGCGCGAGTTCCTGCCGGCGCGCGCCGTGCTGTTCGACGAAGAGGACACCCGGCCCTACGAATGCGACGGGCTCACGGCCTATCGCCAATTGCCGATGGTGGTCGCGCTCCCCGAGACCGAGGAGCAGGTCCGGCGCATCCTCGAAGCGTGTGCTGCCATGAAGGTTCCCGTGGTGCCGCGCGGCGCCGGCACCGGGCTCTCGGGCGGCGCGCTGCCGCCCGGCGACGGCGTGCTCCTGTCCATGGCCAAGTTCATGCGCGTGCTGCGGGTCGATGCGCGCGCCAGGACCGCCGTGGTCCAGCCCGGAGTGCGCAATGCCGCGATCTCGGAGGCCGCGGCGCCCCTCGGCCTGTACTACGCGCCCGACCCCTCGAGCCAGATCGCGTGCACGATCGGCGGCAACGTGGCCGAGAATTCCGGCGGCGTGCACTGCCTGAAATACGGCCTCACGGTGCACAACGTGCTTCGGCTGCGCGGCTTCACCGCGTCGGGCGAGGCGGTCGAGCTCGGCTCGCAGGCGCCCGACGCTCCGGGCTACGACCTGCTCGCGCTCGCCATCGGCTCGGAAGGCATGCTGGTCGTGGTCACCGAAGTGACGGTGAAGCTCCTCCCCAAGCCGCAGTGCGCGAAGGTCGTGATGGCCTCCTTCGACGACGTGGAGAAGGCCGGCCAGGCGGTCGCCGACGTCATCGCGGCGGGGATCATCCCCGCCGGACTCGAGATGATGGATCGACCGGCGACGCACGCGGTCGAGCAGTTCGTGGGCGCGGGCTACGACCTCGACGCGGCGGCGATCCTGCTGTGCGAATCCGACGGTACGCCCGAAGAGGTGGAAGACGAGATCGGCCGCATGCGCGCGGTGCTCGCGCGCGCGGGCGCCACGCGCATGAGCGTGTCGCGCGACGAGGCGGAGCGGCTGCGCTTCTGGTCGGGGCGCAAGGCGGCGTTTCCGGCCGCCGGCCGAATTTCTCCGGACTACTACTGCATGGACGGCACCATTCCGCGCAAGCGTCTGGGCGAGGTGCTCAAGTTCATCGGCGCGATGGAAAAGAAATACGGCCTGCGCTGTCCGAACGTGTTCCACGCCGGCGACGGCAACCTGCATCCGCTCATTCTTTTCGACGCGAACGATGCCGACCAGCTCCATCGCACCGAGCTCTTCGCCGCCGAGGTGCTGGAGAAGTGCGTCGAGGTCGGCGGCACGATCACCGGCGAGCACGGCGTGGGGGTGGAGAAGATCAACCAGATGTGCGTCCAGTTCCGGCCCGACGAGCTGGAGCTGTTCCTCGCCGTGAAGCGCGCGTTCGATCCGGCGATGCTGCTCAACCCCGGAAAGGCCGTTCCGACGCTCGCGCGCTGCGCGGAGTACGGACGCATGCGCGTGCGCGGCGGCAGGCTGCCGCATCCGGAGCTGCCGCGCTTTTGAATCTCGAGGCGCTTCAGGAGCGTATCCGGGAAGCCGCCGCGCGCAAGGCGCCGCTGCGGCTGCGCGGCGGCGGCAGCAAGGACTTCTACGGCAACGAGCCGCGCGGCGAGCTTCTCGACACCCGCGGCTACGCGGGAATCGTGAGCTATGAGCCGACGGAGCTCGTCGTCACGGCGCGATGCGGAACGCTCCTCGCCGAGCTGGAAAGAATTCTCGGGCAGAACGGCCAGTGCCTGCCTTTCGAGCCGCCGCACTTCGGGCCGGAAGCGACGCTCGGCGGCTGCGTGGCGACGGGCCTGTCGGGTCCGCGCCGCGCCTCAGCCGGGGCGCTGCGCGACTTCGTCCTGGGCGTGAAGCTGGTGGACGGGCGCGGCCGGGAGCTCGCTTTCGGCGGCCAGGTGATGAAGAACGTGGCCGGCTACGACGTCGCCCGCCTCGTTGCCGGCTCGCTCGGCACGCTGGGCCTCATCGCGGAGGTCTCGCTCAAGGTCCTGCCGTCGCCGGCGTGCGAGCTCTCGCTCGAGCTCGAGGTGAGCGAGGCGGCGGCGCTCGAGCGCATGAACCTCTGGGCGGGGCAGCCGCTACCGATCTCGGCCACGGCGTGGCACGCCAGCCGGCTGTGCGTGCGCCTCTCCGGTGCCGAGCCCGCGGTGCGCGCCGCCGCCGCGAAGATCGGCGGCACGCGGGTCGAGGCGGGGCAATTCTGGGAGGGCGTGCGCGAGCACAGGCACGCTTTTTTCGACGGCCCCCAGCCGCTGTGGCGAGTCGCCGTCCCGTCGGTCTGCCCGCCGCTCGGCGCGAGCGGCGACAGCCTGATCGAATGGGGCGGGGCGCTGCGCTGGCTTCGCGGCGCAGAGGCGCGAGCGCTCGCCGCCAAGGCGGACGGGCACGCGACGCTCTTTCGCTCGCAGGGCAAGCGCGAGAGCGTGTTCGCCGCGCTCGATCCGCTCGTCATGACCCTGCACCGCCGGCTCAAGGCGGCCTTCGATCCCGCCGGCATTTTGAACCCCGGCCGCCTGTACGCCGAGCTCTAGGCCTTGGCGAGATTCCTCTTTTGCGCCTCCACTGCCGCGCGTGCCTGCGAAGCCAATGCGCTGTCGGGATATCGCACGAGGAGGCGCGCATACAGCTGGATCGACAACACCGGCTCGCCCGCCTCGCCCGCCTTGGCGGCGGCGTCGAAGAGCAGGCGCTGCTTGGTGAGGTCCACCGCTTTGGCGAGCTCGGCGACTTTGGCCGCGCCCGCAGCCTTCGCGGCTTCGGCGGCCCTGGCGAATTCCGCCTTGGCCTGTTCGGCGTCGCCCGGGGATGGCGCCGGGCGCGATTTGGCCGCGGCCATGACCTCGGCCATCATCGCTGCGCTCCTTTCCTCCGAAGCCCGCCGCAGCTCCTCGCTTCGCCGGCGCCACTTCACCAGCCCGTACACGAAAACGCCTATGGCAGCGACCCCGAGCAGCCAGATGACGATCTTCATGCAAAAAGTATAGCGGCACATGCAGACCCAGCTCGCCGACTTCATCCGCGGCACCCCCGAAGGGCAGGAAGCCGAAGCCATCCTGCGCAAATGCGTGCATTGCGGCTTTTGCACCGCCACCTGTCCGAGCTATCAAGTGCTCGGCGACGACCTCGACAGCCCGCGCGGGCGGATCTACTTGATGAAGCGCGCGCTCGAAGGAGCACCGGTCAGCGCCAAGACGCGGCTGCACCTCGACCGCTGCCTCACGTGCCGCGCGTGCGAGACCACCTGTCCGTCGGGCGTGCGCTACGGCAGGCTGGTCGACATCGGACGCGGCCTGGTCGAAGCGCGCACCGCGCGCGGCCCGCTCGAAAGGCTGACGCGCCGCCTGCTCGTCTCGGTCCTGCCGCGCCCGCGCCTGTTCAAAGCGCTCGCCGGACTGGGACGCCTCGCCCGGCCTGCGCTCCCGGGCGCCTTGAAGGCAAAAATTCCGCGAGCGAGCGCGCCGGCCGGCGATTGGCCCGCGCCGCGGCACGCGCGCAAGATGCTGGTGCTCGGGGGTTGCGTGCAGCCGGCGCTGGCGCCGTCGATCAACGCCGCCGCGGCGCGGGTGCTCGATCGCCTGGGCATTTCGCTCATCGAGGCGCCGGGCGCGGGCTGCTGCGGAGCGCTGCGCTTTCACCTTAATTACCAGGAGGAAGGCCGCGCCGACATGCGTGCGCTGATCGACGCCTGGTGGCCTCTCGTGGAGCGAGGCGAGGTGGAGGCGATCGTCATGACGGCGAGCGGTTGCGGCGTGACGGTGAAGGAGTATCCCCACCTGCTTGGCCAGGACCCGCGCTATCGCGAGAAGGCGGCGCGTATCGCCGCGCTAACCAAGGACCTCGCCGAGGTGATCCCGCCCGGGGCGCTCCCCGAGGGCGTCGGCGCAGGCCGCGTCGCGTTTCACTCCCCCTGCACCCTGCAGCACGGGCAGCAGATCCGCGGCGCCGCGGAGGCGCGCCTCGCCCGCGTGGGGCTCGAGCTCACGCCGGTGCGCGACGCGCACCTGTGCTGCGGCTCGGCGGGCACGTACTCGCTCCTGCAGCCGGCGATTGCCGGCGAGCTGCGCAGCCGCAAGCTCGCGGCGCTGAGCGAAGGCAGGCCCGATCAGATTGCCACGGCGAACATCGGTTGCCTGACGCACTTGCAGGGCGCCGCTGCGGTGCCGGTGCGCCACTGGATCGAGATCCTCGACGAAGCGCTGCGGCGTAAAATGGCCGCATGAACGCCCGCGTCTCCCCCGAGGTCGTCAAAGTTGCCTGCCCGCACGACTGCCCCGACACGTGCGCCATGCTCGTAACGGTCGAAAACGGCGTCGCGACGAAGATCCAGGGCGATCCGTCGATGCCGTTCACCGACGGCACGCTGTGCACGAAGGTGGCGCACTATCTGGAGCGGACCTACGCGCCTGATCGTCTGCTGCATCCGATGCGTCGAATCGGGAAGAAAGGCGAGGGAAGATTCAAGCAAATTACCTGGGACGAGGCACTCGACGAGATCGCGGCGCGTCTGAGAACCCTCGCCGCCGATAATCCCGAGACCATCCTGCCGTGCAGCTACGCCGGCACCATGGGCATGGTCCAGTACAGCTCGATGGACCGGCGCTTCTTCCATCGCCTCGGCGCGACGCTGCTCGACCGGACGCTGTGCTCCACGGCGGGCAAGTTCGGCCTGCGCGCGACGCTCGGCGGCTCGGTCGGCATGGATCCGGAGCGCTTCGACGAGGCGAAGCTCATCCTGCTGTGGGGCGCGAACCCGGTGGTGTCGAACCTGCACCTGTGGTCGCGGGTGCAGGAGGCCAAGCGCCGCGGCGCCAAGGTCGTGGCCATCGATCCCTACCGCAGCCTGTCGGCCGAAAAGTGCAGCCAGCACGTGGCCTTGCTGCCGGGAACCGACGGCGCGCTCGCGCTCGGCATGATGCACGTGCTCATCGCCGAGGATCTGATCGACCAGGACTATGTTGCGAGACATACCGTCGGCTACGAGGCGCTGCGCAAGCGAGTGCTGGAAACCTACAGCCCAGAATGGGCGGCGGGCGCCTGCGGCCTCCAGCTGGAAGAAGTAGTTCAGCTCGCACGCGACTACGGCCGCACGAAGCCCGCGGCGATTCGTCTCAACTACGGCATGCAGCGCCACGCCGGAGGCGGCATCGCCGCGCGGACCATCGCCTGCCTGCCGGCACTGGTCGGCGCCTGGCGCGACGCCGCCGGCGGCATCGTCCTCACCACGGCGGATTTCTACAAGTTCGACCACGCCGCGCTGGAGCGGCCGGACCTTCTGGCCGGACGCCGGCCGCGCGTCATCAACCAGTCGAAGCTGGGCGACGCCCTGACGTCGGCCGAGCCGCCGGTGCGCGCGATCATCGTCTACAACAACAACCCGGTGGCGGTGTGCCCGAACTCCGACAAGGTCATTGCGGGATTCTCGCGCGAGGACCTCTTCACCGTCGTGATGGACCACTTCCAGACCGACACCGCCGACTACGCGGACATCGTGCTGCCCGCCACCACGCAGCTCGAGCACTACGACGTGCACAAGTCGTACGGGCATCTGTACGTGCTCGGCAGCAATCCCGCCATCGCGCCGGTCGGCGAGTCGCTGCCGAATTCCGAAGTGTTCCGCCGGCTCGCCGCGCGCATGGGCTTCGACGAGCCCTGCTTCCGCGATTCCGACGAGCAGATCTGCCGCACGGCGCTCGGCTCGGAGTTCGACTGGAACGAGCTGAAGCAGCGGGGATGGCAGCGCCTGTCGAAACCGGAGCGCTTCGCGCCGTTCGCGCAAGGCGGCTTCCCCACGCCTTCGGGCAAGTGCGAGCTCTTCAGCGCGGCGCTCGAAGGGCAGGGCATCGATGCGCTGCCCTACTACAATCCCCCCGCCGAAGTGGCCGACGAGCGCCTGGCGCAGCGCTTTCCGCTCGCCTTCATTTCGCCGCCGGCGCGCCACTTCCTGAACTCGTCGTTCGCCAACCTGGCCCGCTTTCGCGAGTTCGAGCGCGAGCCGCATCTCGACATGCACCCGGACGACGCGGCGGCGCGCGGCATCGGCGACGGCGACCGGGTACGCGTGTTCAACGACCGCGGCGGCTACACGCTCAAGGCGCGCGTGAACGGCAAGCCGCGCCGGGGCGTGGTGGTCGCGCCCTCGGTGTGGTGGAAGAAATACGCGCGCGACGGCAGCAACGCGAACAACGTCACCTCGCAGCGCACCACGGATCTCGGCGGCGGCGCCACGTTCTACGACTGCCGTGTGCAGGTCGAGCGTGTCGACGCATCTCTTCCTTAGCCCGGAGCTCGGCCGCTACGGCTTCCCCGAAGGCCATCCGCTGTCGGTAGACCGGCAGGGCGCTTTCTGGCGCCACGCCCGCGCGCTTGGCCTCGACCGCAAGGTCGTCCTCGGGGACGCTGGAGTCCCGGCTTCTCGCGCGGAGATCGAGCTCTTCCACGACGCCGACTACGTCGATCGAGTGATTGAAGCGTCGCGGCGGGGAAGCGGCTACCTGGACTACGGCGACACGCCGGCTTTTCCCGGCTGCTACGAGGTCGCTGCGCACGTCGTCGGAGCCGCGCTCGAGGGCGCGCGCCGCATCATGGCAGGCGCGGCGCGGCGCAGCTTCCAGCCGATCGGCGGCCTGCACCACGCGCGGCGCGCGGGCGCGGCGGGTTTCTGCGTGTTCAACGATCCTGGCATCCTGATCGAGACTTTGCGCGCCAAACACGGCGTGCGGCGCATCGCTTATGTCGACATCGACGTGCATCACGGCGACGGCGTGTTCTACGAGTTCGAGGAGGACGCCGACGTCGTCTGCGTCGACATTCACGAGGACGGTCAGTTTCTCTACCCCGGCACCGGCAGCGTGCACGAGACCGGTAGCGGTGTGGCCGAAGGGACCAAGCTCAACCTGCCGCTCGCGCCCGGCTCGGGCGATCGGGAGTTCCTGCGCGCCTGGGAGAAGGCCGAGCGGTTCGTCGACGCGGCGCGGCCCGAGTTCGTGATCCTGCAGTGCGGCGCCGACGGCCTCGCGGGCGACCCGCTCGCCGACCTTCGGCTGACGGCCGCAGCTCACGCCCATGCCGCGCGGCGCCTCGTTGCGCTCGCAGAGCGCCATGCCCGCGGCCGCCTCATGGCGTTTGGCGGCGGCGGCTACAGCCTGGAGAACCTTTCGGCGGCGTGGTGCGCGGTGCTGGAGGTGCTGGTTGAGGGGACGGGTTGAACCGGTCTAGCGCCCTGCGCAAGCTCGCGCGGTACCTGCTTCCTTACCGGGCACGCGTCGCCTCGGCGCTGGCGGCCCTGGTGGTGGCCGCCGCGTGCTGGCTCGCGCTGGGCCAGGGAGTGAAGCACGTCATCGACGGCGGCTTCGCCGGCGGCGACCCGGGGACGCTCGACCAGGCGCTCGCCGGCGTGCTCGGCGTCGCCGCGGTTCTGGCGCTCGCCACGTGGCTGCGCTTTTACCTGATGATGAGCTTGGGGGAACGCGTGGTCACGGATCTGCGCCGCGCGGTGTTCGGCCACATCCTTGCCCTGGAGCCCGCGTTCTTCGAGGCGACGCGCACCGGTGAGGTGATCTCGCGCCTCACCAACGACGCGACCCTGCTCCAGCAGGTGGTCGGCTACGGCCTTTCGATGTTCCTGCGCAACGGGCTCATGATGGCCGGGGCGGCGGTGATGCTGTTCGTCACGAGCTGGAAGCTCGCGCTGCTCGTGCTGGTGGGCGTTCCGGCAACGCTCGCTCCCATCCTGTTGCTCGGGCGGCGCGTGCGCAGGCTGTCGCGCGCGAGCCAGGACCGGGTCGCCGACGTCTCGGCCTACGTCGACGAGGCGGTGCACGAGATCCGCACCGTGCAGGCCTACGTGCACGAGGACGCCGACCGCGCGAGCTTCGCTCGCCACGCCGAGGAGGCGTACCGCGCCGGCGTGGCACGCATCCGGCAGAAGGCGTGGCTCATCTCGCTGGTGATGCTGATCGCCTTCAGCGCGGTCGGCATCATCATGTGGATCGGCGGCCACGACGTCTTCGCGGGACGCATGAGCGCGGGAGAGCTCTCCGCGTTCGTGTTCTACGCCGCGATGGTGGCCGCCGCTGCCGGCACCGTTGCCGAGGTGTGGGGCGAGCTGCAGCGCGCCGCGGGTGCGGCGGAGCGGCTGACGGAGCTTTTGGGCACCCCTCCCGGCATTATCGCCCCGCCGGTCCCGAGCCCCGTTCCTGCCGGGCGCGAGGCGCGGGCAATCGCATTCGATGAAGTGCGCTTCGCATATCCCTCGCGTCCGGATATCCCGGCGCTGGAGGGATTCAGCCTGCGCATCGAGCCGGGAAGCCGCACGGCCCTGGTCGGCCCCTCGGGCGCGGGCAAGTCGACGCTGTTCGCGCTGCTGCTGCGCTTCTACGACCCGCAGCGCGGCGCGGTCCGCATCGGCGGCGTCGACCTGCGCGAGATGGACCCGCGCGCGGCGCGCGGCCTGATCGCGGTGGTGCCGCAGGACCCGGTGATTTTCGCCGCGAGCGTGCTCGACAACGTGCGCTACGGCAGGCCGGCCGCGCGGCGCGAAGAGGTCCTCGAAGCCTGCGAGCGCGCATTCGCGCTCGAATTCATCGAGCGCCTCCCCCAGGGCCTCGACACCGTCCTCGGCGAGCGCGGCGTGACGCTCTCCGGCGGCCAGCGCCAGCGCATTTCGATCGCGCGCGCGCTGCTCGCCGACCGTCCCGTCCTGCTCCTCGACGAGGCGACCAGCTCGCTCGACGCCGCGAGCGAGCTCATGGTGCAGCGCGCGCTCGAGGCGCTGGAGGAGGGCCGCACCACGCTCGCGATCGCGCACCGCCTGGCGACGGTCCAGCATGCCGACCGCATCGTCGTCATGGAGCGCGGCACCATCGTCGCCGAGGGCAGCCACGCGGAGCTGATGCGCCAGGAGGGGCTGTACGCGCGACTCGCCTCGCTCCAGTTCCTGGGCGACGCGCCGGCACGCCGGATCGGACGCGCCGCCTAGCTTGCGAGCACTCCTCTTCCTGCTGCTCTTTCCGGTCGTGCAGGCCAATGCAGAAACCGTCAAGGTCGGCTCCAAGCGGTTCACCGAGTCCTACATCCTCGGCGAGATCCTGGCGCGCGCGGCTGGCGGCCAGCACCGGGCGGGGCTCGGCAACACCGCCATCCTCTACGAGGCGCTGCGCAGCGGCGCAGTGGACGTGTATCCGGAGTACACCGGAACCATCGCGCGCGAGATTCTGAAGACCGAGGAGAACCTCGATCTCGCCGCGCTCAACGCACGGCTCGCCGCGGTCGGGCTCCAGGCGTCGGTGCCGCTGGGCTTCAGCAACAGCTACGCGCTCGGCACGCGACTTCCACTCAAGACCATCTCCGAGCTCGCGAAACATCCGGAGGCGCGCATCGGCTTGTCGCACGAGTTTCTCGGGCGCCGCGACGGCTGGCCGGGCCTGAAGCAGGCTTACGCCCTGCCGCAGGAGCCGCGCGGCCTCGATCACGGCCTCGCCTACGAGGCGCTCGCCGCCGGCGAGCTCGACGTGATCGACCTCTATTCCACCGACGCGAAGATCGAGCGCTACCGCATCACGGTGCTCGACGACGACCGCCGCTACTTCCCCGCGTACGACGCCGTGCTGCTCTACCGCGCCGACGCGCCCGGGCGGTTTCCCGAAGCTTTTGCGGCGTGGAAGGGGCTCGAAGGAAAGATCGACAACGCGACCATGGTGCGGCTCAACGCGCGCGCCGAGATCGACAAGGTGCCGTTCGCCGAGGTGGCGGCCGAATTTCTCGGCGCGTCTTCCACGGCGAAGAGGACCTTCTGGTCGGCGTTGTTCGCGCCGGACTTCGGCCGCCTGCTCGCTGAGCACCTGATGCTCGTATGCGTCTCCGTGGCGGCGGCAGTCCTGATCGGCGTGCCGCTCGGCATTGTCGCGGCGAGACAGCGCTGGCTCGAGCAGCCGGTGCTGGTCGCCACCGGTCTCATCCAGACCATCCCCTCGCTCGCGCTGCTGGCGTTCCTGATTCCGCTCACCGGCGCGATCGGGATCATCCCGGCGCTGATCGCGCTCTTCCTGTACGCGCTGCTGCCTATCACGCGCAACACCCACGCCGGACTCACGCAGGTCCCCGCCGGCCTGGTGCAAGCGGGCACCGCGCTCGGCCTTACCCCGCCTCGGATCCTGCGGCACGTGGAACTGCCGCTCGCGCTGCCCACCATCATGGCGGGGATCAAGACTTCGGCGGTGATCAACGTGGGCACGGTGACCATCGCGGCCTTCATCGGCGCCGGCGGCTTCGGCGAGCGCATCTCGCAGGGCCTCGCGCTCAACGACCACACGGTGCTCCTCGCCGGGGCGCTGCCCGCCGCGGCGCTTGCGCTCGCGGTCCACGGTCTGTTCGAGGCGCTGGAGCGTTCGCTGTGGCGGGCGCCAAGGTAGAATCCGCCCACCTTTTTCCCGGAGCAGGTCCCTCCATGCTGATCGGAATTCCGCGCGAGACCGCGGCGGGTGAGAAGCGCGTCGCCACCGTCCCCGAAGTCGTCGAGAAACTGATCAAGCTGGGGTTCCGGGTCGCGGTCGAAGCCGGTGCCGGCGGCGCGGCGAACTTCCCCGACGAAACGTACCGCGCCGCGGGCGCCGAAATTGTCGACGCGGCGCGCATCTGGGCGAGCGCGGACATCCTGTTCAAGGTGCGCGCACCGGGCACCGCCGAGCTCGCGCGGATGCGCGAAGGCGCCACCCTGGTGAGCTTCGTCTGGCCGGCGCAGAACCCCGAGCTGATGCAGGCGCTGGCTGCGAAAAGAGCCACCGTGCTCGCGATGGACAGCGTGCCGCGCATCTCCCGCGCGCAGAAGCTCGACGCGCTGTCCTCGATGGCGAACATCGCCGGCTACCGGGCGGTGATCGAGGCTGCGCACGCCTTCGGGCGCTTCTTCACGGGACAGATCACCGCGGCGGGCAAGGTTCCGCCGGCAAAGGTCTTCATCATCGGCGCCGGCGTGGCCGGGCTCGCGGCGATCGGCGCGGCCGTAGGCCTCGGCGCCATCGTCCTTGCCAACGACACGCGGCCGGAAGTCGCGGACCAGATCAAGTCGCTCGGCGGCGAGTACGTCGGCGTGGACTACAAGGAGGAAGGCTCGGGCGTAGGCGGCTACGCCAAGGTGATGAGCGAAGACTTCCAGAAAGCCCAGCGCGAAGTGTTCGCCGGACAGGCAAAGATCGTGGATGTGATCATCACCACCGCGCTGATCCCGGGCAAGCCGGCACCCAAGCTCATCACCGCCGACATGGTGAAGTCGATGCGCCCGGGCAGCGTGATCGTGGACTTGGCCGCGGAGCAGGGCGGCAACTGCGAGCTCACCGAGCCGGGCCAGGCCGTGGTGAGGCACGGCGTCACGATCATCGGCTACACCGATCTCCCCAGCCGCCTCGCCAAGCAGTCGAGCACGCTCTACGCCACCAACCTCCTGCGCCTGAGCGAGGAGCTGTGCAAGGCGAAGGACGGCAAGTTCAACGTCAACATGGAAGACGAGGTGATCCGCGGCACGACGGTGATCAAGGACGGAAGCATCACGTGGCCGCCGCCCGCGCCGAAGCTCTCGGCGGCGCCGCCTGCCGCTTCTGGCAAAGGCGCTGCGGCGAAACCACCGGCTGTAGCCGAAAAAGAAAAGGGCAAGCACGGCGGCGCCGGTGCGCCGGCCTCGGCGCGCGCGACGGCGCTGGTCTTTCTGATTGGCGCGATTCTTTTCTGGTTCATCGGTGCGTACGCGCCCCCGGCGTTCCTCACCCACTTCACCGTGTTCGTCCTCGCCTGCTTCGTCGGCTACATGGTGATCTGGAACGTGACGCCCGCGCTGCACACGCCCCTCATGAGCGTGACCAACGCGATCAGCAGCATCATCGCCATCGCCGCCCTGGTGCAGGTTTCGCCGCTGGAGGCGGCGCCGGGCGGGGCTGCGCGGCCGACCGCCTGGATCCTCGGGCTGGGGGTGGTCAGCCTCGCACTCGTTGCGATCAACATGTTCGGCGGGTTCGCCGTCACGCAGCGCATGCTGCAGATGTTCCGCAAGTAGGGCGCCGCCATGTCCCAGACGCTCCTCACGGTGTCGTATCTCGCGGCGACGATCCTCTTCGTCCTCAGCCTGGGCGGCCTCTCCAGTCCCGAGACCTCCCGCCGCGGCAACCTCTACGGCATGATCGGCATGGCGATCGCCGTCCTCGCGACCGTGCTCGGACCGCACGTCACCAAGGCCGCATACCCCTGGATCGTCGGCGCGATGCTGGTTGGCGCAGTGATCGGGCTTTACGCCGCGCGCGTCGTGAAGATGACGCAGATGCCCGAGCTGGTCGCGTTGATGCACAGCCTCGTCGGCCTGGTCGCGGTCCTGGTGGGCTTCGCGAACCATATCGACCCGGCGGCGAGCGCTGGATTGCAGGGCGCCGAGGAGACCGTTCACAAGCTCGAAATCTACGTCGGGGTGCTCATCGGCGCCGTGACGTTCTCCGGCTCGCTCATCGCCTTCGGCAAGCTCTCCGCGAAGATCAGCGGAAAACCGGTGCTTCTGCCGGGGCGGCACTGGATCAACCTGGCGGGCCTGTTGGCGGTGATTTGGTGCGGCGGTTGGTTCGTCGGCGCTCATTCGGTCGACGAGGGCCTGAGGCCGCTCGCGATCATGACCCTGATCGCGCTCCTCTTCGGCGTGCACATGGTGATGGCGATCGGCGGCGCCGACATGCCGGTCGTAGTCTCGATGCTGAACAGCTACTCGGGATGGGCCGCCGCCGCGACCGGGTTCATGCTCGGCAACGATCTCCTCATCGTGACCGGGGCGCTGGTCGGCTCGAGCGGCGCGATCCTCTCCTACATCATGTGCCGGGCGATGAACCGCAACTTCGTCAGCGTGATCGCCGGCGGGTTTGGAACCGGGGGCGGAGCAGCCGCCCCCTCAGGCGCGGCACCGGCCGGAGAGGCCCAGCCCATTTCTGCAAATGAAACGGCCGAGGTGCTGCGCGGCTCCAAGAACGTCATCATCGTTCCGGGCTACGGCATGGCGGTGGCGCAGGCGCAGCACGCGGTCTACGAGATCACCAAGCTGCTGCGCGAAAAAGGCGTGAACGTGCGCTTCGGCATCCATCCGGTGGCCGGCCGCATGCCAGGCCACATGAACGTGCTGCTGGCGGAGGCGAAGGTGCCCTACGACATCGTGATGGAGATGGACGAGATCAACCAGGACTTCCCCGACACCGACGTCGCGATGGTGATCGGCGCCAACGACATCGTGAACCCGGCGGCGCAGGAGGACCCGTCGAGCCCGATCGCCGGGATGCCGGTGCTCGAGGTGTGGAAGGCGAGGAACTCGATCGTCATGAAGCGCAGCATGGCCTCGGGCTACGCCGGCGTCGACAATCCGCTCTTCTACAAGGACAACAACCGGATGCTGTTCGGCGACGCCAAGAAGATGCTGGACGAAGTCCTGGCATCGCTAAAAGCTTAAGATAGTCTTAAGTTTTTCAAACCGTTAGACTCGGCGCCGTGACTCCGTTCAGGCGCGCGGCACGCTCGGCGCGCGAGTTTCTGTCCCGCAAGCTCGAGCCCGATGCGCTGAAGATCGGCGTGTCGGCGCGCCTGTTCCATCCGCAGCCCGACGCCAAGGGCATCCAGTCGAAGACCCTGCAGTATCTCGAGCAGTCGGTGGCGCACTGGGTCATGTCGCGCGACGTGCTCGTGTTCATGGTGCCGACCGTCGACAAGGACGGCCTCATCCACCGCAGCGAGGTGCGCCTCGCCGACTACGCGCGCGTTCTCGACGGCCTGGTGCTGCAGGGCGGCGCCGACGTGAGCCCTTCGTCCTACGGCGAGTCGCCGCTCGAGCCGCAGTGGGCCGGCGATCGCCTGCGCGACGTCTACGAGATGGAGCTGGTGCACGAGTTCATCGAGGCCGGCAAGCCGGTGCTGGGAATCTGCCGCGGCGCGCAGCTCATCAACGTGGCGTTGGGCGGTACGCTTTACCAGGACATCCGCACCCAGCTTCCCGAATCGCAGGTGCACGTCACCGACGCCTACGAGAAGCACCGCCACGCGATCCGATTCGAGCCGGGCTCCGGGCTTTCGCGCCTGTACCGCGGCGTGCAGCCGGCGGCCGTGACCTCGATCCATCACCAGTCGATCAAGGCGCTCGGCCGCGGCGTGCGGGTCGAGGCCTGGTCGGAGCCGGACGGGGTGGTCGAGGCGATCCGCTGCAACGCGAAGGGCTACGTGTTCGCGGTGCAGTGGCACCCGGAATTCCACCACCCGGGGGACGAGGCGACGCTCGACAGCGCGCCGATCCTCGAGGAATTCCTCGGGGCGGCGCGCGGCGGGTGATGGCGACCGAATACCTTCCCAGGCTGCCGCTCGCGTTCTCGCAGGCCGCGCTCTTCGGCGCGCTGGTCCTCGTCGGCCTCGCCGCCGGAGAGGCGCTGCGCCGCTACGCCGCGCTGCCGCGCATCACGGGATACGTGCTCGCGGGCGCCGCGCTCGGGCCGCACGCGCTCGGACTGATCAGCGACGACATGCTGTTCGACCTGCGCCCACTGGTCGATCTTTCGGTCGGCCTGATCGTGTTCGAGCTCGGCTTCCGCCTCGACTTCAAGTGGCTGCGCGCCAATCGGTGGCTGTTCGTCACGGCGATCGCCGAGGCCCTCTTCTCGTTCCTCGGCATCTTCGCGGTGCTCGTCGCGTTCGGCTTCCGGCCGGTGCTCGCCGCGATGGCCGCGGCGATCGGCACCGCGACCTCGCCCGCCACCGTGATGCTGGTGGTCCACGACGTGCGGGCGCAAGGCCAGATCACCGAACGGCTGCTGCTCTTCACCGCCGTGAACAGCGCCTTCGCGTACGTGCTCCTGACGCTCCTCCTTCCGTTCCTGCATTTCGAGAACCAGGCGAGCTGGCAGCAGGCCTTCTTCCATCCGCTGTACCTGCTCTGGGGTTCGCTCGTGGCGGGCTGGCTTGCCTGTATCCTGATGCTGCGCCTGGCCGCCTGGCTGGGCAAGAGCGAGGAGCGGCAGTTCATTCTCATGGTCGGGATGGTGGTAGTGACCGTAGGCGTCGCGCACGCGCTCAAGCTTTCGGTGAGCCTCGCGTTGCTGACGCTCGGCATGCTGGCGCGCAACCTCGACCGCGGCTACGCGGTGCTGCCGGTGCATTTCGGCCACGGCTCGCAGCTCTTCTTCGTGATCCTGTTCGTGCTGGTCGGCGCGAGCCTCGAGTTCTCGGCGTTCAGCGTCGCGGCCGCGGCGCCGGTGGCCGCGCTCGTCCTGATGCGTTTCCTCGGCAAGGGCCTCGCGCTGCTCGGGTTCGGACCCCTCTCCGGCATCCGCCCCGGCGGCGCCGGCCTGTTGGCGCTTGCCCTGCTTCCCCTCTCCGGCTCGGCAGTCGTGATGGTGCGCGACACGACGCTTCTCTACCCTGCGTTCGGGCGCGAGCTCTCCGCGGTGGTGCTGTCCGCGGTGGTGATTCTCGAGCTCTTCGGCCCGCTCGCCACCCAGTTCGCGCTGCGCCGGGCGCGCGAGGCGCACCCTGATGGATGAGACTGCCTTCGCCGCGTCGGCGCCGCTGACCCTGGGGGTCGAGCTCGAGCTGCAGCTCGTGCGGCCGCACGATTTCGACCTGGCGCGCGACGCCGACGAGCTCCTGCGGCGCCTGGGCAAGCGCAAGCTCCCGGGCGCGGTGAAGCCGGAGATCACCGAGAGCATGGTCGAGCTGAACAGCTCCGTGCACGCGAGCGCGCTGACCCTTCTGGAGGAATTGGAGACCGTCCGCGATGCCGTAGTGCGGGAAGCAGGGGTGCTCAACGTGCGCATCGCCGGCGGCGGCTCGCACCCGTTCCACGATTGGGCCGATCGCCGCATCTACCCGACCGAGCGCTTCATGCACGTGGTCGAGCGCTATGGCTACCTCGCAAAGCAGTTCACCGTCTTCGGGCAGCACATCCACATCGGCTGCCCGAGCGGCGACGAAGCCGTGTTCCTCACGCACGTGCTGACGCGCTACGTGCCCCACTTCATCGCGCTCTCGGCGGCGTCGCCCTTCTACCAGGGCGAGGACACCTGGTTCCAGTCTTCGCGCCTTACGGCCGTGAGCGCCTTTCCCCTGGCCGGCCACATCCCGTTCGTGCGCGACTGGGCCGGGTTCGTCGAATACTTCATGTGCATGAAGGGCTTCGGCATCGTCGCGAGCATGAAGGATTTCTACTGGGACATCCGCCCCAAGCCCGAATACGGGACCGTCGAGATCCGGGTGTGCGATACCCCCCTCACCGTGCGCCGCGCGGCCCTCGTGGCGGCCTACGCCCAGGCGCTCGCCGCCTGGCATCTCGAGGCGCGGCCGCTCGAGCCCTCGCCCACGACCTACACCGTAAACAGCTTCAATCGCTTCGAGGCCTGCCGCTACGGGCTGCGCGGCACGCTGGTCGATCCATACCTCAGCCGCAAGACAGCCATCGGCGAGGACATTCTCGCGACGATGGCGAAGATCGCCCCGTACGCGACCCGCCTGGGCTGCGGCGCGCTGGTCCACGAGCTGGCCGCGGGCGTGCGCGCCGGCGATTCGGATGCGGCTTGGCTGCGCGCCCGCCATGCCGCGCGGGGCTCGCTCGCCGACGTGGTGCGCGAAGCCTGCACGCGGTGGGAAAGGGGCGGGTAGCCGGGATAACCGCGCTTGCATAACGGCGCGGGAATACACGGCGGCTCCAGACTGTTCTAGAATCCGCCGCAAGCTCGTCCGGGGGACAAGACAATGCGACGGGCACCCACTAGATAACTCTCACGTAAGGCAGGAGGAGCAATGACCATCCAGCAAGACAAGCCGCAAGCCTCGCGCCGCAAGTTCCTGACTGGCGCCGCGGGTGCCGCGGCCGGCAGCGCAGCGCTCGGTTTCCCGATGATCGTCAAGGCGCAGGGCCCGATCAGCTTCCGCTGGCAGAGCACCTGGCCGCAGAAGGACATCTTCCATGAGTACGCGCTCGACTACGCGAAGAAGGTGAACGACATGACCGGCGGCGACCTCAAGATCGAGGTGCTGCCGGCCGGCGCGGTCGTGCCGGCGTTCGGCCTGCTCGACGCGGTCACCAAGGGCACGCTCGACGGCGGTCACGGCGTGCTCGTGTATCACTACGGCAAGCAGAACGCGCTCGCGCTGTGGGGCTCGGGCCCCGGGTTCGGCATGGACGCGAACCAGCTCCTCGCCTGGCATCGCTACGGCGGCGGCAAGGAGCTGCTGACGAAGCTCTACGCCTCGATCGGCGCCAATGTCGTCTCGTACCCGTACGGGCCGATGTGGACGCAGCCGCTCGGCTGGTACAAGAAGCCGATCACCAAGGTCGACGACTTCAAGGGCATGAAATTCCGCACCGTCGGCATCTCGATCGATGTCTTCACCGGCATGGGCGCCGCGGTCAACGCGCTTCCGGGTGGCGAGATCGTCCCGGCGATCGACCGGGGGCTCCTCGACGGCGCCGAGTTCAACAACGCCACCTCCGACCGCGTGCTCGGCTTCCCGGACGTCTCCAAGGTGTGCATGCTGCAGAGCTACCACCAGAACGCCGAGCAGTTCGAGATCATGTTCAACAAGGCGAAATACGACGCGCTGCCGCAGAAGATCAAGGCGATCCTCGAGCACGCGGTCGATGCCGCCTCGGCCGACCTGGTCTGGAAGTCGATCGACCGCTATTCGAAGGACTACGTCGAGATGCAGACCAAGGACAAGGTGCGCTTCTACAAGACGCCTGACTCGATCCTGCGCAAGCAGCTCGAGACCTATGACGCCGCCGCGGCCAAGCGCAAGGACAACGCGCTCTTCGTCGAGATCGCCGAGTCGCAGAAGAAATTCGCCGAGCGCGTGGTGAAGTGGGATCTCGACACCAACGTGCGGCGCGAGATGGCGTACAACCACTACTTTGGCAAGGGTGCAGCCAAGCCTGCCGCGAAGAAGGCGTAAAGCCATAAACCCTAACGGGAGCCAGCCATCCGGCGCGAGCCGGGTGGCTGTTTCTTTTTCCGATGACGACTGAACGGTTTCTTCGCGCGATCGACCAGTTTAGCGACTGGTCGGGCAAGCTCTTCGCCTGGCTGATCATGGTCCTGACGATCGTGGTCTCGGTCGAGGTGTTCAAGCGCTACATCCTGAACGCGCCCACGGCCTGGATCTTCGATCTCGACTCGATGCTCTACGGGACGCTCTTCATGATGTGCGGCGCGTACGCCCTGTCGCAGGACGCGCACGTGCGCGGCGATTTCCTCTACAGCAACATGAAGCCGCGCACCCAGGCCGCGCTCGACCTTGCGCTCTACTTCCTGTTCTTCATCCCCGGCATCATCGCGCTCATCTACGCGGGCTGGGGGTTCGCCGCCGATTCGTGGCGCATCAACGAGCACTCGAACGTCACTTCCGAGGGCCCGCCGGTGTACCAGTTCAAGACCGTGATTCCCATTGCCGGCGCGCTGGTCATGATCCAGGGGATCGCCGAGATCGTGCGCTGCGTGCGCTGCCTCAAGACCGGCGTCTGGCCCGCGCGCCTCTCGGACGTCGAGGAGATCGACGTCGTCGAAGAGCAGCTCGCGAATAGCGAATACGTCGACGAAGAGTCGCGCCGCACGGCGATCGAGCAGGCTCACCACATCGACGAAGCGGCCAAGACCCGCACGCAGGACAAGCTATGAGCGATCCCGCACTCGGGCTCACCATGCTCGGCATGATCGTCGTGGCGATCATGATGGGTTTCCCGACCGCCTTCACCATGATGGGCCTCGGGATGATCTTCGGCTTCCTCGCGTTCTACGACCCGTCCCAGTCGTGGTTCGACAACAAGGTCTTCGATCTGTTCGTGCAGAGAACCTATGGCGGCATGAACAACGAGACGCTGCTCTCGATCCCGCTGTTCGTCTTCATGGGCTACATCATCGAGCGCGCAGCGCTGGTGGACAAGATGTTCTTCAGCGTGCAGCTCGCTTTCCGCCGGCTGCCCGCGTCGCTCGCGGTGACCACGCTGCTCGTGTGCGCGTTCTGGGGGATCGCCTCCGGTATCGTGGGCGCGGTGGTCGTGCTGATGGGCGTCATCGCGATGCGCCCGATGCTCAACGCGGGTTACGACGTGCGTCTCGCTTCCGGCGTGATCACCGCGGGCGGCACGCTCGGCATCCTGATTCCGCCGTCGGTCATGCTGATCGTCTACGCGGCGGTCGCCGGCCAGTCGATCGTGAAGCTCTACGCGGCGGCGATGCTGCCCGGTTTCTTCCTTACCTTCCTCTACCTCGTCTACATCATCGGCTGGGCGCTGCTCAATCCGAAGATCGCGCCGAAGCTGCCCGCGGACAAGTACCGGGTACCGGTGCCCGAATGGCTGCAGAAGCTCGAGCGCGGGCCGGCCAGGCGCGTCTTTGTTAGCCTCCTCGGCGCCGTCGTGAGACCGTCGGTTCTCGCGGCGGCCCGCGCGCCCGACGGCAAGCCGGTCGGCTATTGGCTGATTGTGAAGAACGCGCTTGCGCTTCTCGTGCCGGCTTTCATGTCGATCGTGCTCTTCGCCGCCGCCTGGTGGTACGTCGTCATTCATAACGCACCCGAGGCGGCGCCGCCGACGCCCGTCTCGAGCGTGGCGGCCCCGGCGCCTGCCGAGGAGGCGAAGGCCCCCGGCGCCCTGGCGGAGCCGCCGGCCGCGGAAGGCGAGGAAAAGACGCAGGAGCTCGGCGCTGCCGAGAGCGATGTGGCCGCGGAGGGCGTACCCGAGAAGGAAGGTGCGCCGACCGAGGTGGGCGGGCTGGCGCAAGCGGGCGCGCAGGAAGGCGTGGGCCAGATTCCCGAGAGCTTCTATGCGTGGTTCTGGGGCTTCGCGGCGCTCACGCTGCTGGTCCTGGCGGTCTACTACGCACGCATGGACGGCGAGCAGCTCGAGATCCTGAAGATGCTCGAGGACTCCGTCGTGCCGCTCGGCGTGCTCACGTTCGTCGTGCTCGCGGTCATCCTCTTCGGCATCACCACGGCCTCCGAGTCCGCGGGCGTAGGCGCGGTGGGCGCGCTCTACCTGGCGGGGTTCGCGAAATACCCGAAGCGCACGCTCTGGTCGAGCCTCGCCGGCCTGCTGATCGGGCTGGGGCTGGGATCGATGCGCGCCGACCTAGTCACGCTCATCGTGTCGGGGTCGCTCGGCGCGGTGTTCGCCGGCACTGCGGTGCCGTGGGCGTGGGATCTCCTGACCGCCAAGGTGCTCAAGCGCAACATCCTCGAATCCACGTTCCTCACCGCGAAGACCACCGCGATGGTGTGCTGGCTGTTCGTAGGCTCGGCGCTTTTCTCGGCGGTGTTCGCCCTCCACGGTGGCCAGCAGCTCATCGAAAAATGGGTGCTGAGCTTCCAGCTTTCGCCGCTGCAGTTCCTCATCCTCTCGCAAGCGATCATTTTCCTGCTGGGATGGCCGCTCGAGTGGACGGAGATCATCGTCATTTTCGTGCCGATCTTCATCCCGCTGCTCACGCATTTCCAGGTCGACCCCGTGCTCTTCGCCACCATGGTGGCGGTGAACCTCCAGGCCGCGTTCCTCTCGCCGCCCGTGGCCATGTCGGCCTTCTACCTGAAGGGTGTGGCGCCCAAGCACGTCACGCTGAACCAGATCTTCGCCGGCATGATGCCGTACATGCTGATCGTCATCCTGTGCCTGGTATTCATGTACGTCTGGCCGGGCATGACGCCGTGGCTGCCGAACTTCCTCTACGGCGGCGGCTGAGCGCGCGATATGAGCGAGGGCTCGCCCGCAGCCTTTACCGCTAGCGAGGCTGCGCGCAAGATCCAGCAGGGCCTGCTCACCTCGGAAGAGCTGGTGCAGTCCTGCCTCGAGCGCATCCGCGACGTCGAGCCCAAGGTGCAGGCTTGGACCTTCCTCGACGAGGATCATGCGCTCGCGCAGGCGCGCGCCGCGGATGCGCGCAAGCGCTCCGGCGAGCCGATCGGCCCGCTGCACGGGTTGCCGGTCGGGCTGAAGGACATCATCGACACCGCCGACATGCCGACCGAGAACGGCTGCGCGCTGCACAAGGGGCGCACGCCGCGCGCGGACGCCGCGGTGGTGTCCATGCTGCGCGCGGCCGGGGCGGTCATCCTGGGCAAGACGGTCAGCACCGAGTGCGCCTATTACTCGCCCGGCAAGACGCGCAACCCGTGGAACCCCGAGCACACGCCCGGCGGCTCGTCGAGCGGCTCCGCGGCTGCGGTCGCCGCGAGCATGGTGCCCCTCGCGCTCGGCAGCCAGACCAACGGCTCGGTGATCCGCCCCGCCGCGTTCTGCGGTGTGTTCGGCTTCAAGCCGACGCACGGGCTGATTCCCCGCAGCGGAATCCTGCAGCTCTCGCGGACGCTCGACCATGTGGGCCTCTTCGCGAGGTCGCTCGACGACATCGCGCTCCTTGCCGAGGAGCTTGCCGGCTACCACGAGGACGATCCGGATACCCGCCCGCGGTCACGGGTCCCGTTTCAGCAGATTTCGCGCGAAGAGCCGCCGATCGAGCCGATGCTCGCCTTCATCAAGACGCCGCACTGGGACCGAGTGGACCCCGAGGCGAAGGACGCCTTCGGCGAGCTGGTCGAGGCGCTCGGCGAGCGCGTCGAGGAGGTCGACCTTTTTCCTTCGGCCGCCGCGGCGTGGGACTGGCACAAGACCATCATGGAAGTCGACATGGCGGCGAGCTTCGAGCGCGAGTGGGAGCAGGGGCGCGACAGGCTCTCGCCGCAGCTGCGCTCGCTGATCGAGCGCGGCCGCGAAGTGCGCGCGGTCGACTACAAGCGCGCGCTCGGCGCGGTCGCCCCGGTCGTGGCGAGCCTCGACGAGCTCTTCCTGGAGCGATACGACGCGATCCTGACGCCGGCCGCGCCGGGAGTCGCGCCCAAGGGGCTCGGTTCGACCGGCGACCCGCGCTTCTGCACGCTCTGGACGCTGCTGGGGATGCCGGCGCTGTCGCTGCCGCTGATGCAGGGTGCGGGCGGGCTTCCGCTCGGCGCTCAGCTCGTCGGCCGCAGAGGCTTCGACGCGCGGCTTATGCGGACAGCGCGCTGGCTGGGCGGGAAACTGGCGTAGTGGAAAGCGAGTAGCACAGGCGCCGCAGGCGGCCGAGCTCCGCCGCCTCGAGGAGCTGCCTGAGAAACCCGATGTTGCGCTCGATCTCCGACTGGTAGGGGTTCGGGCCGGCGAAATGCGCCTCGGCGAAGCGGTCGGCGCGGCCGAGCTTCTTCTCGATGCGGGCGCGCGCCACGTGCTCGTAGAAGCCGGGCGTCTTGACCATGAGATCCGCCGCCGAGGCGTAGCGCACCACCTCGCGCCCGTCGGCCGACGTCTCGCGCGCGATGTTGGCCCACACGAACTCGGCATAGAGGAAATCGCGGCATTTCTCCAGGTACATGCGGTCGGACATCTGCCCGATGAGATCGGCGGTGCCGACCATCCAGCCGAGCAGGCGGTCGCGCGGCTCGCCGATCTGGATCTGGTCGAGGTCCATCTCGTAGCCGGTGAAATGCACCAGCCGTGCGGCGAGCTCGGCCTCGGCGCCGAAGCCGATCTGCGGCAAATAGGCGGCGGCGAACTCGGCGCTGCGAGTCACGTGCACTTTGGTGAAGACGGCGCCGTTCGCGACGTCGCTTTCGCTCGAGCGCCGCAGATACCCGGTGTCGTGCAGCATCGCGACCAGGACGCCGAGCGCGGCGCGGCGCGCTCCCAGGCGCTCGCTCGGCGCGCACACGCGCTCGTGGCCGTCGATCAGGCGCGCCATCGCGAGCGTCATGTCGAGCGTGTGGCGCACGTCGTGATAAAGCGTGTCGCAGGCGAGGTAGCCCGGGAAGCGGCCCTCGAACAGCGCCTGCAGATCGTCGAACGCGCGTGCCAGAGCGGTGAAATCGCTGCCCGGAAAACGCGCAGCGAGGAGCGTCACCACCGCATCGCGCACGCGTTGCGGATCCTCCACGTTGACGCGGTTCGTGACGTCGTTCCGGTTGAGCCTGTCTTGCATGGCTCGCGAGATTATCCGCCGACGATGAGAGTGGCAATGGGACTTCGGTACCAATGGGAGCCGGCCGGTAAGCCGGGTTCTGTGCCCGCGGGCCGGGTCGCCCCGGTCCGCGCCGGCAGCCATTCCTCTGGGCCGTGACTTGCGTCACGGCTCTAGCCACCTACCCGCAAGCTCGGCCGAGCCGGCCTGAAGTGCGCTTCGCGCACTGCGTGATTTTATTCACACTGCGCTTGCCTATTTGGTGTTGCTCCGGATGGAGGTTGCCGCGTTTCACCCCCCGGTTTTTGAGGCCGGGGACTCGTCTCTGTGGCCCTCTTCGTCGCGTCGCCGCGCCAGGGCGTTACCCTGCATCCCGCTCTGCGGAGCCCGGACTTTCCTCTGTGGTCGAATGAACGACACACAGCGGCTGCCTGGCCGACTCCCGTTGCAATTTTACCGCCGCAGGCGGAACCTAAGAAGCCTGCAACCGATACCGGAGGTGATTCTAATGCGCAGGCGCCTCTATTTTCTCCTTCCCGACGTCGAAAGCGCGCGCCGCACGGCCGACGACCTGCTGCTCGCCCGCGTGGAGGACCGTCACATGCATTTTCTCGCGAAGCGCGGCACCCATCTTGCCGAGCTGCACGAGGCCGGCTATCTCATCAAGACCGATTGCCTCCACGGCGCCGGCGTCGGGCTCGGCCTGGGCGCGCTCGGCGGCGCTGCGCTTGGCGCGTTGATCGTGCTGAATCCGATCGAGGGGACGCAGCCGCATCGGCTCTGGTTCTTCGTCGCGGTGCTGGTCGGCGCCCTGCTCGGGGCGTGGGTGGCGAGCATGGTCGGCGCGTCCGTGCCGAACTCGAAGCTGCGCCAGTTCCAGCGCGAGATCGAGGCGGGCAAATTGCTGCTGATGGTGGACGTGCCCTACGACGCGGTCGACGACATCCGTAAGGTCGTCAACGCGCGCCATCCCGAGGCGCTGCCCGCGGGGCAGGTGCGGCCATATCCCGTCTTTCCCTGAAGTAACGGCTGTCGTCGTAGAACACGGAGTGCTCGCTGCCGGGCATCCAGCCGGGATAGCCGAAGATCGGCAGCGGCGGAATCGCGCGCGGGTTCGCATCGGGCTCGAGCGCGGCGAGCCAGGCGTGCGCCGCAGCGTCCGCATCCGCGTCGAACGGGACGAAAATCGCCTTGCATGCGATGCCCGGCCAGGGCTTCAGCGCCTGCTCGAGCGTCGCGTGGCCGAGCACCCGGAACCGCATGCAGCGCTGCACCCGGGCACGCTGCTCCCAGAACAGCGCCTTCCAGCGGAAGCCGCGCGTGAGCGCGATGAGCTCGGCGTCGTCGCAATGGACGATCGCGCCGCCTTCGTCGAGCAGCGTGAGGAGGTCGCGCCGGCGGCCGCGGCGGCCGTCCTCGCGCGGGATTTCCTCGGCGTGCAGCGCGTTGATCAGCGCCTTCGTCCTGGGAAAGGCGAGCCAGGCGAGCGCGTTGAACAGATCGTGCAGGTTGCCCGCGCGCGATTGGACCTGGCCGGTCTCGTAAAGCTGGACCTCGTAGTAAGGATCGGAGGGCCCGGGCGGCACGAACCGCACCGGGCGTCCGCTCGCCGTTTTGAGATCTTGTTCTTTTGAAAGGAAGTTCAAGTGATCAAGCGAGCGGTCAGACCCCAGCCGCTCCAGCCAGGGGCGCACCGGGTCGAAGACCGGGTGGGCTAGAGGAGCTTCCAGGGCAGCGTCTCTCCGGCGCGCAGCGGAACCAGCTCGGCATCCCCGAACTTCAGCCGCTGCGGCACGGTCCACTCCTTGCGCGCGAGGGTGACGGTGCCTTCGTTCGGCGACAGCCCGTAGAACTTGGCGCCGAACTCGCTCGCAAAGCCCTCCAGGCGCCCGAGCGCGTCGGCCTCGTCGAAGGCGACCGCGTAGAGCTCGAGCGCCGCGTGGCCGGTATAGACGCCGGCGCAGCCGCAGGCCGCCTCCTTGTCGCCCCGCGGATGCGGCGCGCTGTCGGTGCCGAGGAAGAACTTCGGATTGCCGGACGTCGCCGCCTCGATCAGCGCCTCTCGGTGCTCCTCGCGCTTGAGCACCGGCAGGCAATAGTGGTGCGGCCGGATGCCGCCCATGAAAAGCGCATTGCGGTTCATGAGCAGATGGTGCGCAGTGATCGTCGCCGCCACGTTCGGCCCCGTGACTTCCACGTATTGCACCGCTTCCCGCGTGGTGATGTGCTCGAGCACGACCTTCAGGCCGCCGAAGCGATCGACCGTGGGGCCGAGCACTTCCTCGATGAAGGCCTTTTCCCGGTCGAACACGTCGATCGCCGGATCGGTCGATTCGCCGTGGATGAGCAGAGGCACGCCGAGCTCCTCCATCTTCTCGAGGGTGCGAAAGCAGCGCGACAGGCGCGTCACCCCGGCATCCGAGTGGGTGGTGGCGCCGGCCGGGTAGAGCTTGACCCCGTGCACCCGACCCGAGAGCCTGGCGCGGGCGATCTCCTCCGGCGGGGTGTCGTCGGTGAGATAGAGCGTCATCAGAGGCTCGAATGACGCGCCCTCGGGCAGCGCCGCGAGGATCCGTTCGCGGTAGTCGAGCGCTTCGTAGGTGGAGCGCACCGGCGGCTTCAGGTTCGGCATGACGATGGCGCGCGCGAACTGGCGCGCGGCATCGGCGAGCACCGACGCCATCGCCGGGCCGTCGCGCAGGTGCAGGTGGCAGTCGTCGGGCCGCTTCAGCGTGAGGCGATCCATCGATTCGATTTTACTTCGATCGCTGTAGCGCCTTCTGATAGAGCGAGCGCCTGGGAAGCCCGGTGATCCGCGCCGCGAGCTTGGCTGCCTCGCTCGGCGCCATGACCTCGAGCAGCGCCTCGAGAATCCGATCCGCGTCTGCCGCCTGCGGCGTATTCGGCTGGCCCGCGGCGACGACCAGGACGAATTCGCCTTGCATGCGTTTCGGCTCGGCGCTCAGCCAGCCGGCGACCTCACCGAGCTTCATTCGGGCCGTCTCTTCGAATTTCTTCGTGAGCTCGCGGCCGATCGCGATCTCGCGCTCGGGCCCGAAGCGCCCGGCGAGGTCCTGCACGGTCTCCGCGATCCGGTGCGGGGCCTCGTACAGGATCAGCGGACAGTCGACTTCCAGCGCTTCGAGGGCCTTCCTGCGGGCGGTGGCGGAGGCGGGCAGGAAGCCCGCGAACAAAAAGCGGTCGGCGGCGAAGCCCGCCGCCGAAAAAGCCGCGGCTGCGGCATTCGGACCTGGCACCGGGCTCACCTTGACGCCCGCGCGGTGCGCAGCTTCGACCAGCAGCGCGCCGGGGTCGGACAGCGTCGGCGTGCCGGCGTCGCTCACGAGCGCCAGGTTCTTGCCTTCCTTGAGGAGATTCAGAAGCTTGCCCGAGGCGGCGCGCTCGTTGTGCTGATGCAGCGCGACGGTCGGCGTATCGATGCCGTAGCGCGCCAGCAGCGTGCGGGTCGTGCGCGTGTCCTCGCACGCCACGAGGTCGGCGGCGCGCAGCACCTCGAGCGCGCGCGGACTCGCGTCGGCGAGGTTGCCGATCGGTGTGGCGACAACGTAGAGGGTCCCGGACATTGGGAGTAAACCTTGGCTGGGCCGTGCCGTTAAGCCTGCCATGAACCGCGCAGGGGCGCGAGCCGAAGACCGGTGTGCCGAGCTGATGCGGGGCTCCGGTCTGCTGCTCGTCGAGCGCAACTGGCGCTGCCGCCTCGGGGAAATCGACCTCATCGCCGAGGAGCGCGGCGTGCTGGTGTTCGCCGAGGTGCGCATGAGGCGCGCGTTCGCCTACGGCGGCGCGGGCGAAAGCGTCACCGGGGCGAAGCGCGCCCGGCTCGTGGCGGCGGCGCGGCTCTACCTCTCGCGCAGGCCGGAGGCCGAGTGCCGCTTCGACGTCTTCCTGGTGGACGGCCCGGCGGGCGACATCAAGTGGATCCGCAATGCGTTTGGCGAATAAGTCCGTGCTGTTCCTGCTCGCGCTCGCCGTTGCCGCCGGCGCTCCCGCGCAGGATGCGCCCGGCGGCGTGCGGCTGCTGGTCCAGAGCGCGCCGCTCGCCGGCTTCCGCTACCACGCCGCCGAGGAGGTGTGGCACGAGCTGCGTGTGGGTGACGCCCTCGGGCTGGAGCGCGAGCCGGACAATCCGCACGACCCCAACGCGATCGCGGTGACCTGGCGCGGCCGCAAGCTCGGGTACGTGCCGAGGCGCGACAATGCCACGCTCGCCTGGGGCCTCGATCGGGGCGCGCCGCTGCGGGCGCGCATCAGCCGCCTCGCGCCGCACCCGAATCCCGCCCGGCGCATCGAGATCGAGGTGTTCGTCGAGTGACGGTGTAAAATCCGGCGCCGTGAACGATACTCTTTCCGCCGCACTGTCGGCACGCGTGAGCGCGCAGTTCGCCGAGAGCGCGCAGCTCAAGCTCGAGGCCGCGCGCTCGCTCACCGGGCCCATCGCACGGGCGAGCGCACTGCTTGCCGAAACCCTGAAGCGCGGCGGCAAGGTGCTCGCCTGCGGCAACGGCGGCTCGGCCGCCGACGCGCAGCACTTCGCCGCGGAGCTCATCAACCGCTTCGAGATCGAGCGCGCGCCGCTGGCCGCGGTGGCGTTGACGACCGATACCTCGACGCTGACCTCGATCGCCAACGACTACGCCTACGAGCAGATCTTCTCCAAGCAGGTGCAGGGCATCGGCAGGCGCGGCGACGCGCTGCTCGCCATCTCCACCAGCGGCAACTCGCGCAACGTGGTGGCCGCCATCCAGGCGGCGCACGAGCTCGGCGTGCGCGTAGTGGCGCTGACCGGCGCAGGCGGCGGCAAGATGGCCGCCCTGATCTCGGCCGAAGACGTGAACATCTGCGTGCCGCACAAGCGCACCGCGCGCATCCAGGAAGTGCATCTGCTTGCGCTGCATTGCCTGTGCGACGGCATCGACTTCCAGCTCTTCCAGAACCCCGCATGAGACTGCTCGCCGCGCTGTTCACCCTCGTTTCCGTATCGCTGCTGTCGGGCTGCCCGGCTGCCATCGTCGGCGCCGGCGCGCTCACCTATGGCGTGGCCGAGGACCGCCGCACCTCGGGCACCATGATCGACGACGACAATCTCGAAACGCGGGTAAGCCGCGGAGTGCGCGAGCGCTTCGGCGACAACACGCACGTGAACGTCACTTCGTTCAACCGCTCCATCCTGCTTACCGGCGAGGTGCCCGAGGACGCCAGGAAGACCGAGATCGAGAAGCTCGCGCAAGGCGCGGGCAACAACGTGCGCAACATCACCAACGAGCTGCAGGTGGGAGCGCCTTCTTCGATGAGCGCCCGGGCCAACGACTCTTACATCACCACCAAGGTGAAGGGGCGCCTGCTCGACAGCAACAAGGTGAACCCGATCCACGTGAAGGTCGTCACCGAGGCGGGCGTGGTCTACCTGATGGGCATCGTCACCGAGCAGGAGGCGAACGACGCCGTCGAGGTCGCCCGCAACACCGGGGGCGTGGTCAAGGTGGTGCGGATCTTCGACCTCTGCAAGACGGGCGATGGCGTCTGCCCTGCGAAGTGAGGCCGCCTGCCTTCGAAGGCAAGATCCGCTCGCCCGAGCACCTCGCGCGCTGGAGCGGTGAGCTTGCCCGGCCGCTGGTGTTCACCAACGGCGTATTCGACATCCTGCATCGCGGCCATGTGACGTACCTCGCCCGCGCGCGCGAGCTGGGCGCGGCGCTGCTCGTGGCGCTGAACAGCGATGCCTCCGCCAGGCGGCTCGGAAAGGGCGCCGAGCGTCCGATCAACCCGCTCGAAGACCGGCTCGCCCTGGTCGCCGCGCTGTCCGCGGTGGACGCCGTCACCTGGTTCGACGAAGACACGCCCGAGGCGCTGGTCGCCGCGTCCCGCCCCGAGGTCCTGGTGAAGGGCGGCGACTGGCCGGTGGAGCGCATCGCCGGCGCCGCCCACGTGCTCGCGCGAGGCGGACGGGTGCTGTCGATCCCGTTCGAGCACGAGCGCTCCACTACCCGCCTGGTGGAGAAAATCAGGTCGAGTTAGAGCCTGCGCTCGAAGCAGCTCGCCCCGGGAGTCGGCTCGGCGAGGTAGGGCTGGACTTCGCTGAAACCGAGGCTCCGATAGAGGGCGTGCGCCTCGCTCATTTTCGGCAGCGTGTCGAGCACGATGCGCCTGTAACCGGCGTCGCGCGCGGCGCCGATCGCTGCCTCGGCGAGCGCCCGTCCGATTCCAAGCCCACGGAAAGGGGCGCGTACGTACAGTCGCTTCATCTCGGCGGTGCCGCGATCGAGCTCGCGCAGGCCGACGCAGCCCGCAGCCCGACCGTTCTCCTCGGCAATGAACAACGCCAAATAGGCCTGCGGCAGCTCGGCCAGCTCCCGCTCGAGGCCGTTGAAGCAGCGAGGCTCGTCCACGCCGCGCGCGTACTCGGCAAAAAGCGCGCGCACTGCCCCGACATCAGCGGGCGCGCTCGCTTCGCGCAGCCGGGCCATATACTATTCTTCCATGCGCCTGCATCAGCTCAAAGTCGACTACGACGCCGAGCAGGATCGCCTGCTGATGATGGTGGCGACGAGCGAGAGCGTGGAGCTGCGCCTCGCGCTCACGCGGCGCTTCGTGAAGCTCCTGTGGCCGCTCCTGGTGAAGCTGGCGGAAGAGGCGAGCCCGCGAATCCGCACCCAGGCCAGCCCGGAGGCGCGCAAGGCCCTGCTCGGTCTCGAGCACGAGTACGCGGTGTCGAAGGCGGATTTCTCCAAGCCGTACGACGCGGGCGACAGCGCGCGCCCGCTTGGCGAGACGCCGCTCCTTCTCGCCCGCATCCAGACCGGCCACGACCGCAGCGGTCAGCCCGTCGTCGCCTTGCATCCTTCCGACGGCCAGGGCGTCACGCTGAGCTTCGATTCGGTGCTGCTGCACTCGCTTTGCCGCCTGCTGCAGGCCGCGGTCAAGAAAAGCGACTGGGACATGGAGCTCAAGCTCCCGGGCATCGGGCCCGAAGAGCCCAGCGAGCGCCCGGCCCGCACGTTGAATTGACCTATAATTCAAGCCTATCGCTTCTGCATTTGAACAACTAGGCCTGATCGAGCCCCTCGCGCGTGCGGTCGCGGAGCTTGGCTACGAGAAGCCGACCCCGGTTCAGGAACAGTCCATTCCGCTGGTGCTCGCGCAGCGCGACCTCATGGCGGGCGCGCAAACCGGCACCGGCAAGACCGCGGCTTTCGCGCTGCCGATCCTGCAGCGGCTTTCGGTGCACGCCAGCGCATCGGCGTCGCCCGCGCGCCACCCGGTCCGGGCGCTGGTCCTCACGCCGACGCGCGAGCTGGCGGTCCAGGTGGCCGAGAGCTTCCGGGACTACGGAAAGCACGTCCCGCTTCGGAGCACCGTGGTCTACGGCGGCGTCGACATGAACGCGCAGATCGAGCAGCTGCGCAAAGGGGTGGAGATCCTGGTCGCGACGCCGGGTCGGCTCCTCGACCACGCGCAGAACAAGACGGTCATGTTCAACCAGGTCTCGATCCTGGTGCTCGACGAAGCCGACCGGATGCTCGACATGGGGTTCCTGCCCGACATCAAGCGGATCATCGCGCTCCTTCCCGCGCAGCGGCAGAACCTGCTGTTCTCGGCGACCTTCCCGGACGAGATCCGCAACCTGGTCAAGGCGCTGCTGCGCAACCCGGCCGAAGTGCAGGTCGCGGCGCGCAACGCCGCCGCCGAGCTGGTCACGCACGTGCTGCACCTCGTCGCGCGCGAGAAGAAGCGCGAGCTCCTCGCTTATCTGATCCAGACGCGCGGCCTCAAGCAGGTGCTGGTCTTTACCGGCACCCGTATCGGAGCGAACCGTCTCGCCCACCAGCTCAGGCGCGACCACATCCACGCCGACGCCATCCACGGCGACAAGTCGCAGGCCGAGCGCGAGGCCGCGCTCGAGGACTTCAAGGCCGGAAAGACCTCGGTGCTCGTCGCCACCGACGTCGCCTCGCGCGGGCTGGACATCGAGGGGCTGCCGCAGGTCATCAACTTCGACGTGCCGCATTCGCCGGAGGACTACGTGCACCGCTGCGGACGCACCGGGCGTGCCGGACTACCTGGCGAGGCGATCTCGCTGGTCGCGCCGGAGGACATGGACGCGATCGCCGCGGTCGAGCGCCTGATCAAGCAGCGCATCGAGCGGGCGCTGGTTCCGGGTTTCCACCCGAGCGGTGCAACGGTCGCCGCCATCATGGGCGACGAGCCGCGAAAGCGCAGGAAGGACGAGCCCGAAAAGCGCAGGCAAGCGGAGCCGAAGAAGGCAGGCGCCGACCCGATCTTCTCGAAGCCCTACGAGCCTGCCGCCGCTGCGCCCGAAGCGCCGAAGGCCGCCGAACCGCAGCAAAAGGGCAAGCGCAAGCAGCCGCAGGTCGCGGCCCTGCTTGGGGGTCTAAAAAGAGTTTAGACGCAGCGCGCGCCGTCGACCTCGACGCAGACGCCGCTCACGAGGCTCGCCTCGTCCGAGGCGAGGTACAAGCAGGCGTTGGCGACGTCGAGCGGCGTCGAGAACCTTCCGAGCGGGATCGTGGCGAGAAATTTCTTCTTCGCCTCGTCGGTCACCGCGCCGCCGGCGAACTCGGCCGACAGGCTGGTATCGGGGCTGAACACCGGGTTCACGCAGTTCACCCGGATCTTGTCGGGGCCGAACTCCGCCGCCATCGATTTGGACATGAGGATCACCGCCGCCTTCGAGCTGTTGTAGACCGTGAGGCCCGGGCGCGGGCGGATGCCGGCGGTCGAGGCGATGTTCACGAAGCAGCCGCCGCCGCGGCTCCTGAGCACCGGCACGGCGTGCAGTGCCGAAAGATAGACGCTCTTCACGTTGACCGCGTAGACCTTGTCGAACTCCGCTTCCGTAACCTCGACGTAGGGCTTGTTCCGGTGCGTCCAGCCGGCGTTGTTCACCACGATGTCGAGCGCCGGGCCCGCGGCGCGCACCAGCCGGGCCCAGTCGGCGCCCTTGGTGACGTCGGCCTGGATGAAAGTGCCGTGGATCTCCTTCGCCACGCGCTCGCCGCTCTTCGCGTCGATGTCGTTCACGACCACGCGGCAGCCTTCCTCGGCGAAGCGGCGCGCGATGCCGGCGCCGAACCCGGAGCCCGCTCCGGTGATGATGGCCAGCTTGTTGGTGAGCCGCATCGCGTTCTCCTACGCCTTGAAAGGGCTATGGTCGCACAGCTCGTCGACGTAGCGCTGCACGCCGGCGCCCTCGCGCTCGAGGAAGGCCTCGACCGCGCGCGAGAAGCGCGCATGCGCCAGCCAGTGCGCCGACAGCGTTTCCACCGGCATCAGTCCGCGGAACAGCTTGTGCTCGCCCTGCGCGCCGCCCTCGAACACCTCGAGGCCGCGGCCGATCGCGAACTCGATCGGCTGGTAATAGCAGCACTCGAAGTGCAACAGCGGCACGTGCTCGATCGCGCCCCAGTAGCGCCCATACAGGGTTGCCGCATCTCTGAGAAAAAGCGCCGAGGCGATCGGCCGCCCCGCGCGCTCTGCGAGCACCATCGCGAGGCTCTCGGGCAGCCTCGCGCCGATGCGCACGAAGAACTCCAGATTCAGATACGGGCTCGAGCGATGCGCGGCGTAGGTCGAGCGGTAGCAGCGGTTGAAGAACTCCCAGTGGCGCCGCTCGATCGCGCTTGCCTCGAGCCAGCGCAGCCGCACCCCGGCCTCGGCCACCCGGCGCCGCTCCTGCCGGATGTTCTTGCGCCGCGCGTGGCTGAGGCGCGCGAGGAAGTCCTCGAAGTCGCGGTAGCCGTCGTTCCTCCAGTGGAACTGCACCGTGCGCCGCAGGAGCATGCCGCGCTCGTGCATGAGCCGGGCCTCGTCCTCCATCGGGAAGAGGACGTGCAGCGAAGAGCTCTGGCGGGCGAGCTCGAGCGCGGCGCGGATCAGGCTGCGCCGCTCGGCCGCGCCGGCGGCGAGGACCCTGCGGCCGCGGACCGGCGTAAACGGGACGGCGGCGACGAGCTTGGGGTAGTACTGAACGCCGTGCCGCTCGTGGGCGTCGGCCCACGCCCAGTCGAACACGTACTCGCCGTAGGAATGGGACTTGGCGAACATGGGCATCGCCCCGACGAGCGCACCGGAGCGGCGCAGGAGCAGGAACTGCGGCAGCCAGCCGCTGCGCGCGGCGGCGCAACCGCACTCGACGAGCGCCGAAAGGAATTCGTGGCGCACGAAAGGCTGGGGGCCGGCAAGCTCGTTCCATTCCGCCGGGTCGACGCCGGCAAGGGATTCGACGACTTCAAAGCTTTCCACGTTACAATGATCTCGCAACCCAGGGAGAACCGGTCATGAAGAAGATCGAAGCCATCGTCAAGCCGTTCAAGCTCGATGAAGTGCGCGAGGCGCTGTCCGAAGTCGGCGTAACGGGGCTCACGGTCACGGAAGTGAAGGGATTCGGCCGGCAGAAAGGGCACACCGAGCTGTACCGCGGCGCCGAGTACGTGGTCGATTTCCTGCCCAAGGTGAAGATCGAGGTGGTGGTCGCGAACAACCAGGTCGAGAGCGCGATCGACGCCATCGTGAAGTCCGCGCGCACCGGCAAGATCGGCGACGGCAAGATCTTCGTCACCTCGGTCGAGCACGTCGTGCGCATCCGCACCGGTGAGACCAACGAAGCTGCGGTCTAAGAAGATTTAAGCAGCAGCAAAAGCGCGCCGCCGCCGCCCTGGGTCGCCGGCGCCTGGCAGAACGCCAGCACCTCGTCGCGCAGCGCGAGCCACTTCCGGAGCTTTCCCTTGAGAACCGGCTCGCGGTTGCGCGAGCCCAGGCCCTTGCCGTGCACGATGCGCACGCAGCGGAAATGCCGCGCACGGCAGCGGCGCAGGAACTCTCCCACCGCGTGCGCCGCTTGAACCCGGTTCATGCCGTGCAGGTCGAGCTCGTCCTGCACCACCCACTGCCCGCGCCGCAGCTTGCGCAACACCTGGCGCGAGAGCCCGTCGCGCAGGAACGCGAGCTCCTCGCCCGAGTCGATCGCGTCGTCGATCGAGCGCGGGCCGGCGAGCGATTCTGCGAGCGCCGCGCGCTCGTCGCGCCGGGTCTGCACCGGAACCGGCGCGGCGGGCGCTGGCGCTAGCCTCTGCCGGCGCGGCGCGCGCAGCGGCTGGACATCCCGAGTCGCGCGCCGGAACTCGTCGTCGCCTCCCACTTTCGCCTCCGGCTCAGGCGGCGAGCGCATCGAGGTACTTCTCCGCGTCGAGCGCCGCCATGCAGCCGGTCCCCGCGCTCGTCACCGCTTGGCGATAGACATGGTCCTGGACGTCGCCGGCGGCGAACACGCCGTTCACGCTGGTCGCAGTGGCGAGCCCCTCGCGTCCCCCGCGGGTGACGATGTAGCCGTTCTCCATCTCGAGCTGGCCCGCGAAGAGCTCCGTGTTCGGCGTGTGGCCGATGGCGACGAAGAAGCCCTTGGCGGCGAGGTTCTCGCGCTCGCCCGACTTGAGCTTGCGCAGGCGCACGCCGGTGACGCCGGTCGCGTCGCCCAGCACATCGTCCACCACCGCGTCGAGCACCAGCCTGACCTTGCCGTCCTTCACGCGCTGCATCAGCTTGTCGACCATGATCTTCTCGGCGCGGAACTTGTCGCGCCGGTGAACCAGGGCCACGCTGCGGCAGATGTTCGCGAGGTAGAGCGTTTCCTCCACGGCCGTGTTGCCGCCGCCGACCACCACGACGTCCTCTCCTTTGTAGAAGAATCCGTCGCAGGTGGCGCAGGCCGAGACGCCGCGTCCCATGAACTTCTGCTCCGACGGCAGCCCGAGGTATTTCGCCGTGGCCCCGGTCGCGATCACGAGCGCATCGCAGGTGTACTGGCCGGCGTCGCCCTCGAGGAGAAACGGCCGGCGCTCGAGGTGGACCTTGTGGATGTGGTCGTTGACGACTTCGGTTTCGAAGCGCTCGGCGTGCTTCTGGAAGCGCTGCATCAGGTCCGGCCCCTGCACGCCGTCGGCGTCCGCCGGCCAGTTGTCGACGTCGGTGGTCGTCATGAGCTGGCCGCCCTGCGCGATCCCGGTCAGCAGCACCGGGCGCAGGTTGGCGCGCGCCGCGTACACGGCGGCGGTGTAGCCCGCCGGGCCTGAGCCGAGGATCAGCAAGCGGGCGTGGCGCGTAGGCATTTGCTTTGCGAAAACGTCAAATTCGGATGAGTGGCGGGATTTTCCGGATGAGTGGCCGATTATAGGTGACGCGGCTGCGCAACACTCCGGAAGCGCCGAGGGAGTTCTGCTACCATAATTCTCGCAAAGGGAGGTACAAAAAACCGTGGCCATGACAACAACAGTCTCCACAGCGGTCCTGAAGGCAGTCCCGCTGTTTTCCAGCTTTCCCGAAGACGCGCTGCGCACCCTCACCAGCATGGTGGCCCGCAAGAGCGTCTCGCGCTCGACCACCGTGATGACCGGCGGCGATCCGACCGACTCGCTCTACATCGTGCTTTCCGGCCGGCTCAAGGTGATGATGAGCGACGCCGAGGGCAAGGAAGTGATCCTGACCATCCTCGGACCGGGCGAGTTCTTCGGCGAGATGGGCCTCATCGACGACGAGCCGCGCTCGGCCACCGTGGTGGCGATCGAGCCCTGCGAGCTCCTCTACATCGCCAAGCGCGACTTCAAGAAATGCCTGGCCGAGAACTTCGACATGGCGATGGCGGTGATGCGCGGACTGGTGCGCCGCCTGCGCGAGGCCGACCGCAAGATCGGCAGCCTCGCGCTGCTCGACGTCTACGGCCGCGTGGCGCGGCTGCTCCTCGACATGTCCGAGAACGTCGACGGCGAAAAGATCGTCACCAAGCGGCTGCCCAAGCAGGACATCGCCAAGATGATCGGCGCCTCGAGGGAGATGGTGAGCCGCGTCATGAAGGACCTGCAGATGGGCGGCTACATCGAGATGCGCGGATCCAACATCGTCCTGCGCGACTCGATCGTCCTCCCAGAATAAGCTGTCGTCCTGAAGCGACGGCGAACCCGTCGCTACGGGTCCGCGTGGGGTAGAATCCCCACGCGCGATGGGCGTAGCAGAAAAAACAGCAGCCCCCCTCCCCGCGAAGCTCGCCGGCCTGGTACGCGAAGCGAAGTGGCTGGTCGTGGTCGCGCTCGCGCTGTACCTGCTGCTCGTCTTTTCGACCTTCCACCGCGCCGATCCCGGCTGGTCGCATAGCGCCTCCGGCGCCGCCGTGCACAATGCGGGCGGGCTGGTCGGCGCCGTGGTCGCGGATTTCCTGCTCTACCTCTTCGGCGTGTCGGCCTACTGGTGGGTCGTGCTCTGCCTTTACCTCGTGGTGTCGGGGTATCGCGGGCTCGACGGGCGTCGCCTGGTCGACCGGCGGCCGCTCGCGATCGCGTTCGCCGGTTTCATGCTGCTGCTCGTCTCCAGCGCGGCGCTGGAAGCCCTGCGATTCCACAGCCTCGGCGTCGAGCTGCCGTTCGCGCCGGGCGGCGTCGCCGGAGCGGCTGGCGGGAAGGTGCTCGCGGCGGGCCTGGGGTTCACCGGCGCGACGCTGCTCCTGCTCACGCTCGCGGCGGTCGGGTTCAGCCTGTTCACGGGTCTGTCGTGGCTCGCGCTCTCGGAAAGGGTGGGTAATGCGCTGGAGAAGGGCTATGCGCTGGCCGTCGAGGCCTGGGACCGCCGTCGCGACCGCAAGCTCGGCGCGCTGGCGCGCGAGGAGCGCACCCTCGTGGTCCAGACCGAGAAGCGCCGCGAGGAGGATCATCCTCCGCTGCGCATCGAGCCGGCGATCGTGGAGATCAAGAAATCCGACCGGGTGCAGAAGGAGAAGCAGGCGCCGCTCTTCGAGGAGCTGCCCGACACCCCGCTGCCGCCGCTGAAGCTCCTCGACGAGGCGCGGCGCGAAGGGGCCGAGGTGGGCCCCGAAACGCTGGAATTCACCTCGCGGCTGATCGAAAAGAAGCTCTCCGACTTCGGCGTCGCGGTCAAGGTGCTCGCCGCCTACCCGGGCCCGGTCATCACGCGCTACGAGGTCGAGCCGGCGGTCGGCGTCAAGGGAAGCCAGATCGTCAACCTGGTGAAGGACCTGGCGCGCGCGCTGTCGGTGGTCTCGATCCGGGTGGTCGAAACCATCCCCGGCAAGTCGTGCATGGGGCTCGAGATCCCCAACCCCCACCGGCAGACGGTGCGCCTCTCCGAGATCCTCGGCTCGGAGGCCTACCACGCGCTGCATTCGCCGCTCGCGCTCGCGCTTGGCAAGGACATCGCGGGCAACCCGGTAGTGGCCGACCTCGGGCGCATGCCGCACCTCCTCGTCGCCGGGACCACCGGCTCGGGCAAGTCGGTCGCGCTGAACGCGATGATCCTGTCGCTGCTCTACAAGTCGGAGCTGCCGCAGGTGCGCCTGATCCTCATCGACCCGAAGATGCTCGAGCTCTCGGTCTACCAGGACATCCCGCACCTGCTTGCGCCGGTCGTCACCGACATGAAGCAGGCGACCAACGCGCTCTCGTGGTGCGTGGCCGAGATGGACCGCCGCTACAAGCTGATGAACTGGCTCGGCGTGCGCAACCTCTCGGGCTTCAACCACAAGATCGCCGAGGCGGAAAAGCAGGGCCGCAAGCTCGAGAATCCGTTCATGCTGGAATCGGCCGAGCCGCAGCCGCTCGCGCCGCTGCCCCACCTCGTGCTGGTGATCGACGAGCTCGCCGACCTCATGATGGTCGTCGGGAAGAAGGTGGAGGAGCTGATTGCCCGCCTCGCGCAGAAGGCGCGCGCCGCGGGCATCCACCTCATCCTCGCCACGCAGCGGCCGTCGGTGGACGTGATCACCGGCCTCATCAAGGCGAACATTCCGACGCGCATCGCGTTCCAGGTGTCTTCGAAGGTCGATTCGCGCACCATCCTCGACCAGTCCGGCGCGGAAGCGCTGCTCGGCTCGGGCGACATGCTGTACCTGCCGCCGGGCGCCGGGCTGCCGCAGCGCGTGCACGGCGCTTTCGTCGCCGACCACGAGGTGCACAAGGTGGTCGAGCATCTGAAGAGCCTCGCCAAGCCCGAGTACCTCGAGGAGGTGCTCGAGGCGGCGTCGCCCGAGGATTCTCCAGGAAATTCCTCTGGGGAACCCACGGGCGAGAAAGACCCCCTCTACGACCAGGCGGTCGAGATCGTGGTGCGCACCCGCCGGCCGTCGATCTCGCTGGTGCAGCGCCACCTCAGGATCGGCTACAACCGCGCCGCGCGCCTCATCGAGGACATGGAGCGCGCCGGCATGGTCTCAGCGATGCAGTCCAACGGCAACCGCGAGGTGTTGGTCCCCGCGAAAGCGGAGTAACCTCGCCGCATGCGGTCTCCGGTCCTCGCCCTGCTGTTGTGCGCGTTCGCTTCCGTGGCCCAGGCCGAAGCGGTCGAACGCTTCCGTACTTTTCTCAAGACGACTCAGTCGGCGCGCGCCGACTTCGAGCAGAAGGTCTACGGCCGCGAGAACAGGCTCCTGCAGGAATCCAAGGGCAGCTTCGTGTTTCAGCGTCCGGGCCGCTTCCGCTGGACCTACGCCAAGCCCGTCGACCAGGTCATCGTGGGCGACGGCGAGCGCGTGTGGATCCACGACCGCGACCTCAACCAGGTCACCGTGCGCAAGATGTCGAAGGCGCTGGGCTCCACGCCCGCGGCGCTGCTCGCCGGGTCGAGCGACGTGGAGAAGGCGTTCGCGCTCTCCGAGGCGGGCACGCGCGACGGCCTGGAGTGGCTGGAGGCGAAGCCGCGCGACCCGGAAGCCGGGTTCGACCGCATCCGCATGGGATTCTCGGCCACCGGAATCCAGGCGATGGAGCTGCTCGACAACTTCGGCCAGACCACGCGCCTTCGCTTCGTCAACCTGCAGCGCAACCCGAAGACCGATCCGGCCGACTTTCGCTTCGAACCTCCCAAGGACGCCGACGTCCTTGGGGAAAAATGAACGATCTCTTCGGTAAAGCGGAGCCCTCCGCTCCGCTCGCCGAGGCGCTGCGCCCGAAGTCGATCGACGACGTCGTGGGGCAGCAGCATCTCCTCGGCCCCGGCAAGCCGCTGCGCCTCGCGTTCGAGTCGGGCAAGCCGCACTCGATGATCCTGTGGGGGCCGCCCGGCTCGGGCAAGACCACCCTCGCACGATTGATGGCGAAAGCTTTCGACGCCGAGTTCGTCGCCCTTTCGGCGGTGTTTTCCGGCGTCAAGGACATCCGCGAGGCGGTGCAGGCGGCCGAAGCGCGGCTCGAGGCCTCGGGGCGCCACACCATTCTCTTCGTCGACGAGGTGCACCGCTTCAACAAGGCGCAGCAGGACGCCTTCCTGCCGTATGTCGAGCGCGGGCTCATCACCTTCGTCGGCGCCACCACCGAGAATCCTTCGTTCGAGGTGAACAGCGCTTTGCTTTCACGCGCGACGGTTTACGTTCTTGAGCCTTTGAAGGCTCCGGATCTTCAAATCCTGTTGGAGCGCAGCGGTCTCCAAGCCGACGAGGAAGCGAAAGCGCGGCTCATCGGCTTCGCCGACGGCGATGCGCGGCGCCTGCTCAACGCCGTCGAGATCCTGAAGAATTCGATCAGGGACGAAGCCGTGAACGGCGAGCTCGTCGAGCGCGTGCTGGCGCAGAACCTGCGCCGCTTCGACAAGGGCGGCGAGCAGTTCTACGACCAGATCTCCGCGCTCCACAAGAGCGTGCGCGGCTCCGACCCCGACGCGGCGCTCTACTGGATGGTGCGCATGCTCGACGGCGGCGCCGACCCTCTCTACATCGGCCGCCGCGTGGTGCGCATGGCGGTGGAGGACATCGGCCTCGCCGATCCGCGCGCGCTGAGGATCGCGCTCGACGCCTGCGAGACGTACGAGCGCCTGGGCACGCCCGAGGGCGAGCTCGCTCTCGCCGAGGCGGTGCTCTACCTTTCCGCCGCCCCGAAATCGAACGCGGTATACGAGGCCTACAATGCCGCGCGCGCCTTCGTCGCGAAGGACCACACCCGGCCGGTGCCCATGCACCTGCGCAACGCGCCCACCCGCCTCATGAAGGAGCTCGGCTACGGCAAGGGCTACCGCTACGCGCACGACGAGGAAGGCGCCTATGCCGCGGGCGAAACCTATTTTCCCGAGGGCATGCAGCCCGAGCAGTGGTACCGGCCCACCGAGCGCGGGCTCGAGGCGAAGATCCGCGAAAAGCTCGAGCACCTGAAAAGCCGCAAATGATCGACATCCAGACGCTGAGGAAGGATCCCGAGGCCGTCGCGAAGCGCCTCGCCACGCGCGGCCCCGGGGCATTCGATCTCAACCGGTTTCAGCAACTGGAAAGCACGCGAAAGCAGCTCCAGACCGCGGTCGAGCAGGCGCAGGCTTCGAAGAACCGCATTGCCAAGGACATCGGCACGGCGAAGGGGAAGGGCCACGACGTGGCGCCGCTGCTCGAAGAGGCCGAGAAGCTCAAGGCGCTTCTCGAGCGCTCCGAGCAGCAGCTCGCCGTGCTTCAGCAGGAGGTGCAGGACTTCCTCAGGCGCGTGCCGAACATCCCGCACGAATCGGTCCCGCTCGGCGCCTCCTCCGACGACAACCGCGAGGAGCGCCGCTGGTCGCCGGGCGGGAGCGGGCCGCGCAAATTCGATTTTGCGGTGAAGGATCATGTCGACCTCGGCGAGCGCCTCGGCGGGATCGACTTCGCCACGGGCGCGAAAGTCGCGGGCAGCCGCTTCGTTGTCATGCGCGGCCAGGTCGCGAGGCTCCACCGCGCGCTCGCGCAGTTCATGCTCGACACGCACACGAGCGAGCACGGCTACACCGAGGTCTACGCGCCCTACATGGTGAGCGCCGAGTGCGCCGACGGCGTCTCGAGCCTCTCCAAGTTCAAGGACGATCTCTTCAAGGTCGAGGGCCGCGACCTGTATCTCATCCCGACCGCCGAGTATCCGGTGACCAACTTCGTCCGGGACGAAATCCTTGAGCTGAACAGGCTACCGCTGAAATTCGTCTGCCATTCTCCCTGCTTCCGCTCCGAGGCCGGGTCGGCGGGCAAGGACACGCGCGGCATGATCCGCAACCACCAGTTCGACAAGGTGGAGATCCTGCAGGTCGTGCACCCCTCGAGCTCCTACCAGACGCTCGAGGAGCTCACCGGGCACGCCGAGACGATCCTGAAGAAGCTCGAGCTTCCGTACCGCGTGATGTCGCTCTCAACCGGCGACCTAGGCTTCTCCAGCGCGAAGACCTACGACCTCGAGGTCTGGCTGCCGGCCCAGAACGCCTATCGAGAGATCTCTTCGTGCTCGAATTTCGAGGCATTCCAGGCGCGGCGCATGCAGGCGCGCTTTCGCAACGACAAGGGCAAGCCCGAGCTGGTGCACACGCTGAACGGCTCGGGCCTCGCGGTCGGCCGCACGCTGGTGGCCGTACTGGAGAACTACCAGAACGCCGACGGATCGGTGACCGTGCCGGCCGCGCTGCGGCCCTACATGAACGGCGCCGAAAAGCTCTCAGTATGAGAACGCGCCCGCGGTCTCCGGCAGCTTGACCGAGAACGGCGCGAACAGCACCCGTTCGCCGCTGTCCAGGTTCGTGATGCCGATGCGCATCTTCGGCCCGTCCTCGCGGAAGACGCTCCACGAAGTGAAGAAGCGGTCGAGAGTCCGCTTCGGCGCCGCGGGGACCGCAAAGAACATGATCCCGCGGTAGGTTTCGTTCGGCGAAAGCGCGGTCTCCTTGAGCATCGCGTCGCCGAAGTATTTGTCGACCTCCCTCTCGGTGCTGGTGCGCAGGTATTTCTGGCGCTTGGCCGTGGCCATCACCATCTCGACCGGAAGCGGGTCCATCACTTCCTTTCCCTGGTAGAGCAGGATGTCGGAGGGCTTGAGAAGCAGGCGCTGCTTGCCGAAGTTCGAGACCACCACATTCACCGGAAGGATCCCCTCCCTGATCAGGTCCACGCCGAACATGCGCTCGACCCGCTCGGGGTTCTTCATCTCCTCGACCGCCACCGTGATTCCGGAGCGCGTCTGCGCTTGCGGATAGAGGTCTGCGCCGTACTGGGGGACCTGGACGACACGGTAGGAGCTCGCACAGGCCGAAAGCACGAAGGCGAGCAGCGGAAGAAGCACTCGGGCGGGTGTCATGGCCACTCCTTGCGTCGATGGAACCATTGGCAGCATGCCACCGCCGCGCTCTTGCCGCCATCACCCCGTGGCGCCCCTGATAAAATTCGCCTGGTCGGGCCGCGGAGAGATGGCAGAGTGGTCGAATGCGGCAGACTCGAAATCTGTTGTACCCTTTCGGGTACCGGGGGTTCGAATCCCTCTCTCTCCGCCACTTTCCCGCAGGAACGGGCGAGAACAAGCAGAAAGAATTAGAACCAGTAATGACCGGCCTAACCTAGGCCATGCTTGGACTCATCGATCCGGCCGTCATCGGCGGCACCCTCGCCGTGGTCCTGTTCGTCGGCATCATCGCCGCGCTCGCGGCGGGGCGCTGGATCGGCAAGCGCACCATCGCCCGATATGGGCCTTCGGCGGCGCCTGCTCTCGGCTCGCTCGAGACCGCGGTCTTCGCCCTCCTCGGATTGATGATCGCGTTTACCTTCTCGGGCGCCTTGTCGCGCTTCGACACGCGCCGCGCGCAAATCGTCGACGAGGCGAACGCCATGGGCACCGCGTACCTCCGGATTGATCTCGTCCCGGCGTCGGCCCAGCCGAAGCTTCGCGAAACGTTCCGAGCCTACGTCGACTCGCGCATCGAGACCTACCGCCGGCTCCCCGACATCGCCGAGGCCAAAGCGGAGCTCGAGCATACCCAGGCGCTGCAGGGCGAGGTGTGGTCGCAGGCGATAGCGGCGGTGCGCATGCCGGGAAGCCCGCCCGCGGCGGAGTGGCTTGTCCTGAACGCGCTCAACGACATGTTCAACTTCACCACGATCCGCACCGCCGCGACCATGATGCATCCGCCGGTCGTCATCTACGCCATGCTGATCGGCCTCGCGCTCGCCTCGGCGCTCCTCGCCGGGTACCAGACCGCGGGCGAAAAGGCCTACGACTGGCTGCACCAGCTCGGCTTCGCCGGCATCGTCGCGCTCACCGTCTACGTCATCCTCGATGTCGAATACCCGCGCCTCGGATTCGTCCGCCTCGACGCCATCGACCAGGTCATCGTCAGCGTGCGCCAGGGGATGAAATAGCCGCACAGCCGTCGGAGTTCCTTGGGCACGTTTGTCGGAAAAATTGATAACCGCTTGACCCGGTAGACCTACCTATCTTCCACGCGCGGGCTGTACAGACGCCTTATGGCGGCCTCGCGTACTTGATCGAGTAGTCGCGCTCGCTTAGGCGTTTGCGACGCTAGCGCAGTGTCTTCCTCCACCGCCCCTCCCGGCCGATTCCATTACACTGGTCTCGTGCGTAACGGATTGAACCGCTGGAGGGATGACGGCCCGCGTTACATCTTGGCGGTTTGCAAACCGCCAAAACTGTCACCTATTTTGTCAACCAATCCACGTTAGGCAACACATGGGCCGCGGGAGCGGGTGGATGGGGTTGTTGAAAGGAGCGATAGGGCTCCCAGTCCTCTTATTTCTAGTCGGTTGCGAGCAAGCGCTTTTTTGGGGAGCCAAGAACGACGTCATGCCCGCAGTTGATGTCGCCTTGGCCGCTGGCGCAAATGTCAACGCGCAGGATGAGTTCGGATTCACCGCGCTTCACTGGGCAATTAAGGAAGGTCACACAGGCGTTGCGAAGACTCTGATCGCCAAGGGCGCCAATCCAAACGCCAGGAACCAAAAAGCGGCGACACCACTTCACCTTGCCGCCCTCTTTGGGAACTTGGAGCTCGTTGATCTCCTCCTGACGAAAGGTGCAGGACTGTCCGATCGAAGTGAAGATCAATGGACCGCGCTTCATTTCGCGGTTTCAAGGGACTACAGCGCCGTAGCCGAGCGGCTATTGTCGAAGGGACTCGACGTAAATGCGAAGACAAATCTAGGACGAACAGCGCTACATATCGCTGCTGAAGGTGACAAGGCAGAATGCATAACCATACTCATCAAGTACGGAGCCAGCGTCACTGAGGTAGATCAAAATGGGCAGACTCCTGCAGCGATTGCAGTGCAGAGCGGCAAGAGCAATGCAGCGCGCTTGCTCAAGGTGTTGCCTAACCGCTCAATGCAGTCCGACCGGCCGCAGGCGGCCGGCGGCTGATTGAGAACGTTAGGTGGCTTATGGCGACGCGCGCCACGACACAGAGGTCCGTTAAGCCCGACGCAGTTCTGCAGCGGCTGCCCAAGCGTTTGCGGTCGTGCGTCGACGTCGGTGCCTTGGGTGAGGGCCCGGTGGACTTGGTGGTCTTTGAAACGGGTGAAGGCCACGTTGTCACGTCGAAGGACCTAGATAAGGCGCTAGAGCCAAGAGCCGACTCCAACGCTCGTTTGGTCGTCGTGGGCTACGACTTTACGGAGGAGGCACGTGCCTCAGTTGATGGTCAGGGAGGTCTCGTGTTTTCGGAGCGGAGTTTCTTTGGCTGGACCGACGAGAGGTGGCATGCGGTCAAGCAAAAATAAGCCACCTAACAGCGCGTTGTTGACCGACGCTCTTCCTTCAGCGCTGCGCGCTTCGTCCGGCGCGGCAAAACGCGGACGTTAGAGCGCACGAAGGAATGTCCGAGGTGCTCCACTATCAGCGGCAGTGCTCTCGGGCCGGGTGGCAGACGCTGCAAATAATCAGCCGCCGTACGTGCCTCGCCAGCTGCCGAGGCATGGTTCCTCACTAGCGGGCTAGCCGAGCTAATATGCTGTGCTCATTTCGGGGTTTTGGCGCAGGTGCCTGGGTGGCGCCCGCGCTTTTTTGGGAGGCGGGGTGCTTCTAGGCCAGGGTCTTCGTTTGGCGTCGCGCTCTAACAGCGCGTTGGTGAGCGACGTTTGCGCTGCGGCGCTGCGCGCCTTCTACAACGCGCCACAACGCGAACGTTAGGCTGCAATGACGCGCGCGCTCACACTATGTAGCGTGGGATTGGTCGGTCTAGGAATTTTGGCCGTACTGATCGCAGTAGCGTTTCCGAGCGACCACTCATCCAAGATCTATCTTGGTTTGGCGCTATTGGCGCTAGCGTTCATATGCCGGGTAGTTAAGCACTATTTGATGCGCGCGCCGTGGCCAAGTCGCACGGGGGCGCTTGTGGAAGCCACTGCGCATCCTGTCGCATACGAGTTGTCGTTCTTCGTTTCTGTAGCGCTCGTCGGGTTTATCGTTTGGGTGCTCATACGTGCATATATTGCAGCCTAACAGCGCGTTGTTGACCGACACCTACACCTCGCCGCTCCGCGCTCGGCGCGGTGCGGCAAAACGCGAACGTTAGGCAGCAGTACCGCGCGTGGGGACAGTTTTAATTACCGAAGTACTGCCAGCGGCCTCGCACCAGAAGCCGTTGCTCTCCTCCATGCTCGAACGCAACCTTTCTGAGCTTGGAGCGCCCAGGAAATATCCGTACCTTGAAAGCTATTGGTCGGATCCAGCGCGCTATCCATTCCTCATCATGTCGGCTGGTCAAGTGGCGGGCTTCGCGTTGGTTCGCCGATTGAATGCCAGAAATGAATTAGAAATGGCTGAGTTCTACGTTGTGCCTGAATTCCGCCGCGCCGGCATAGGGCGGGCCGCT
>DATLUZ010000179.1:0-5747 GCA_035577785.1 Burkholderiales bacterium | reverse complement strand
CGCAAAACGAAGCGTGGGCACGCGCTCGCCCCAATCGGTGTTGGTCGTTCTCATCAGGGAGCTGGCTTGCATCACAGCATGCACCTGCGCGGCAATGTCACGAAGCTTGTCCGGGTCCGGGCCCCTCACACGGAACGCAACCGGAAAGGGCGAGTAAGGGCCGAACACAAGCTGGGTAACTCGCACACGCGCCTCCGGCGCCAGGCCATCGGCCACCACCTGTCGCAGTCTGAGCTTGAGCGTCTCGCGCGCCTCTTCGCTCCTAGTCAATACGACGATTTTCGCGAACGAGGGATCGGGTAGCTCCGGTGCCATCGCGAGGTAGAAGCGCGGCGCCCCCTGACCGACATAGGCGGTGACGGTCTTGGCTTCAGGCTGCTTGGCCAGCCAAGCCTCCACCTTGGCGGCGGTGGCATTTGTCTGCTCGATGGACGTGCCATACGCCATTTGCACTTCGACCAGCACTTCCGGTCGATCGGAAGTCGGAAAGAACTGCTTCTTCACCACGCCCATGCCCAGCACCGCGACGAAGAACGCACCGACCACGCTTCCCGCGACCAGCCATTTGCGGCGGATCACAATTCCCAGGAACCGGCGGAAGCGGTTGTAGCGCGGCGTGTCGTAGCTCGCCTCGTGCCCGCCGTTGCGCTTCTCGATATTCGGTAGCAGTTTCACCCCGAGATAAGGCGTGAACACGACCGCGACGATCCACGATGCGATCAGCGCGATGCCGACGATCCAGAACATGTTGCTCGTGTACTCGCCGGCGGTGGACCTGGCGAAGCCGTTCGGCATGAAGCCGATCGCGGTCACCAGCGTTCCGGCGAGCATCGGCGCTGCGGTATGACTCCACGCATACGCCGCTGCGCCGACGCGGTCGTGACCCTGCGCCATCTTCACGACCATCATCTCGATGGCGATGATCGCGTCGTCGACCAGGAGTCCGAGCGCCAGTATCAGCGAGCCGAGCGTGATGCGGTCGAAGTCCTTGCCGGTGGCTGCCATGACGATGAATACCGCGGCCAAGGTGAGAGGAACCGCCGCCGCGACGACGATGCCGACGCGCCAGCCCATGCTGAGAAAGCTCACGAGCATCACCACGCCGAGGGCGACGAGAAACTTGACCATGAACTCGTCGACGGCCGCCCGAATGTTGATCGACTGGTCGGTGACCTTGGAGAGGCTCATGCCGAGGGGCATCTCCGCGTTGATCGCCGCCGCTTCCACCTCCAGCGCCTTGCCAAGATCGAGCCCGTTCCATCCTTCGCGCATGACGACGCCGAGTAGCAAGGTCGGTTCGCCGTTGTTGCGGATCAGGAAGGTCGCGGGATCTTCGTAGCCCCGCTTCACTTCGGCGATGTCGGCGAGCTTCAACGTGCGCGCTTGCGCGGCGACGGGCGTATTGCGGATCTGCTGCAGATCGTCGATGGCGCCGTCCAGCCGGATGAAGACTTGCGGGCCCTTGGCTTCGATCGAGCCGGCGGGCGTCATGGCGTTGCGGCTGTTGAGAGCGGCAAGAATGTCCCGGGGGGACACGCCCAGCGTGGCGAGCCGGTCGTAGGAGAACTCGACGAAGATCCTTTCCGCTTGCTCGCCGATGATGTTCACCTTCTTGACGCCGGGCACGTGCAGCAGGCGTTGGCGCAAAGTTTCCGCATCGCGGACTAGCCGCCGATGAGGCTCGCCGTGCGCCTTCAACGCATAGAGCGCAAAGGTCACGTCGGAATATTCGTCGTTCACCATCGGACCGATGACGCCAAGCGGCAAGTGGCCCGCCTCGTCGCCGAGCTTCTTCCGCGCCTGATAGAACTGCTCTGGCACATCGGCCGGCGGCGTGCTGTCAAGCAAGAACACGGTGGTGAACGCCAGGCCCGGTCGCGTAAAGGTTTCCGCCCGGTCATACCAGCGCAGTTCCTGCATGCGCTTCTCCAACCTTTCAGCGACGAGCTGTTCCATCTCCTTCGCTGTCGCTCCCGGCCAAGCCGTGACGACGGTCATCTGCTTGATCGTGAAGGAAGGGTCCTCCGCACGGCCCAGCTTCAGGAAGGCGACGACGCCGGCGACAAAGATCGCGACGAGCAGGAACAAGGTGACGGAGCGCTCGCGTACAGCCAGCGCGGAGAGGTTGAATCCGCTCATCGTGGCCCCGCGCCGTTGACGGCCACGCTTTGTGCGCGCTCGCTCTCCATGAGTCGCACGGGCTCGCCTTCGTGCAGAAGATGCGCGCCGAGCGCCACGACGTGATCGCCCGCCTTGAGATTGGCGACGACCGAAGCTACCTCGCTGCCGAGGCCGGCGATTCGCACGGCACGCCAGGTGACCCGGGGCGTTTCGTCTTCGACCAGCCATACGCCGGGACCCTTGCCCGGATCGAAGATCGCGCCGAGCGGTACCTGCAGGGCCGGCGCGGACCGGCCGTTCGATATCTGGACCGAGATGGTCGAGCCGAGCGGCGCCTCTGCCAGAGCGCCCTCCAGCACGTACCGCGCCTCGAACGTCCGCGTCTGACGGTTTGCCGCGTCAGACAGCTGGCGAAGCTTCGCGGAGCCCGTCAGCCCCCTTCCGTACAAAGTTGCTCGGCCCGTGGAGCCGATCGCCGGGCGCAGGGTTTCGGGAAGCTCGATGATCGCCTCGCGGCGCCCGGCATGCGCGACGCGCACGACGACTTGGCCAGCACTGACGACTTGGCCCGGCTCCGCCAGAGTGTCGACCACTACGCCATCGGCGTCCGCCAACAGAACGGCGTATTCCGTCCCATTGCGGGCGACGCGTGCCTGGGCCTCGGCCGCATTGAGCTCTGCTCTAGCGGACTCGGCGGCAGCCTTGACTTTGTCATAGGCCGATGCCGAAACCGCACCCCCCGCGACAAGGTGGCGGTACCGCGCCTCATCGTCCGCAGTTTGGCGCGCACGCGCCTTGGCGGCGGCAACGGCCTCCTCCTGCGCGTGCATGGCGAGCTTCAGATCCGCGGGATCGATGCGCATGAGCGTTTGGCCGCGCTTGACGGTTTGCCCGGCATCGACCAAGCGTTCCAGAACCTTGCCGGGGACTCGGAATCCCAGGTCGCTCTGCACGCGGGCCGCGACGATACCGGTGAACGAACGTTCTGACTGAGGGGAAGCCTCGACAGTCGCTATCCGCACCAGCGGCGGCTGCGTCCGCGGGTCACTTATGGAAGAAGTGGCGTCACTGCATGCCGCCAAAACGAAGGGCAAGAACCCGATGACAGCAACGACTATGGCGGGATGGCGCTGAAGCATTGGGACCTCCGGAAAATTGCTGTTACTCATCACTGAAGGGCGCTATAGCGGTTGCTGCTTGCATTTCGCGCATCCCACCCGCCACCCAGAGCCCGGAAGGAGAAGATGGCGGCGCGCGCAACTTCGGTTTGCGCCTGCGCCTTTTCGTCGCGCATCTGCAGCAGGTTGCCGTCGGCATTCAGCACCTCGATCAAGCTGACGACGCCGCCTTTGTAGGCGGCAAGCGAGTTCTCGCGCGCACGCGCGAGCGACGATTCACCCCGCGTCAGGATGCCGACTTGGGCCTCGCGTTTGACGAGGGCTGAAAACGAGTTCTCCACTTCCTCGGTCGCTCGCAGCACGGCCAGCCGGTAGGCCGCGAGCGCTTCGGCCTCCCGGCCGCGCGCAGCGGCGATCTCTGCATCGACGCGGCCGAAGTCGAATAAACGCCAGCGAAGCCCAAGGACGCCTTGGGCTTGGTTCGCACCGCCGGTGAAGAGGTTGCCGCTCGATATTGCGGTGGCGCTGCCCAGCAGCGCGCCGAGCGAGAACTTGGGGTAGTACTCCGAAATCGCCACGCCGATGCGCGCGTTGGTTGCCGCCAGGCGCCGCTCGGCCACGATGAGATCCGGTCTGCGGCGGATCATCTCGGCTGGGGTGCCGGTCTCAACGAGACCCGGAGCAATCGGGACAGGTGCCGCCAGGCTCAGCTCCCCGCGGTAGGTTCCTGGCGGCACGCCGAGAAGCACGTCCAGCGCATTCATCGCCGCATCGAGCCCGGCTTCCAGGACGGGGATTTGCGCCTCGACCTGAGCGAGCGAGCCCTCGGCTTGGCGCACTTGCAGCTCGGCGGCGATCCCATTCTCGTACTGGAGGGTGACCGTCGAGAGAAGCTGACGGCGCGTCTGCGTTTGTTGTCGAGCGATCGCGATGCGCGCTTGCAATCCTCGAACCGTGACGTACACATCCGCCGTTTGCGCGGCCACGGCGAGCCGCGTCGCAACCGCGCCGGCTTCGGAGGCCTGATATTCCGCGCGCGCGGCTTCTTGGCCTCTTCGTAGGCCGCCGAACGCGTCGATTTCCCAGCTCGCACCGAGGTTGGCCTCGTAGTAGCTGCCACTGCGGTCGAAGCCGGGCGTGGAGTTGAGCACCTGTCCCAGCGGGGTCTCGACCGACTGGTAGGTTTTTGCACCCTGCGCATTCACATTGGCTGATGGAAGCAGCGCTGCATCCGCTAGGTGCAACGACGCGCGCGCTTGGGCGACACGCGCTGCCGCCAACGCCATGTCGAGATTTTGTTCTAGGGCCAGGGCGACGAATCGCGTCAGCATTGGATCATCGAAGGCGGCCCACCAGGCTTGGAGGTCCGCTTTGCTGCCGGTCTCCCGGCGCCCGATGCCGTCCTGACCGAGGAAACGGGACGTCACGGAAATGTTGGGCGACCGGTAGTCCGGGCCGACCGCGCAACCGGCCAGGAGGCTGGCGCTCAGCGAGAGGACGAGCAGAGCGCGGGTACGATGGTCCATCATATGATGATCATCATATTTAAGGTCAAAAAAAACTGGAGAAGGGAATCTATGCCCTCAAACCAGCATCGATTGCTGGGCGAAGATACCCGCCATCGCGCCCTGCGATGATGCCAGGGTGACCGAGGGCAAGAAGGGCGTGGCGAGGTCGCCGGCGGCGTATATGCCGGGCATGCTGGTTTGGCGGCGCTCGTCGACCTTGAGGGCGATGCCGACGGGCGTATCCACCGTAGCGAGGCCCAGTGATTCATGCAGGCTTGCGGACGGCTTGTTGCGCGGATGGGCGAACAGGATGTCGACCGCGATATTGCGGCTAGTATCGAGATTGACGGTGGTGATATGGCCCTTGTGATGGGCGATCTCGATGATCCGGCCATCGACGACAGGTATGTTGCGGCGCGCCAGATCGGCCTTGATATCGGGCGGAATGTCGTGACCATCGGCGAAGACAGTCAACTTGTCGGTCCAATCGTGGAACAGCCTGACAGACTGGTGCGACTGCGGGCCGGACCAGACGAGGCCCCAATGCTGGCCGGCGACTTCAAAGCCGTCGCAATAGGGGCAGGGCACGATGGACGTTCCCCAGCTTTCGGCAAAGCCCGGAACATCAGGCATCTGGTCGGCGACGCCGTAGCTCAGGATCAGGCGGCGCGCCCCAAGGCTTTCGCCATCGCCAGTGAGGACGGAGAAATGGTCGACGGCGCCGGAGACGCTGTCGGCCCGGGCACTGACCAGCCTGATCGTGGGATAACGCGCCAGCTGCTGCCGCGCCTCGGCTAGGATGTCCAGCGGTGGCTTGTGATCGTGGCCGAGCAGGCCATGCGAATGGCCGGCGAAGCGATTGCGCGGCAGGCCGGTATCGAGAACGGTGACCTTGCGGCGGGCACGGCCGAGCTGCAGGGCGGCGGCGAGGCCGGCAAAGCTGCCGCCGATGATGATGACGTCATCCATGGTGATGGGCTCCGTCTTCTGGATGGAGGGG
>DATLUZ010000178.1:0-4673 GCA_035577785.1 Burkholderiales bacterium | reverse complement strand
GTGGTAGAAGGCCGACAGCGCGCCGACTACCCCCACCATCACCGCCATCGGGTGCGCGTCGCGGCGGAAGCCCTGGTACAGGCGCGCGAGCTGCTCGTGCACCATGGTGTGATGCGTGACGATGTCGACGAACTCGTCCTTCTGCTTGCGGTTGGGCAGCTCGCCGTACTGCAGGAGATAGCAGACCTCGAGGAAATCGCACATCTCGGCGAGCTGCTCGATCGGGTAGCCCCGGTAGAGGAGAATGCCGGCGTCGCCGTCGATGAAGGTGATCGAGGAGCTGCAGCTCGCCGTCGACAGGAATCCCGGGTCGTAGGTGAACATGCCCGACCTGCCGTAGAGCGTGCGGATGTCGACGACGTCGGGCCCGAGCGTGCCGCCGAGCACGGGGAAGTCGAGCGTGTTGCCGTCGGGAAGCTTGAGGGTCGCGGTCTTGTCGGCCATGGTGGTCATCCTAAGCGGCGCCGGACGGGCGCGCCACGGAGGTGGCGCGCAGGCGCTTCACGATACGGGAGAGCTGCGGGTCGAAGTTTTCGCTGCGCCCTGTCACGATGTCCCAGAGGTCGTCGTCGGGCAGATCGAGAAGCGCGTTCAAGGGAGAAACATCCGCATCATCCAATGTGGGGACGATGCGCTGTAAAACGAGATCCAGCTCGAGGCGCCCCCGCCTGCACTTCCACTTGAGCCGATCCCGGGAGAGGCGGTCCATCACACCGAGCGCTTGACCAGCAATTCCTTGATGTGGTTGATGGCTTTCGTCGGATTGAGGTTCTTCGGGCACACGTCCACGCAGTTCATGATGGTATGGCAGCGGAACAGGCGGTACGGGTCTTCGAGGTTGTCGAGGCGCTCGTTGGTCGCCTGGTCGCGGCTGTCGGCGAGGAAGCGGTACGCCTGCAGCAGGCCCGCCGGGCCGACGAACTTGTCCGGATTCCACCAGAACGACGGGCACGAGGTCGAGCAGCACGCGCACAGGATGCACTCGTAGAGCCCGTTCAGCTCCTCGCGCTCCTGCGGCGACTGCAGGCGCTCGCGCTCCGGCGGCGGGTCGTTGTTGACCAGATAGGGCTTGATCGAGTGGTACTGCTTGAAGAACTGGGTCATGTCCACGATCAGGTCGCGGATCACGGGCAGGCCGGGCAGCGGCCGGATGGTGACATGCTCGGGCAGCTCGGCGATCTTGGTGACGCACGCGAGCCGGTTCTTGCCGTTGATGTTCATCGCGTCCGAGCCGCACACGCCTTCCCGGCAAGAACGCCGGAAAGCGAGCGTGTCGTCCTGCGCCTTCACCTTCACCAGCGCGTCGAGCAGCATGCGGTCGCCGTGCTCGAGCTCGACCTGGTAGTCCCGCATGTAGGGCTTCGCGTCCTTGTCCGGGTCGTAGCGGTAGATCGAGAGCTTCATCAGTATGTTCTGACCTTGGGCTGCATCGTTTCGACGGACAGCGGCCTCTGGTGCACCGGCTTGTAGTCCAGGCGATTGCCTTCCTTGAACCAGAGGGTGTGCTTCATCCAGTTCTGGTCGTCGCGCTGGGGGAAGTCCTCGCGCGTATGCGCGCCGCGCGATTCCTTGCGCGCTTCAGCCGACACTACGGTAGACATCGCGGTCTCGATTAGGTTTTCCAGCTCCAGCGCCTCCACCCGCGCGGTGTTGAAGACCTTGCTCTTGTCGGCGATGAATATCCTTTCGCCGCGCCTGGCGATTTCCTCCATCTTCCTCACGCCGGCGCGCAGGTCGTCCGGGAACCGGAACACGCCGCAATCGGCCTGCATCGTGCGGCGCAAGTCGTGCAGCACGTCGACTACGCGCTCGCCCGAGGTAGCCGAATCGAGCCGCGCGAGGCGTGCCCGGGTGTTGTCGCCGCCGTCCTTCGGCAGGTTACGGGAAGCCCTGGGCTGCGCCGCGATGTCCTTCACCATCTGTTCGCCGGAGGACTTGCCGAAGACCACCAGGTCGAGGAGCGAGTTGGTGCCGAGGCGGTTGGCGCCGTGGACCGAGACGCAGGCCGCCTCGCCCACCGCGTACAGTCCCGGCACGATCGCCTCCTTGCTGTTTCCCTCGGGCGCCACCACCTGCCCCATGTAGTTCGTGGGCACGCCCCCCATCTGGTAGTGCACCGTGGGAACCACCGGGATCGGGTCCCGGATCGGGTCGACGTTGGCGAACTTCAGCGCGATCTCGCGGATTCCTGGCAGGCGCAGGTTGATCACCTCGGGCCCGAGGTGGTCCAGCTTGAGGAGCAGGTGGTCGGCGTGCGGCCCCACGCCGCGGCCTTCCTTGATCTCGGTGGTCATCGCGCGCGACACCACGTCGCGGCTCGCGAGATCCTTGGCGTTGGGCGCGTAGCGCTCCATGAAGCGCTCGCCGGACTTGTTGAGGAGGTAACCGCCCTCGCCGCGCACGCCTTCGGTGATGAGCACGCCCGCGCCCGCCACGCCGGTAGGATGGAATTGCCAGAACTCCATGTCCTCGAGCGGAAGGCCGGCGCGCGCCGCCATGCCGAGGCCGTCGCCGGTGCAGATGAAGGCGTTGGTAGTCGCAAAGTAGATGCGACCGGCGCCCCCGGTCGCCAGCAGCACGGCCTTCGCCTGCAGGATGTGCAGCTCGCCGGTTTCCATCTCGAGCGCGGTCACGCCGACCACCGCGCCGTCCTGCGGGTCGCGGATGAGGTCGAGCGCCATCCACTCGACCAGGAACTGCGTGTTCGCGCGCACGTTCTGCTGGTAGAGCGTGTGCAGCATCGCGTGGCCGGTGCGGTCGGCCGCGGCGCACGAGCGCATCGCCATCTTCGGGCTGCCGTAGTCCTGGGTGTGGCCGCCGAACGGACGCTGGTAGATCCTGCCGTTCTCGAGCCGGTCGAACGGCATGCCCATGTGCTCGAGCTCGACCACCACCTCGATCGCGCGCCGGCACATGTACTCGATCGCGTCCTGGTCGCCGAGGTAGTCGGCGCCCTTCACGGTGTCGTACATGTGCCAGTGCCAGTTGTCCTCGGTGGAGTTGGCGAGCGGGGCGGCGATCCCGCCCTGCGCGGCAACCGTGTGCGAGCGGGTCGGGAACACCTTGGAGAGCACCGCCACCCGCAAGTCGGCGCGCGCGAGCTCGAGCGCAGCGCGCATTCCGGAGCCTCCGGCGCCGACGACGATGGCGTCGAACTTGCGGATCATCGCCACAGGATCTGGATGGTCCAGCTCGCGTAGCCCGCGAGCAGCAGGATCGTCAGCACTTGGAGCGCGAGGCGCAGGCCGTCGTGCTTGACGTAGTCCATGAGGATGTCGCGCATGCCGACCCAGGCGTGCCAGGCGAGGCTCAGGGCGAAAAGCAGCGTCGCCACGCGCATCGCGCCGTGCGTGAAGAGACCTTTCCAGCTCTCGTAGGTAAATGGTGCCCGGCTCGCCACCAGCGCCAGGACGACGACGACGTAGACCGCCATGACCGCCGCCGTGACGCGTTGGGCCAGCCAGTCGCGCGTGCCGTAGTGCGCGCCGACGATGACGCGGTTCACCATAGCCTGGCGGCGAACAGGGCGGTGAGCGCGAGGCTGGCGACGATCACCACGGCGCTCGAGATGCGCGCCGGCCTCAGCGCGATGCCCAGGTTCAGGTCGAGCGCGAGATATCGGATCCCGGCGCAGAAGTGGTGGCAGCCGGCCCAAAGGAAGACGAGCAGCCCGAGCTTGGCGAGCGGCATTCCCATGTATTCCCGGATACGGGAAAAACCTTGCTCGGAACGCAAGCTCACGTCGAGCAGGTAGAGCGCCCAGGCGGCGAAGGGGAACACGAGCAGCGCCCCGGAGACCCGGTGCAGGATGGACACCCAGCCCGGCAGCGGCAGCCGGATCTGGAACAGGATCGCGGGGAGGCTGAGGTACTTCGGTCGTTGTTTTTTCGCGGCCGCGCTGGACATTGGGTCCCCGGGCCCACCGCCGGGGAGAGTCGATTATAGCGTCGCGGCGCAGCATCACGCTGCGGTAAAATGAAAAACACCGCCTGCCGGAGCTCCTGCATGTCCAAACCGCCCATTCGCGTCGCCGTGACCGGCGCCGCAGGCCAGATCGGCTATTCGCTGCTCTTCCGCATCGCTGCCGGCAACATGCTCGGCGCAGATCAGCCCGTGATCCTGCAGCTGCTCGAGATCCCCGACGAGAAGGCGCAGAAGGCGCTGAAAGGCGTGATGATGGAGCTCGACGACTGCGCCTATCCGCTGCTCCATGGAATGGCCGCGGCTTCCGATCCGATGGCGGCGTTCAAGGACGTCGACATCGCGCTCCTCGTCGGCGCGCGCCCGCGCGGCCCCGGCATGGAGCGAAAAGACCTGCTGGAGGCGAACGGCAAGATCTTCGCGCCGCAGGGCCAGGCGCTGGACAAGGTGGCGAAGCGCGACGTCAAGGTGCTGGTGGTCGGCAATCCGGCCAATACCAACTGCCTGATCGCGATGAAGAACGCGCCGAGCCTCAAGCCCTCGCAGTTCACGGCCATGATGAGATTGGACCATAACCGCGCGACCTCCCAAGTCGCGCAGAAGTTAGGAAAACCGGTTTCCTCGGTGAGAAAAATTACGATCTGGGGCAACCACTCGGCCACGCAGTACCCGGATGTCTTCCAGGCGGAGGTCGACGGCAAGAAGGCCTGGCCGATGATCAACGACCAGGCCTGGCTCGAGAGCACGTTCAT
>DATLUZ010000177.1:0-2681 GCA_035577785.1 Burkholderiales bacterium | reverse complement strand
GCGCCCGCGCGATGAGGTCGGTGCCGCCGCCGGGCGGGTACGCGACGATCATGGTGATCGGGCGCTCGGGGTAGGCTGCAGCCGCCGCTTGCGCCAGCAGCGCGAGCAGCACCGAAATCAGAGGCCGTCTCATCGTTCCTCCTTTGAATTGAACATCAACGTGGCGATGCTCGCGGCGTCGGAGAGACTCTCGAGGCCGAGGACCGCGTCGCGCAGCTCGGCGACGCGTCCCTCCGGCAGGGCGTGGCGCGCGAGCTGCTCGTACTTGTGCGTGATCTCGGCCGCTGAGGCGAAGTCACGCTCGCTCCCGCGCGGCGCCTCTTTCGTGCACTCCAGACGCTCGCCGCCGCGCAGACGCACCGTCACGCGCACCAGGTGGCGAAAGCTGGCGCCCTTCGCCGTGATCTGCGGCTCGGCAATGACCTCCACCCTGTTCGCGAGCGCGATGCGGGCCGGATCGGCAACGGCGCCCTCGGTGAACTGGTCGACCGAGCAGTCGCCTTCGAGCAGCAGGGTCGCCGCGCAGAAAGGCAGGTTGAGCTGTGCGGCGGTGAGGCTCCTGGGTTCGTATTTCCAGCCGACGTGGTCGGCGGTCGCCTGCGAGCCGTGGACTACGATTTTCTCCACCTGGCCGGCTTCGAAGGGCCGCCTTCTTCTGATCTCTTGCAAGGCATCCAGCGTGGTGTGGTTGCTGCCCACGCAGGCGTAGAACTTGAGCGCCACGCCCATCGTCTGCCAGATCTCGCCGAGCCCCGCGGTGAGCTGCCCGAGGTCGAAGCGGTCGCGCGAGCGCGAGAACGTGGTGCAGAAGCCGCCGTACTCGCTCTCGAACACGTCTTCGATGCCGGTGAATCCCTGCTCCGCCAGGAGCGCGCCGTAGAGGCCGCTCTGCGAAGCACGGCCGGCGTGCATCCGCTTCACCATCGCGCCGTACTGCGCCGCCATCAGGCCAGCCGCCTGCGTGCCGGCGATGCCCAGCGCATGGATGGTTCTTTCTGAATTCAGGTTCAAACCCCGAGAAGCCGCGGCAGCGGCGGAAAAGACGCCCACGGTCGCGCCGGAGTGCCAGCCCTGCCCGATGTGCTCGGGGCCCATGCACAGACCCACCCGCGGACCGATCTCGTAGCCGGCGACCGCGGCGGCCAGGAACTCGCTGCCGCTCAGGTTGCGGCGCAGCTCGGCGACCGCGATGAGCGCCGGCAGCACCACCGCGCCGACGTGCAGCACGCCGGCGCGGTGCACGTCGTCGAGCTCGAAGCCCTGCACCTGCGTGCCGTTCGCGAGCGCCGCGTGCGGAGCCGTGAGCCGTCGGCCGGTTCCCCACACTACGCATGACTCACCGCCGTCCACCTGGGAAAGAGTGCCGTGGAGAATCCGGCACCACTCCAGCCGCGCCCCGTAGAGCGCGCAGCCGAGCGCATCGAGAATCAGGAGCTTGATGCGCTCGCGGACCTCGGACGGAATCGCGCGGTATTGCAGCCCCGCGACGAACTCGGCCATGGCGCGCGTGTAGGCGTTAGCCATCGCTACTCCACCTTCAGCCCGCCGTCGCGCACAAGCTTCTTCATCCGGGAAAGCTCTGCTTTTATGTGGGAAGCAAAATCACCCGGCGTACCGCCGAGCACCTCTGCGCCTTCGGCAGCGAGGCGCTCGCGCACCTCGGGCTGATGGATCGCGTTGTTGATCTCCGCATTGAGACGCGCCACGATCGCGCCCGGCGTGCCGGCCGGCGCGAGGATTCCGTACCAGGAGCCCGCCTCGTAGCCCGGCAGCCCCGATTCGGCGAGCGTCGGGACGTCGGGCAGCAACGGCGAGCGCTGCCTGCCGGTCACCGCGAGCGCACGCAGCCGCCCTGCCCTGATGTGCGGAATGATGGCGACCAGCGTGCCGAACATGAGCTGCACTTCGCCGCTCATGACGTCGACGAGCGCCGCAGCGACCCCTTTGTACGGGACGTGCATCATGCGCACGCCCGCCATCGACTCGTAAAGCACCGCGGCGAGCTGCGCCGAGCTGCCGTTTCCGTTGGAGGCGTAGTTGAGCTTGCCTGGATTGGCTTTCGCCAGCGCCGTGAACTCAGCGACGGTCGTGGCCTGCAGCGCCGGGTTGACCACCAGGACCGACGGCGCCGAAGCGATGAGCGTGACCGGCGCGAAGTCGCGGACCGGGTCGTAGGAGAGCTTGGCGTGCAGGCTCGGGTTCACCACGTGGCTGCCGACGCCGCCGAGGAACAGCGTGTAGCCGTCGGCCGGCGAGCGCGCCGCGAGCTCCGCGCCGATGGCGCCGCCGGCGCCGGCGCGGTTGTCGACCACGAACTGCTGGCCGAGGCTCTTCGCCAGCTCCTGCGCCACCGCGCGCGCCACGATGTCGTTGCCGCCGCCCGGAGGAAACGGCACGATCAGCCGCACCGGCCGTTTCGGATAGTCCTGCGCAAAGAGCGGTAGCGCGGCAAGGAGACATGCCAGGGCGATGAACCGGCGCAGCATGGGCGGAGTATGATCCTCGTCGCACTCGCGCGGTGAGCAGAGGAGATCCACCATGCGGAACACGTCCCGAATCATCCTTGGCATCGTTGTCCTTGCCGCGCTCTCTTTGGTAGCCGAGACGGCGGCAGCGCAGACCTCGCGCGTCTACGTCACCAACAGCGCCGGCGACAACATCCACGTCATCGACCCCGCCAC